>JBIISK010000038.1:0-21786 GCA_044341045.1 Sediminibacterium sp. | reverse complement strand
GGCAAGTCTGAAGATTTGGTAAATAGAGACGCCTTTGCTTACCATGCCTATAACCTTGCTTTTTATGCGCGTATTTTGAGAGTTAAATTCTTATATGAGGGTGCTGCATCGTTAAAAACCTTTAAAGAAAAAAAGAATACAATTAATGTTACCGTGCAGCATATGGTAGATTATTGGAAGCCGTTTTTAATTGATCCTGTCAATAATGTCCACATCGAATTTGTGAATACCAATTATGCTCCGGATAAAACCAGGGCCGACTATAATAAACCCTATGTTCCGGCTTCGTCTATGTATGTATTAGAAGAATTATTGCTTACTTTCCCAGAAGTAGCAACTTATATAAAAGCAATTAATGGGTCTACAACAAGGTATAATAGCAAGGCTAGTGGGTTTTTATATTGGCCTAAATAATAAAAATTCAAACAATGAAGCCATTTAAACATGTTAGCGTTTTATTTCTGATGTTGTTTTGTTTTATTACGGGTAGCGTTACTGCTCAGCGTAATATGTTAGTAACTGCCGCAAATAAGGCCGCAGTGGCTCAGTATTTATTACCCAAACAAAAATGGGTTTCGTATCCTAGCTATAACAATAGAGATGGTTGGGATGCCTTGATAGGAAAAAGTAAAGAGGAAATCATTAAAAAGGGCGAGGCTTTTTTAGCGTACGAATGGAAAGTGGTTACCGCTACCAATTATTTAGCCTACGAAAGAACAGGTGCTAGAACTGTCATGGAAATTCCATTTAATAAAAACAACGAAGCATTGATGCATTTGTTTTTAGCAGAAATGACAGAAGGTAAGGGGCGGTTTTTAGATCAAATTATAAATGGTGTTTGGCATACTTGTGACATGCGTACTTGGGTTTTATCCGCTCATCAGCCTGTACAAAAAACTAAAAGATCTTTACCAAACGAATCAGAAGTAATTATTGATTTAACGTCTGGTGATATTGGATCTATGCTTTCTTGGATTCATCATTTTTTAGCACCAGAATTTGACAAAGTGGATCCGGTGATTGCGTCTAGAATTAGAAAAGAAGTTAAAAACCGCATTTTAGATCCTTATTTAGAACGTAGTGATTATTGGTGGCAAGCCTTAACTGGTGGGCCTGATCGTATGGTAAACAACTGGAATCCATGGTGTAATTTTAATGTGCTCACTGCTTTTTTACTCATGGAAGAGGACAAGCAGCGCTTAACAGATGCTGTTTATAAAACCATGACTTCGGTAGATAAATTTATCGACTATACTAAAGACGATGGTGCATGTGAAGAAGGGCCATCTTATTGGGGACATGCAGCAGGAAAAATGTACGACTACCTGCAAATTCTTGCGTATGCAACTGGCGGCAAAATTGATATTTTTTCTTCAACTAAAATTAAATCAATGGGGGAGTATATTTCCCGATCTTATATTGGCGATGGTTGGGTTGTTAATTTTGCTGATGCATCTGCGCAAGGTGGGGGCGAGGCCTCATTCGTATACCGTTATGGTAAAGCTGTTAATAGTGCCGAACTAAAAGGTTTTGGTGCTTATTTAAGCACCCGTGGCCCCGAAAAAGTTATTCATGATCGAGATGCATTTAGAACCCTCGAATATTTGTGGTCTAAAAATGAACTTGCTGCTACCAAGCCAGCGCTTTCAAATGCTGCATATACTTGGTATCCACAAACAGAGTTTTGTTATATGCGTTCCGATTCTGTATTTTTTGCAGCAAAGGGTGGCTATAATGCAGAAAGTCATAACCATAACGACGTCGGTTCTTTTGTGTATTACGTAAAAAATAAACCTTTGTTGATAGATGCAGGGGTGGGTACTTATACCAAATTTACTTTTGGTCCGCAGCGTTATTCTATTTGGACTATGCAAAGTAGTTTTCATAACCTACCTATGCCTAATGGGTTTTCACAAAAAGATGGCAAAGAGTTTCGTTCCAAAAATGTGGTATTTGATTCGCTAGCCAAATCATTAAAACTAGATATTGCTGGCGCTTACGAAAAAGAGGCTGGTGTAGATCAGTGGACCTTGCAATATCAATTGTCAAAAACGGGTACACTAACTATTTCGGAAAATTTTGTGTTGCAGCAAGCGCAGCAGGCCAATCAACTTAATTTTTTATGTGCAACCAAGCCTGTTGTTGTAGAGCCCGGAAAAATCAAATTCACCAACGAGTCTAGTAGTGCATTATTTATGTATGATGCTAAAACGTTTGATGTTCAATTTGAGCCTGTAACACTTGATGATACAAGGCTTTCTAAAGTATGGGGTAATACTATATATAGAATGATTTTTAAAGACAAGCGTATTACTAATAAAGGAAAGTATCAATTTAACATCTTTCCAGAAAATTAAAAATATAAAAGTTTAGATATGAGCAAGCGCGTTTTATTAGTTATAGCAATTATGGCCACGGGTATTGGATTATTTGCGCAGTCAAATTTCAATGCAGTCTTAAAAAAACAAATCGCTACTAATTTATCATTAGCAGTAGAGCAATATCAAATCTTGCACCGCAATGTGGCCGCAGACCGTATGCCGCAAAACTTTGATATCAATACCGGTAAAATGGTTACAAGTAATACCAAATGGTGGTGTGCAGGTTTTTTTCCGGGTACATTGTGGTATTTATATGACTACAGTAAAAACACAAATATTCAAAAAATTGCAGAAGAACGTCTCAACCTAATGGAGCCTGAAAAGCATTTTACGGGCAATCATGATTTAGGTTTTATGATGTATTGTTCTTATGGTAATGCATACCGTATTACTAAGAATGACAAGTATAAAAAAATAATTGACACTGCTGCTATGTCATTGGCGAGTAGGTTTCGACCTAAAATTCAATCAATTCAGTCTTGGGATTCTAGTAAAAATTTCAAATGCGCTGTTATCGTAGACAATATGATGAATCTAGAATTACTTACTTGGGTAAGTAACAATGGCGGCGATCCACGTTTTGGTGAAATTGCTAAAATACATGCCAACACTACTATGGAACGTCAATTTCGTCCAGACAATGCAGCATACCATGTACTCGATTACAGTTTAGCTACGGGCAGTTTGCTTAAAAAAACCACCTGGCAGGGATATTCCGATTCTTCGGCATGGTCTAGGGGACAAGGTTGGGCTGTTTATGGCTACACTATGATGTATAGGTTAACAAAAGATGAAACATACAAAGCGCAAGCCAACAAAATAGCAGCGTTTATATTAAATCATCCAAGCTATCCAAAAGATGGCATTCCTTATTGGGATTTTGATGCGCCTAATATTCCAAATGCATTAAGAGACGCTTCTGCTGGAGCTATTATGGCTTCTGCATTTATCGAATTATCAGGTTATGTAGCAGGTCCGTTAAAGCAAAAATATAAAAAGGCTGCAGAAACTATTTTAACGAGCCTCTCTAGTCCCGAATATTTAGCAAGCAAAGGTACCAATGGAGGCTTTTTATTAAAGCATAGTGTTGGGGCACTCCCATTAAATGGAGAAGTGGACATGGCGCTTACATATGCCGATTATTATTTTGTTGAAGCGATGCTTCGTTACCTAAAGCAGTACTAATAATTACTTGACCAAATAAGGCGCTATTACACCTTGCCATATTTTATAACCTTCTGCATTCATGTGTAGTTTGTCGGATAAAAATATATGGGTCAGTACTTTTCCATTTGCATCAAGCATGCTACTATACACATCAATATAGCTAGATCTTTTTTGCTGCTCCATAAACGACTTAATCAGTGCATTGCCTTTTTGCATGGTTTCTAAATACTTTTCTCTGCTAGGGCTTGGCTTCATAGAAATATAAGCGATGGGTACTTTTTTGTATTTCGATCTTATAAGTTGGTGTAGGTTTTTTAAGCGCTCAAAAATAGTATCCGCCGTAATAGTTGGTCCACCTGTTAAATCATTTTCGCCACAATAAATAAGAATCTGCTTGGGGTTGTATTTGAAGATGACGTCTTCTGCATACATAATCATATGCGGCAGTGATGAACCTCCAAATCCTCTATTAATTATTGTTTGATCCGGGAAATACTTGGCAACGTCTTTCCAGTTGGTAAAACTTGAACTGCCTATAAGTAAAATTGCATTTTTGGGAGGCGCAGTTATAGAATCAGCCCTTCTAAAAGCCTTGATTTCATTGATAAATGGCTGACTTATAGCGGTTTCTGCTATTGCCATACAAGCCAACAAAATAAAACACTTGGATAAAAATTTCATACACTTTATTTATATAAATACACGATTAATATTGGCGTAATCCTCCCTAAACGCTTTAGGAGTACAGCCCTTTTTCTTTTTAAATATACGATTGAAGTTAGAAATATTATTGAAACCGCAATTAAAAGCAATCTGACTAATAGGTAAATGCGTATCAATTAATAGCCTTGAAGCTTGCCCTAATCTTATTTCTAGTAAGTTATCAATAAAACTGTTACCGGTATGTTGTTTAAAAAATCTACTAAACGAAACTTCTGTCATGTTGGCTAAATTAGCAACGGTTGCCAGGCTAATTTGCTTGTCAAAATGTTGGTTCAAATAGTCAATCACTTTTTCTACTCTTCTGCTGTTATATGATTTATTGATATTGCTGAAAGTTGCTCCTGACAATAGTTGCATGTCATTGGAGGTAGATAGTACATGTAAGATTGACATGAGTTCTAGTACCGATAAAAACCCCTGTTTATTGGCTAATTCAATGATTCTTTTTTGAACCAAATTGGCTGTAAAATTTGAAAAGAGTATACCTTGTTTTGCTTTTTCAAACATTTCTTTGATAAAAAAAAGTTGATTGCGCCGTAAGAACTTTTCGTCTATTAGGTCTTTGTGAAACTGAATAGTAATTTCAGATATGATGCTGTTTTTGCATTGATGTGTGGTCCAGCAATGTGGTAAGTTGGGTCCAACTAAAACGAGTTCTAGTTCATCTATTTCTCCAATATGGTCGCCAATTATTCTTTTGGCGCCTTTTGCATTAATGATCAGATTAATTTCAAACTCTTCATGGTAATGTAACGGAAAGTCAAATTCGGTTTTTGTTCTAGAAAAAATGGTAAAACAATCACTATTTGTCAGTGGCGTGATTTCTTTTAGTAGGTCATTTTTCATAATACTGATAAAATAATATCATCTCAATTATAACTCTAATATGAGACAAATTAGCATTATTTGACTAATAAAATACAATAAAGGGATAAAATAGTACCATTATTTATATCAACAACTATTTACATTTGATAAAACCATTGCTATATGAAAAAAATGTTCATTTTCTTTCTTTTGTTTTTTGCCATCCTAGTTGTTGAGGGACAGGCACAATCAAAGAAAATTACCGGTAAAGTATTGGACGAAGCCGGCGCTCCAATTAATGGCGCAACGGTAGCCGTAAAAAACTCTAAAGTTGTTGCGCTAAGTAATGACAAGGGTAATTTTTCTATTGACCTTCCTGTTGGTGCAACCACTATAGTGGTAACATTTGTAGGAATGGAAACATCTGAAGTGAATGTCTCAAAGAAAACCACAGTTACAGTTTCTTTAAGGTCAACTGCTTCGGCACTTGCCGACGTGGTTGTAATTGGATATGGTACTGTTAAAAAATCAGACTTAACCGGTTCTGCTCAAAGACTTAATCGTGAAGATATCATGCGTGATAATCCTGGAAACATATTACAGGCCATGCAAGGTAAATTAGCGGGTGTAAATGTTACTCAAAATGATGGCGCACCTGGAGCTGGCCTTAGTATTCGAATTCGTGGATCTAATTCATTTTTAGGTGGAACGGAACCTTTATATGTTATTGACGGTGTGCCCTTCAATAATAGTAGTAGTGGTACAACACCAGAATCATTAGGGGGTGATGAAAAACAAACACTCAATGCGCTTGCTTTTTTAAACCCTAATGATATCGAATCAATAGATGTTTTAAAAGATGCATCTGCTACGGCTATTTATGGATCTCGCGGTGCCAATGGGGTTGTATTAATTACAACCAGAAAAGGTAAGATAGGAAAAGATAAGGTTGAACTAAATGTAACAATGGGGCTAGCAGAGGTTTCCAGAAAAATGAGAATGCTTAATCCAATGGAGTATGCGAATTTTCAAAACCTAGCCTTTCAAAATGCAAACAAATATGACGGCACTAATTATTCTTTGTTATTCCCTAATCCTTCTGCATTTGAAAATGATAGAAATAACTGGCAGGATAGAATATTTAGACAAGCGTTCACTCAAAATTATACAGTAAACGTTTCTGGTGCATCAGATGCTGGCAGCCATAATTTTACCTTTGGCTATGTAGATCAAGAAGGGGTAATTCAAACTTCTGGCTATAAAAAAATAAACCTCAGTTTTAATTTAAATAGAAATATCAATAAAACTTTCCGCATTGGTACAAGTAATTCTATCTCTAATTCTACAACAAGAGGTGTTAAAACTGGTACGGATAAATCTGATGCTGCAAGTGCAGGGGTAGTTCGTTCTGCGTTAACATATCCTGCTACCATTAGTATTTTAGATGAGTATGATGGGCTGGGTGATGATTTTATCACCAACCCATATATTTATGTGAATGATGTATTAAACAGGGTTACTGCAACAAATATTTTTTCATCTAACTTTTTAGAAGCTACTATTCATAAGAATTTAAAGTTCAGACAAAATATTGGATTTAATTATGGTGCTAATACTAGAGATCAATATTATCCTCGAACTGTATTTGAAGGATTTGCATCTAAGGGATGGGGTTTAAAATCAGATAATAATTGGTCTAGTGTAGTATCTGAAAGTATCCTTACTTATAATAAAAAAGTAGACAACCATAGTTTTACTGCTACTGCTGCTTCAACTTTTGAGCAAAATATGGGTAATTCTAAGCGCGCAGAAGCTAAAACCTTTCCAAATGATCTTTTAAAAAATGAAAACCTACAATCGGCAGAACAAATTTTACCAATTGTAACCAACAAATACCAATCTAATTTAGTGTCTGTATTAGGTCGTTTAAATTACACGTATGCCGATAAGTATATTTTATCTGTATCACATAGAAATGACGGATCTAGCAAATTTGGAAAAGACAATAAGTGGGCTGCTTTTTCTTCGGCAGGTCTAGCATGGAAATTGCATAAAGAGTCTTTCATCAATAAAATTGATGCAATTAGTGAATTAACATTAAGAGCAAGTTATGGTCAAACTGGTAATCAGGGTATTGGCTCTTACGCTTCTTTGTCAAAGCTTGCTATTTATAATTACACTTTTAATGGTGTGGTGCAAACGGGTTTAGCCGATGACGTTTTTGCGGGTCCAGCTAATGCGCAACTTAAATGGGAAACCACAAATGCTTATAATGCTGGTTTAGATTTGGGTTTATTTAATGGACGTATCAATGCGCATGTTGATGTTTATTTAAAACGCACCAACGACTTATTACAATATATTACAACACCTGCTTCTACAGGCTTTCAGCGTCAATTAAGAAATTCAGGTTCAGTTGAAAACAAGGGTTTGGAAATTGCGATGGATGCAACTGTTATCAATAAGAAGGATTTTCAATGGAAAACAAATCTGAATATTTCATTTAACAGAAATAAAATCATTTCATTAGGTGGTGATGTTAAAGAACAATTTGCAAGCAATATTTCTACACGTGATGCTCCATTTATTCAGCGTGCAGGATTACCAATTGGAACCTTGTATGGTTATGTAGAAGATGGCTATTTTGATAATGAGGCGGAAGTAAGAAACTCATTGGTATTTAGCGGACAGCCTTTAAATATTATCAGACGTATGATTGGTGAAGTTAAGTATAGAAATTTTGACAACGATCCGAGCTCTATCTCTGTTACTGATCGTGTTGTTATAGGAGATGTAAATCCAGATTATACATTTGGTATCACAAATAACTTCAAGTATAAGAGCTTTGATTTAAGTGTATTTATAAATGGGGTTCAGGGCAACGATATAGTAAATATGAATAGCGTTTGGAATGCTAATATTGGAACTTCGAAAAATGTTACTTTGGATATGTTTAATGGTGCATGGAAAGAAGGTGCTGATAATTCTAATGCCATAGCGCCAAAGCCTATTAGACAGTTTTGGAGAACATTGCCATTTACTAGAAGGTTTATTGAGGATGGTAGTTTTGTGCGTATAAAGAATATTAATCTTGGCTATACACTTCCTGGTAAATTAGTTAAAGGTATTAATGCCATTAAAGTTTCTTTGGGTGTAAACAACCTGTACACTTTTACAAAGTATACAGGATTTGATCCAGAAATAAATAGTTATGGCGATAATCCTGCATTGTTTGGTGTAGACTTAGGAGGTTTCCCTAATTCAAGAACTTACAATATTGTGATTAAATGCAACTTTTAAATTTTTATAAAACTTATTATATGAAAATTAATAAATTAAATAGCTGGAAAATTTTATTACCAGTTTTGATATTTTCAGCCTTTTCTTGTCAGAAGGTTTTAGAAGAAAAGCCGCTTGCTTTTTTATCTCCAGAAAATTTCTATAAGAACGAGGCAGATGCTAAAGCAGCAATCAATGCGGTATATGGTGCACTATATACATACGACCTGTATTTGCAGCCTATGTGGAATTTAACCATGCTAGATGATGATCATGTATCAGGAGCTGATTGGTTTTTAGGTACATCAGGTGCTGGAAACCCACAGGGATACTGGGGTGTTGATGGCCCATGGGTAGGTTGTTATTCTGTAATTGCTAGAGCAAATACCGTTTTAGAAAATGTAAGTACAATTAATACCAATATAGACCCCACAGTAAAAAATAGAATTTTAGGCGAAGCCTATTTTTTTAGAGGTTGGGCTTATTTTCAATTGGTTCAGTTGTATGGTGGCGTTCCCATCCGCTTAAAATCTTTATCCTTAGATCCAACAGCGAGTATTGGTAGGTCTTCGGTAGCGGATGTATATAAGCAAATCATTGCAGATTTTAAAAGTGCTGAAACCAATCTATTGCCAGCAAAAGATCCGAAAGCCGGTGAGGTTGGACGGGTTAATCGCTCAGTAGCTAAAGGCTACTTGGCAAAAACCTATATGACTATGGCATCAGGTGCAGCTACAGGAAATGTAAGTGTAAGAGGTGGCAGTAATAATGCCATGTTTACCTATGCAAAAACAGTAGTAGCTGGACTTGAAAATATTTCATCAAAAGATTATTACACATTAGCTAGAGAAAAGGCGCTTGAAGTTATAGCTAGTAATGAATATTCTTTATATACCAATTGGACTGATTTATGGAATAAAGCAGGAAGAAACAAAACGGAACATATGTGGCAGTTACAAGCTTTAGGCGGTTCGCTTTTTGTAAATGAACTGCATAACTATATGTCTGCATTTTCAACTTTTGGTAGAGGAGCGATGTGGTTTACCAACAATCATTATAGAGATTATGATACCACCGATGTTCGTGTATTAAATGGAGTTGTACACAATTACGAAATGAACAATGCTGCACGAACAAAGTATTACTATCCTTCGTGGCAAGCATATAATTACAGGGTTGTAAATGGGGCTACTTGGGCAAATAATGGAACAACAGATGATCGTGCATATACTATTAAATATAGTGATGTGGCAGATCCTACCGTTTCTAGAAGTGATGCTCATTTTTCAATGATTCGTTTTTCCGAAATGTATTTGATCGTGGCTGAAGCTGATAATGAAATCAATAATGGTCCATCTGCTCAGGCTTATACTGCATTAAATACGATAAGAACTAGATCAAAAGCACAAACAGCACCTGCTAATTTAACTCGAGATGAATTTAGAAGTTTTGTGCTTGCTGAAAGAGCGAGAGAGTTTGTTTTTGAAGGTATTAGAAGGTATGATTTAATGCGCTGGGGGATTTATTTACAAGTAATGAATAAAATCGGTATTGGTCAAAATAATATTACAAAAGTAAGAAACACACGTAATTTATTATTGCCAATTCCTCAAAGTGAGCTTAACTCAAATACATTAATACCTAATAATAACCCTGGTTGGTAAAATCAAATAAAAATTAATTTATGTACACGAATACTATTTTAAAATCACTAAAGCAAAACACGCTAGGCTGTCTTGCTTTTTGCTCGATGCTATTTTTGTTTTCTTGCAAAAAAGATAATTATGTAGATTATTCTACTAAGCCAAGTGCATTACCGCCAACAATCAATGCGGTAACAGATTTAAATAATAGGGCTTTGGCGGTTTCTTCAGTTGTTTATGGTGATTGGATCATCATTAAAGGGCAAAACTTAGCAACAACCCTCAAGGTAGAATTTAGTAATGTTGCTGCTGCAGATTCTTTATTTAGTGCAGACGACACAACTGTTACTGTAAAAATCCCATCTAATTTACCAGACCCCGTTAACAACCCAATAAAGGTGACTACTAAATATGGATCGGTGGTTTACAATTTTAAAATTTTACAACCAGCTCCTGAAATTACTTCATTTTCACCTGGAGCGGGTGATGCAGGAACGGAGGTTACGTTAACTGGTAATTATTTTTCTGGCGTTACAAGTGTAAAACTTAACAATACCAATTTAACTATTGTATCTAGTTCTAAAACCCAAATTAAGGTTACTATTCCATCAACAATTACGGGTGGGTACTTTTCTGTAACAACACCATCTGGTACTACAAAGGCAGCAATCTCTTATGGTTTGGGACATGTAATTTATGCAGATGCTTTAACAACAGGATGGTCTAATACGTCTTATAGTACTACTGCTACTGTAAATAATACGCTTAATGTACTTAGAGGAACAAATTCAATTAAAACAAATTATACGGCTGGTTTTGGTGGATTCAGGTTAACTAAAGCAGCACCTGCAATCAGCACTGCTGGTTTCTCTGCAATTAAATTTTCTGTATTCACTGGTACTAATGCTGGAGGATTTAAAATAAGGGTTATTTTAAATGGTAGTTCTACTGTGACTTATACATTAACGCTACCTACAACACTTGGTGTATGGACGCAAATAGAGGTTCCATTATCAATTATTGGTAATCCAACAACCATTTCTTCAATTGAATTAAAAGAATATAGTGGTAAGATTTTTGAAGTATTTTTTGACGATATTGGGCTCTTTTAAATAAAAGTTCAATGCTAAAATTTTACCGGGTTTGTTTGTCTTTGTTATTGTTTATAACGTTTGTAACAGTTACACACGCACAGCAATGTTCAGACATGTCTGCAACTCCATTAACAAAAAATCTGTATAAGCATCTTTATCAATTAAAAGATGCTTATACTATTTTTGGTCATCAAGACGCAATGGCATATGGCGTTGGTTGGCGCGGTATTCCAGGTAAAAGTGATATTAGTGATATTGTTCAGGATTACCCTGGTTTATATGGTTTTGATATAGCCAACATTGAGTTAGGCATGTCAAAAAATATTGATGGGGTTCCTTTTAAAGACATCAGATCATATATTGGTGCAGCACATGCAAAAGGAAGTGTGATTACAATTAGTTGGCATGTAGGCAATCCATTAACCGGTAAAAACGCATGGGACACGACACATGGATCAGTTGCTTCTATATTACCTGGCGGACACCAACACCAAAAGTATAAAAGCTGGTTAGACAGGGTAGCTGTTTTTTTGCAATCATTAAAAACGCCTACTGGTGAGCCTATCCCCGTTTTATTTAGACCTTTTCATGAATTAACGGGCACTTGGTTTTGGTGGGGAAAAAATAATTGTACCCCAGATCAGTTTATTGAACTTTGGAATTTTACACAAGATTATTTGATGCAAGTGAAAAATATTCATCATTTAATATACGTCTATAACACTGCAGATTTTGATGATGAAGCTTCGTTTTTACTCAGGTATCCTGGTGATCATAAAGTTGATATGCTAAGTTTTGATAGATATCAATATGAAGGAGCAGATGGGCGTGCTACTTTTTTACGTGTAATGAATCAGCAACTTGGCATATTAACTAAACTGGCTTCAGACAAACAAAAAATAGCTGCTATTGCCGAAACAGGTTACGAGGCAATACCAGACACCAATTGGTGGACTGGTACATTATATCCGCTATTGAAACAGTATTCAGTTTCACATGTATTAGTATGGCGTAATGCTGGATTTATGAAGTCGACACAAAAAATGCATTATTACGCACCTTATCCAGGTCAAGTTTCTGTACCCGATTTTAAACTGTTTTATACCTACCCAAAAATGCTATTTGAAAAACAATTAGCTACTAAAAATATCTATCAATAATTATTATATGAAATTACATGTCATAGATATTGCGATCATTTTCTTGTATTTAGCCACCATGATTTTTATTGGTTTTTACATGCGTAAAAAAGCCAAGGAAAGCAAGGAAAGTTATTTGATGGCAGGTAAAAAATTACCCTGGTATTTATTAGGGTTGAGTGACGCAAGTGATATGTTTGATATTAGTGGAACCATGTGGATGGTAACACTATGTTTTGTGTATGGCTTAAAAAGTGTTTGGATACCTTGGTTATGGCCAGTTTTTAACCAGGTATTTATGATGATGTTTTTATCTAAATGGTTGCGTAGATCTAATGCCAACACGGGTGCAGAGTGGCTTGCAACAAGATTTGGAACAACGGGTAAGGGTGTTAAAGGGTCGCATACTGTTGTTGTTGTGTTTGCACTTATTGGTTGTTTAGGATTTTTGGCATATGGCTTTATTGGGTTAGGAAAATTTGTTGAAATATTTATTCCCTGGAACTCAGTAGCAGCTTATGTTCCATTTAATGTTCCGGCTGCTTATGTGGCACATTTTTACGGTATTATTTTTACTTTATTTGCCATGTTTTATTCCATTTTAGGGGGTATGCACAGTATCGTATTAGGAGATCTAATCAAGTACTTAATAATGACGGTTGCTTGTATTGCTATTGCAATTATTGCAATGATGCACTTGCATAGCGGTAATAATGCGCTTGCTATTCCGGATGGATGGTTAACACCTTCTTTTAGTTGGGATTTAAATTTAGATTGGTCTGCAATTAATTTGGCAGTAAATGATAAAATAAAATCTGATGGTTATAGTTTGTTTGGAATCTTTTTTATGATGATGCTTTTTAAAGGCATTTTTGCAAGTTTGGCAGGTCCTGCTCCTAATTATGACATGCAAAAGATTTTATCCACCAAATCACCTAAGGAGGCGAGTAAAATGACGGGCTTTGTTTCCATTATTTTATTACCCATTCGCTATTCCATGATTATTGGAATTACGGTACTTGCATTGTTGTACTACAACCAATTAAATATTGCTTCGGTGGATGGTCCCGATTTTGAAAAAATATTGCCTGCCACTATTTATGCCTTTTTACCAGTAGGTATTTTAGGTATAACGCTAACTGGTTTGTTAGGCGCTTTTATGGGCACTTTTTCTGGTACGCTAAATGCTGCACAAGCTTATATCATAAACGATATTTACTTAAAGTATATGAACCCGGATGCTAGTAATAAAAAAATTGCTACCACCAATTATATTGTAGGCGTTTTGGTGGTTGCACTCGGCGTCTTATTGGGCTTTTTTGCAAAAGATGTAAATAGTATTTTACAATGGATAGTAGGGGGCTTGTATGGCGGGTATATAGCAGCTAATTTATTTAAATGGTATTGGTGGCGCTTTAATGCCAATGGATTTGTAATGGGTATGGCTACAGGTATTATTTCTGCACTGGTATTTTTAAAATTATATGATGGTCTCTTTTTAAATGTCTGGCCAATTATATTTTTACTTTCCATTATTGGTTGTATTGTAGGTACATATACAGCCCCGCCTACGCCAAATGAAACCCTGATTCAATTTTATAAAACGGTAAAGCCTTGGGGCTTTTGGAAACCCATTCATGCACTAGTGGTTGAGGCGGATCCAAGTTTTGAACCCAATAAAAGATTTACCCTCGATATGTTTAATGTGGTGATAGGAATGATTGCCCAAACCTGTTTAACATTATTACCAATTTATGTAGTGTTATGGCTTAAAACGCCATTATTTATTACGGTGGCTGTTCTTGCCGTTACAGTGGTTATTTTAAAAAGAACTTGGTGGAACAAATTAGAAGATTAGAAATTAATATAGCATGAGCAAGCAATTTAATGAAAGGTTACAGCAAATTCGAAGCGGTCATGCTTCGTTACTTACAAGAAAAAACGAGGAAGCATCTTATAATGGTTTATATACAAGGTATAAGCATCCGGTTTTAACAGCCGCGCATGTTCCTGTAGAGTGGCGTTACGATTGTAACCCTGAAACCAATACATTTTTGATGGAGCGCTTTGGAATTAATGCGGTGTTTAATGCAGGTGCTATGTTTTGGAATGGCAAATATATTTTAGCAGCACGCGTAGAAGGTGTAGACCGAAAATCATTTTTTGCAATTGCAGAAAGTCCTAATGGAATTGATTCATTTACTTTTTGGGATACGCCAATTCAAATGCCTCAAACAAATGAGCCTGATACCAACGTGTATGATATGCGTTTAGTTACGCATGAAGACGGGTGGATGTATGGTTTATTTTGTACGGAGCGCAAGCAAAAAGGTGTGCCCGATTCGGATCAATCTTCTGCAGTTGCCCAATGTGGTATTGCTAGAACAAAAGATTTAAAAACATGGGAACGTTTACCGGATTTACAAACAAAATCTAATCAGCAGCGTAATGTGGTATTACATCCAACATTTGTGAATGGTATGTACGCGTTTTATACAAGACCTCAGGATGGTTTTATTGAAGCTGGAAGTGGAGGTGGCATTGCCATTGGTTATACAAAAGACATTCAGCAAGCCGTTATTGATGAGGAAACGCTTATTGATAAACGCATTTACCATACCATCAACGAGTCAAAAAACGGCTTGGGTCCTGCGCCCATTTATACACCGCATGGTTGGCTTCATTTAGCACATGGCGTGCGTAATACGGCGGCGGGTCTTAGATATGTGTTGTATTTATTTATGACTGATTTGCAAAAAATAGATACCATTATTTATAAGCCTGCTGGATATTTTATGGCACCCGATGGTAAAGAGCGTGTTGGGGATGTTTCCAATGTATTGTTTTCAAACGGTTGGGTAGAACGTGAAGATGGTTCTGTGGCTATTTATTATGCATCTTCCGATACACGAATGCATGTTGCTACTACTACTATTGATAGGTTGGTTGATTATGTAATGCATACGCCCGCCGATGGTTTTACATCTGCAGATGCAGTGGAGAGAGTGATGCAAATAATAAGGAGCAATTCATAAAATTAATTTTGCATGGCAGTTGATCCTGAAATTAAACGGTTACTTGAAGGATATTCTAAAGGGGTAGAAACGGAACTCGTTTCTATACTTGATTGGTGGACGCAGCATATTCATAATCCGGCCAATAGTTTTTATTATGGCGAAATAAATAGTAAAAATGAACCGGATGCTCAGGCGCCAATAGGTTTGGTGTTACAGAGCAGATTATTATGGACTTTTTCCGCGGCTTTTAAGCATACCCAAAACCATCAATATTTAAAGGCTGCTAATCAAGCCTATGATGCGCTTACACAAAAATTTTACGATAACAAAAATGGGGGTATGTATTGGTCTGTGCATCCAAATGGCCAAGTAGCATCTGATAAAAAGCAAGCCTATGGCATTGCTTTTGCTATCTATGGTTTGTCTGCGTATTATGAAGTTACTTTAGATGCAGGTGCTCTAAAAAAAGCCACAGATTTATATGCGTCTTTAGAAAAGCATTTTTTTGATTCTGAATTTGGTGGTTATATCGAATGCTTAGGCAACAATTGGTCCGAAATAGATGACGTGCGGTTGAGTGATAAGGATCAGAACGCTATTAAGTCTATGAATACCCACCTTCATATTATTGAAGCGTATGCTACATTGTATAAAGTGCTTCCTAATGCGGCTATAAAACAGTCGATACAAAAACTGCTTTATTATTTTGAAGAGTTTATCATAGACGCAGGTACATTTCAGCAAAATTTATTTTTCGAAAAAAACTGGACGCCTACTTCTAGTGTGGTTTCTTTTGGGCATGACATAGAAGCGTCTTGGTTGTTACAAGAAGCGGCAGCTATCATTGATGACGATACGTATTTACAAAAATTTACTAAACTTGCTACTGATATGGCTTGTGTTGTTGCAGATAATGTATCTAGTGAAGGCGCTGTCTACAATGAGTATCACCGTAGTAATAATACTTTAGACTTTGGCAAAGACTGGTGGCCACAAGCGGAGGCGATGGTTGGCTTTTTAAATGCTTATCAGAACACGGGCAATATTCAATTTTTGCAATATTCTTTAAAGAGCTGGCAAGTTGTTAACGATTATTTTAAAGACCCAATTTATGGAGAGTGGCATTGGGGTTATGATTCGAGTGGCAATTTGATAGTAAGAGAAAAGGCAGGATTTTGGAAATGCCCTTACCATAACAGCAGGGCTTGTATAGAAGTGGCTAATCGTATCAAATATTTGTTGCAAAGCCAATAACAGAAAGTGTATATGCGAAAAAATATTGTTTATATTTTCTTTCTATTTTTTTGTGGTACTGCTGCAGCGCAAAGTGGCCAGCAGCAAGTTTATTTACCCACCCATAAGGCCATACGGTACATGGGCCGAATAGATGTTTCAAATCCTTTACGACCCACATTCTGGCAGCCTGGTGTAAGTATTGAGTGGGCTTTTAGTGGCGATTCTTGTGGTATTATTATTGAAGACGAAATAAAATGGGGGTCTAATCATAATTATATAGAATTGGTAGTTGATGGTAACCCTAAGCGAATCAAGTTGTCTAAACGTTTAGATACTATTTGGGTAAAGCCTACAAATAAAGCTTTATGGCATCAATTGCTGATTTGTAAAAACACCGAAGCTAATATTGGGGCTTTAACTTTTGTTGGTATTGTTGCTCATAAAATACAATCGCCCACAACAAAGTATACGCTTAAAATTGAATGCATTGGTAATTCCATTACTTGTGGAACAGGGAGTGATGAATCTGAAATCCCTTGCGGTAAAGGCGTTTGGTATGATCAGCACAATGCTTACATGAGTTATGGCATGCAACTCGGTAGAAAATTAAATGCACAAGTGCATTTGTCGTCTGTGTCTGGGATTGGCCTCATGCATAGTTGTTGCAATTTACCTGTAATTATGCCAACTGTTTTTGATAAAATAAATATGAGTGACAATAAGTTGCCATGGAAATTTGAAAAGTACCAGCCAGATATTGTGACTATTTGCTTGGGTCAAAATGATGGTATTCAAGATTCCGCTTTATTTATTACTAACTATATTCAGTTTTTAAAAAGTATTCGAGGTAAATATCCTAAGGCAAAATTTGTGTGTTTATCAAGTCCAATGGCTGATGCTACCCTTAAAGCATTTATGGTAAAAACCATTCGTTCCATTGTAAAGCAGTGCATTACAGCGGGCGATAAAAATGTGTACAGTTATTTTTTTACAAAGCAGTATCGTGCAGGCTGTGATGGTCATCCATCGGTTGAAGAACAGGAACAAATAGCTAAAGAATTATCTCAATTTTTAAGTATGGCTAAAGTTTTATAGACCTCCTATTGCGTAATGCAAGTACATGTCATTTTCAAAAGACCTAGATTCTAATAAGGTAAGTGGAACCGCATTTTGTAGGGCGGTGCTTGTTGCAATATCTAATCCTGATTTTGCATTAGTATCTAATATTAATTTACTTCCTATAAAATAGTCAAGTTCATTGACCCAATTTTTAGATAAAATATAAGAACTAAATACTGCACCCGCTTCTACTAAAACACTATACAAGCCTTTTTGCAATAGTTGTTTGCCTAGTGTATCCAAATCTATTTCACCATTAGCATTGAATGGCGTTTCAATAACTTCTGTATTTATAGGTAGTGGTTTGCCCGTAGCATAAGCACCTGGCGCTGTTACAATAAAAACTTTTGTTTGTATTCTGTTGTAAAATATTGGATGCGAAGCCTTTGCAGGCTCAAGCATAGCGCCCGTCCTATCAATAATGACTGCGTTAAATTCGGTGCTGGGTGTGTTTGAAATTCTGATATTTAAAGTGGCCTGATCTTGGATAACGGTTTTAGCAGTAGATACAATAGCGTCCACCGCTGTTCTAATATGCTTGTGTAAATAGGCTCTGCTAGCTTCGTTGGTAATCCATTTAGAAGCGCCTGCATAGTCGGCAATTTTACCATCAATTGTTGCAGCCATTTTAAGACGCACAAAAGGCTTTTTATTTTTTTGATTGGTAAAAAATATTTTATTTAAAGTAGTTGCTTCTGGAGTTTCAAGTAGTGAAATGTCAATCCCTTTTTGTTGTAATAATGTAAAGCCACTTACATTGGGGTTAGGATCCAAAGAACCTACAACTACTTTTTTAATACCCGCCGCAATAATCAAATCGGCACAAGGAGGCGTTTTTCCAAAATGGGAGCAGGGCTCGAGCGTAACGTAAAGCGTAGAGTTGCTCAGGCTATTACCTGATTGGAGTGCTTCCTCTATAGCAAACACCTCGGCATGCTTTTCGCCCCATTTTTGATGGTAGCCAGACCCAATAATGGCACCTTTTTCATCTACAACAATAGCGCCAACAAAGGGATTCCCTTTAATATCTTTTCTTTTGGCTTTTTTGGCTAAACTTAATGCTACGATTAAGTGTTCTAATGTTGTCATCGCGTATCTTTGCGCCTCAAAATTAAAGAAATCGCTCCATGTTTACCGGAATTGTTGAATCTGCTATTATTTCAAACATCGAAGTGCAGGAAACGGGCTGGACCCTTTCGGTTACAAGCGCTTCTATTGCTGCGCGTGTTAAACTCGGTGATAGTGTTGCAGTGGATGGGGCATGTTTATCGGTGATAGCGATCAATAACGACACCATGTCGTTTTTTGTGTCTACGGAGTCTATTTCAAAAACCATTATTAAGCATTACTTAAAGGGATGTAAGGTAAATATTGAACTTCCATTGCAGCCTAGTAGTTTTTTAGGGGGCCATTATGTGTTAGGACACGTAGATGATACGGCGCTTGTACAAAATATTGTGGTGTCTGATACGGCTTGGTTTGTTACCATCGCTTTTGATGCTTCTTTTTCAAAATATGCCGTGTATAAGGGTTCTGTAACAATTAACGGTGTTAGTTTAACAGTCAACAAAACAGATCAAAATTTGTTAGAACTGTGTATTATTCCTATCACACTTGAAAAAACTAATTTAAGTGTATTACAAATAGGAGACCGGGTTAATATCGAGTTTGACATTTTAGCCAAATACACCGAAAAGTTGTTATCAAAATAAATATGAATCATTCTTTTAGTTCTATAGATACTGCATTAACTCATTTTACAAATGGTGGACTACTTGTGGTGGTGGATGATGAGAGCAGAGAAAATGAAGGGGACATTGTTTTTAGTGCGGCTCTTTCAACACCTGAAAAAGTAAATTTTTGCGCTACCCAAGCGCGTGGTCTTGTATGCATTGCTATTTCAAAAAACATTGCACAAAAATTAGATTTACATCCAGTACCTAGTAATGCTAAAGATGCTTTTAGTACTGCGTTTCATGATTCTATCGATGCTACACCGGCATTTGGTATTACTACAGGTATTTCTGCAAAAGAGCGTTCTATAACTGCTGAGCATATTGCTAGTGATGCTAGTACGCCTAACGATTTTATTAAACCTGGACATTTATTTCCGGTTGTTGCAAAAGAAGGCGGCGTTTTAACTAGGCCAGGTCATACAGAAGCGAGTGTTGATTTATGTTTACTTACTAGTCAACCAGCAGCTGCCATCATTTGTGAGATTATGGATACGGATGGAAACATGATGCGCCGAGATGGTCTTTTTGAATTCGCAAGCCATCATCAACTGCCAATAATTATCATTCAGCAATTAATTGATTACCGAAAAAAGATGCAATAACATGGAACTTATTTCGGAAGCGCGACTCCCTACAAAATTTGGCAATTTTACCATCAAGGTTTTTAAAAACCCTATTAGTTTGGTAGAGCATTATGTGCTTCAAACAAATGAATTAGGTGATCTAACACCGATGGTGCGTATTCATTCCGAATGTGCTACTGGTGATATTTTTGGAAGTTTGCGTTGCGATTGTCAAGATCAGTTACACGAGTCGCTTTCACTGATTGCAAATAATAAAAATGGTGCCGTTATTTATTTAAAAAATCAAGAAGGCAGAGGTATTGGTATCTCTAATAAAATTAAAGCCTATCATTTACAAGAGCAGGGTTTAAATACCTATGAGGCTAATGAGGAGTTAGGGCTTCCACTCGATGCGCGTAATTACGACGATGCTATTTCTATTTTAAAAATATTAGGGTACACCTCCATTACACTGATAACAAATAATCCAGCAAAAGAAGAAGCTGTAAAAGCCGCGGGCATTGCATTTACAACACATCATATATGTGCTTCTGTTAATGCACACAACAAAGCATATATCGATGCTAAAATAAATATTGGTCAACACCACATTAAATTATAAGTTATGATTGTAGTAGTACAAGCCACTTTTAATATTGAAATAACGGATTTATTGACGCAGGGTTGTGTGAACCAGTTGAATGCTACGCAAACGCCTTATGTGCTGCTACAATGTCCAGGTGCTGTTGAACTTGTGGGTTATTCTAAAAAATTAATGGATACCAATAAGTATACTGCCATTATTGTAATTGGGGCAGTTATTAAAGGAGATACGGATCATTACGAATATGTTTGCCAGTATGTAACAGAAGGCATGGCGGTATTGTCTACACATGCTACTATTCCGCTTATTTTTGGCGTTTTAACTACTCAAACCGAAGAGCTTGCTTATGAGCGTGCTGCGCTTGACAAAATGAACAAGGGCAAAGACTTTGCTGATACTGCGGTATTTATGATTGACGCATACGCAAAGGCGTAACAATTACATTACATTTTGATAACATTACGGAAACAGTTAAGTAAGCTTTAATGTGCAGCTTTACGGTGTTGGTATTTATAAATTGCCAAGCCAGATATGTACACACTACTTAATAATCAAAAGGAGCCTATTGCTTACATCGAAAACATGATGATTTTAGATGCTACAAAGCAAAGTGTAATTGGTATCATTATCGGCGATTGTTTTTTTGGAAAAAAAGATCATGTAATTGGCAAAATTTTTAAAGATCATGCTTATTTACTGAACGGTGAATTTGTTGCATCTGTTGTTCGAGATCCAAATTATGTAAACACGGCCCCAACAAAAGAGCAAACAGCTGCCGCTTGGGAAATTTTATCGAAAATTAGTACGCATACATCCGACTGGATTGTAGAGAAAAATAAATGGGCTTCTATTTCACTTGAAGAATCGTTATCTTAGGTATTTATAAACGGTTGCTTATGATAAGGATTTTTCTAGTGATTTTATGCTCATTACAAATTGTAGCGGCTCAAAATAAAAAAGTTTTATTTGTTATTGCAGATGGAATTCCTGCTTCTGAACTAGAAAAAGCAACCAAGCCTGGCTTTGATGCCATCATAAATAAAGGCGCCTATTTACCTTGTTATGTGGGTGGTGAAAAGGGCGGCCTTACGCAGTCGCCAACTATTTCTGCGGTAGGCTATAACTCACTACTTACAGGCACTTGGACCAACAAGCATGGTGTAGTAGACAACGACATTAAAAACCCCAATTACAAATACCCTACTATTTTTAAAGTATTTAAAGAGCAGTATCCATCAAAAAAAATTGGGATATTTAGTACATGGCTAGATAACCGAA
>JBIISK010000010.1:0-63144 GCA_044341045.1 Sediminibacterium sp. | reverse complement strand
AAACTAAAACAGAAGTTCTCCATTTTGTTGGAGTTGAGCTCAACTCAAAAAAGAAGAATACAGACGCGGCCATCATAGCCATTGTTCCGATAAAAAACGTAAACGCTACGTAGTTATCAGAGGCGATTTTTAAGTGTTCCATAGGGCAAATAAATTTGTTTAGACTAATTTAACAAGAATTTTGTTTAATTGTTGAATTAAAATCATGCACAGTAATGCTTAATTACCCAGTTTTTTTAAATATGAACAAGGCAACACTAAACAAAACTGATCTAACATCATGAATAACAAGATTATAGGAAATTTAATGTAACATGAAAAAAAAGAATAAAAGTTTATAATTTGTGGATTGGATAAAAATCACTTGAAAAAAAGGAAATAAAAATATTTAAGTCACTATCAATCAGCATTTTAACAGAAAAACATCGACTAAAATTAATTAGAACAGGGTAAAATTGAACTAAAATATGAAAAACGAGATAGACAACTATATCGAGGGCTTTCCGCCAGTTGTACAAAAATAATTGAAAGAAATAAGAGCCATCATTAAAGCAGCAGCCCCTGAAGCACAGGAACTTATCAGCTATTGCATGCCAGCCTATACGCTAAATGGTATGCTCGTTTATTTTGCGGGATACAAAGCGCATATAGGGTTTTACCCAACCCCTTCTGGCATAAAAAAATTCTTACCAAAATTGAATGCCTTTAAATGTTCTAAAGCGGCGGTTCAATTTCCAATCGATCAACCATTACCCAAAGACCTCATCAAAGAGATGGTAGTGTTTAGGATTAAAGAAAATATCAGTAAAGTTATTTAAACATACTTGGATGCATTTCATCCCAACCAGTTGCATCCTGATACGCTTTTGCAATTCTTAAAATACTTGCTTCGTCGTATAATTTTCCAACAAAGCTGATGCCTACCGGTAAATTGTTTCGTTTATCAAATCCAACGGGCACACATACCACAGGGTTTCCAGTTAGGTTAGTAATGGCAGATTGATTACCATCCCCTCTCGACGGACAAATAATAGCATCAAAAGGCGCAATCGCTTCATTGACATCTTTCATGAGTAACGACCGGTGGCGCTGCGCGTTTACATATTCTACAGCAGGCACAAAACGAGCAGTTCTAAACTGATTGGGCCAATCATTTTTTGTTTGACGCGTAAGTGCATCATCCAAATTAGAACGGGTAAGGTCATCAAATTGTGCAGCACACTCAACCCCAATAACAACGTCCATAATATTGAATTTATAAACGCCGCTATCCGGAAAATTTACTGGAATTAAAGTCGCACCCATTTTTTCAAACGCTTTTAAAGCGGCCCATTCTGCTCTTGTGGTGTCTTTAATTTTATCGAAATAATTTTTGGCGTAGGCAATTCGGTAATTTTTAATTGGCTTAACCGCGTCATAGTTAAAAGGCATATTTACCGCAGATAAATCTTTGCCATCGGTGCCATGCAAATAATTAAACACAACCGCTGCGTCTGCAGCAGATCTACAAATAGGACCTACTTTATCTAAACTATAACTTAAAGCCATAGCACCAGATCTACTAATGGTTCCAAATGTAGGTCTTAACCCAGTAGCACCACAGGTTGTAGAAGGCGAAACAATACTGCCCCAGGTTTCAGTACCAATAGCAAAAGGCACAAGCCCCGCAACCGTTGCAGACGTTGATCCCGCCGACGATCCAGATGATCCATATTTTAAATTCCACGGATTTTTAGTACGACCTCCATACCAGTAATCACCCATGGCAAGCGCACCGAGTGTAAATTTTGCCACAAGCACTGCCCCGGCTTCTTTAAGTTTTGTATACACGTATGCGTCTTCGTCAATCACTTGATTTTTATAGGGCTCAGCACCCCATGTTGTTTTCGTGCCTTTTACAGCAAATAAATCTTTAAGGCCATAAGGAATGCCGTGTAATAGCCCCCTGTATTTTCCTGTCGCAATTTCAGCGTCTGCTTGTCTAGCCTGTTCAAGTGCAAGGTCTTCAGTTAAACTTATCAAACATTGTAAAGTATCGCCATAATTTTTGATGCGCTCAATAAAAAAACCAGTAAGCGCAACCGAGGTTATTTTTTTATTTTTTATTAAGTAGGCTAATTGCCCTATCGAATAAAATGCGAGATCATTTTTATTAGTAGGAAGAGTCACTGCAATTGAAGGCCCCCATTTAACCGGCTGCTGCACCGTATTAAATTTCATACCGGGCACAAAAGGCGTTTGCCACATACTTAAGGGCGTAGCATTATTTAAAGTAAGCTTGTGCATACTTTTATAATTGAATAAATTATCCTTTACATCGGAGTAAAGCGTATCCAATTCTTTTTGACTAAAGGTCAAATCAAAAACTTTTGCTACACTATTTAAATCAGACTTAATAAATGCACTGTCTTGTGCATTTGACACAATAGAAAAAAGAACACCAATGGACAGGAATAAATATTTCATAGTATGCATATTAGTTGGATAATTATGTTTTAAATATACTAATTTAAAAATTCGAGAATACTAATAATTGTTAGTCTTCATTAAAAAGGGTAATTTTGATATTGACTTCACCAATCAATTTTTACAATGATTTATAAACTTGTAACAGACGCCGCGGCGGCAGTAGCAGACATAACAGATGGCAGCACCCTTATGTTAGGCGGCTTTGGTCTTTGCGGTATTCCTGAAAATTGTATCCAAGCTATTTTAGAAAAAGGCACTACAAACTTAACCTGCATTTCAAACAATGCGGGTGTAGATGATTTTGGTATTGGTCTTCTACTCCAACAAAAACGAGTTAAAAAAATGATTTCGTCTTATGTTGGCGAAAACGAAGAGTTTGAAAGACAATTACTTTCTGGAGAATTAGAAGTTGAACTTATTCCGCAAGGAACACTGGCATTTAGATGCATGGCTGCAGGTTATGGCATGCCAGCTATTTATACACCCGCTGGTGTTGGTACAGAAGTAGCGGTTGGAAAAGAGTCCAGAATTTTTGATGGTAAAGAATATTTATTGGAAACTGCTTTTAATGCAGATTTTGCCATTGTAAAAGCATGGAAAGGTGATACCGACGGAAACTTAATTTTTAAAAGTACGGCGCGCAACTTTAATCCACTCATGGCCATGGCTGGTAAAATTACTATTGCCGAAGTAGAAGAATTAGTAGAGCCAGGCATACTAGATCCCGATCAAATTCATACACCCGGTATTTATGTGCACCGAATTTTTGAGGGAAAAAATTATGAGAAAAGAATTGAAAAACGTACCACTAGTAAATAAAATTTTATGTTAGATAAAGAAGGTATTGCAAAACGAATTGCAAAAGAAGTAAAAAATAATACCTACGTTAATTTAGGTATTGGCATTCCCACACTTGTAGCCAATTATTTGCATGAAGGTATCAACGTTTGCTTTCAAAGCGAAAATGGCTTACTCGGCGTTGGACCTTTTCCAAAAGAGTATGCTGTAGACCCTGATATGATCAATGCGGGCAAGCAAACCATTACTGCGCTTCCAGGCGCTAGCTCTTTTGATTCTGCGATGAGCTTTGGCATGATTCATTCAAAAAAAATTGACTTAACCATACTTGGCGCCATGGAAGTTTCTGAAAACGGAGACATTGCCAACTGGAAAATTCCGGGTAAAATGGTAAAAGGTATGGGCGGTGCGATGGACCTTGTTGCTTCTGCAAAACATATTATTGTAGCCATGCAACATGTAAATAAGGCTGGTGAAAGTAAACTACTAGCTAAATGCGATTTACCCCTCACTGGAAAAAACTGCGTTAAAAGAATTGTAACAGAATTAGCAGTTATTGATATTGCGCCAGAAGGTGGATTTGTACTAATCGAAAGAGCACCGGGCGTTTCGATTGAGCAAATAAAAAATGCCACTGCTGGAAAGCTCCTTATTAATGGAGACATCCCAGAAATGGCATTGTAAAAAAGATGATTAAATTATAAGTTTCCTCTTAATTCTTGTTCTCTTTCGAGGGCTTCAAATAATGCTTTAAAGTTTCCAGCACCAAATGATTTAGCACCCTTGCGCTGAATGATTTCAAAAAATAAGGTAGGCCTATCTTCTACTGGCTTGGTAAATATTTGAAGTAGGTATCCTTCATCATCACGATCTACTAGTATGCCTAGTTTTCTTAACGGCGCTAAGTCTTCATCGATAGGACCAATGCGGTCTAACAACTGATCGTAATAGGTATTAGGTACTTTTAAAAACTCTACCCCTCTTTCACTAAGTGCAGTTACGGTAGTAATAATATCCTGCGTAGCAATTGCAATATGTTGCACGCCAGCATCTTTATAAAAATCGAGGTACTCTTCTACTTGAGATTTTTTCTTGCCGGCTGCAGGTTCGTTAATTGGAAATTTCACAAAACCATTTCCGTTACTCATTACTTTACTCATGAGTGCAGAGTATTCTGTTGAAATTTGCTTATCATCAAAAGTCAAAATATTTTTAAAGCCCATCACGTCTTCATAAAATGAAACCCAGGTATTCATTTGATTCCAACCCACATTACCTACACAATGGTCAATGTATTGAAGCCCAACATCTGATGGATTGTAATGGCTTTCCCATACTTTAAACCCTGGCATAAAAGTGCCTTTATAATCTTTGCGTTCAATAAATAAATGAACCGTATCGCCATAAATGTGAATACCACTCATGACAATTTTACCATCCGCATCTTCACGTGTAGTAGGCTCCATATAAGGCTTTGCACCCCTCTTTACGGTTTGCTCAAAAGCATCAGTAGCATCGTTAACCATTAATGCAACTGCTTTAACACCATCGCCATGTTTGTTTACGTGTTCGGCAATAGTCCCTTCTGGATGTAGTGGCGTTGTTAAAACAAGCCTTACTTTATTTTGAATCAGCACATACGATACTTTTTCTTTATCGCCAGTTTCTGGCCCACTATATGCATAGCTCTGAAATCCAAATGCTGTTTTGTAAAAATGTGCGGCTTGTTTTGCATTACCTACATACAACTCTACATAGTCTGTTCCCATTAAGGGTAAAAAATCTGTGCTCATATAAATATTTAATTCTTATTACTTATTCAACAACTCTTATTCGATGTTATGCTGCCAACTCTTATGGTAACTTTCATCTTCGATGGCAATGGCATCTTCTGTTAACATGAGCGGCTTAAATGGATCAATCATAACTGCGAGTTCTTCGGTTTTTTCTTTACCAATCGAATTTTCGACAGTGCCAGGATGCGGACCATGCGGTATACCACCAGGGTGAAGTGTTATTTGACCTTGCACCACAGATTTTCTGCTCATAAAATCACCATCTACATAATAGAGTACTTCATCACTATCAATATTACTATGGTTGTATGGCGCTGGAATAGCCTGTGGATGGTAATCGTATTTACGCGGCACAAAAGAACAGATCACAAAATTGTGCGCTTCAAAAGTTTGATGAACAGGTGGTGGCTGATGTACACGACCGGTAATAGGCTCAAAATTATGAATCGAAAAAGCCCATGGGTAATGGTATCCATCCCATCCAATAAAATCAAATGGATGTGTGCCATAGGTGTACGGATAGATTAAACCCTGTTTTTTGATCAGCACTTTAAAATCGCCAGCTTCATCAAAAGTTTCTAAATCAGTAGGTCTTACAATGTCACGCTCACAAAATGGCGCGTGCTCCATGAGTTGACCATATTTGTTCTGATATCTTTTTGGAAAATGTATGGGACTAAAACTTTCAATGATAAACAAACGGTTGTCTGCATCATTAAATTCAATCTGATAAATCGTACCACGTGGCACTACAATATAATCGCCATACTTAAAATAAATTTTACCAAATCCAGTTTTTAAAGTACCTGAACCTTTATGAATAAACAACACTTCATCTGCCTGACTATTTTTATAAAAATAAGTAGTCATTGACTCCGTTGGAGCTGCAAGTGAAATTTGTAAATCTGAATTTACCAATACAATTTTTCGACTCTCTAAATAATCTTTTTCAGGCTTGATATTAAACCCAAGTAAACTGGTATGTTTTAAATGTTTTTCTCTTGCAATTTTTGGCTCTACCGAATATGGTGTGCCAAGCTCTTTAACAATAGTAGGTGGATGCGTGTGATACACCAATGAATACATACTTGAAAAACCTTCGGTAGAAACGAGCTCTTCGGCATAGAGTGCACCATCCGGTTTTCTAAAAACGGTATGACGTTTTGCAGGAATTTGTCCTAAACTATGGTATATTGGCATAACAGTGTATTTATTCCGCTGCAATACTAACAATTATTAGTATAAAATAAATTATTATTTTACCTTCGTTTTTCACAATTTATCTTCCATGAAACTAATCAGCTACCAACTTAACAATACGATTTCTTACGGCGTTTTGGTGAATAACGAACTCTATAGCCTGCCGCAAATCAATGCTGGTTTACCGGCAAGCATGAATGCCTTTTTAGCCCTCGAAGAAAATGGCATGGAAATGGCCAGCCAAACTGCACAGCAAATTGAAACTGGAACGCTAGTTGCAACCCCTGTTAGCAATTATGAAATTTTGGCGCCTGTGCCGCACCCTACTTCTTGCAGAGACGGATATGCGTTTAGACAACACGTGGAAGCGGCCCGAAAAAACAGAGGCGTAGAAATGATTCCTGAATTTGATCAGTACCCGATATTTTATTTTACCAATCACCAAGCCGTAGAAGGTCCCGGCCCTGTTTATTGCATGCCCGATCATTTTCAACAACTCGATTTTGAACTTGAAATAGCCATCGTAATTGGTAAAAAAGGAAGAAATATTAAAGCGAGTGAAGCAGACGCATACATTGCAGGTTTTACCATCATGAATGATATGAGCGCAAGAAAACTACAAATGGAAGAAATGCTTTTAAACCTTGGGCCTGCTAAAGGAAAAGATTTTTCTACCGTTATTGGACCTTGGCTTGTTACACCTGATGAGCTTGCACAAAAAGTAGCGCCTACCAAAGCTGGACATACCGGTCTCAATTACGATTTAGCCATGAAATGTTTTGTAAATGACATACTGGTTTCTAGTGGCAACGTAAAAGATATGGACTGGACATTTGCAGAAATTATTGAAAGGTGCTCGTATGGCGTAACGCTCTACCCGGGCGATGTGATTGGATCAGGTACCGTGGGCACTGGCTGCTTTTTAGAATTAAATGGTACCGGAAAAAGATTGGATCCTAACTTTCAACCGCAGTGGCTACAAAATGGCGACCGCGTAACCATGACTATTGATGCGTTGGGTATTTTAGAAAATCAAATTATAGCAGAAGATACCAACTGGTCTATTTTGTCGTTAAAGAAATAAGCATGCTTACCATCAACACATCAGATATAAGTCCACTCGAACTCCAAGGATATTTGCAAAGCGCTATTGCGCCTAGGCCTATTTGTTTGGCGTCTACCATCGACAAAGCAGGTCAAGTAAACCTGAGTCCGTTCAGCTATTTTAATTTATTTAGCATGAACCCGCCTATCTGTATTTTTTCTCCTTCAAGAAGAGTTAGAGATAATACCACAAAACATACCCTCGAAAATTTAAAAGAAGTTCCAGAGTGCGTGATCAATATTGTGAACTATGCCATGGTTGGGCAGGTTTCATTATCTAGTTGCGAATACAGTAAAGACGTAAATGAATTTACCAAAGCAGGTTTCACGCAAATACCATCTGATTTAGTAGCGCCGCCGCGTGTTGCCGAATCGCCCATACAACTTGAATGTACCGTTGCGCAAATTATTGCACTCGGCGAAAAAGCAGGCGCTGGAAATTTAGTACTCGCCGAAATAAAAAAAATTCACATTGCAGAATCGGTACTAAATGCAAACAATAAAATTGATCAAGCTAAATTAGATTTAGTAGCAAGACTTGGTGGAGATTGGTATGCAAGAATTAACGAACAAAACTTATTTGAGGTTACCAAGCCCAACACACAGCTAGGTATGGGTTTTGACGTGTTACCTAAATTTATTAGGGATCATGCTGGATTAACTAGCAACGAAAAAGCGCAGCTTGCAAATTGCACCACGCTTCCAGCTCTCTTCGCACAAAATGCAGATACCCAGGTAAACTTAACGTCTGCAAACATCGACGCTATTAAACTAGAACTAGCAAATAACAATGCACAAAGTGCTTGGACGATTATTGAAAAATCAGCTTCGCATCAATAATACCAAGCCCATCTGATATTAATGTTGTAAAACTAGGATGTTCCGTTTTTTGATTTTCGAGATAGGTTCTAATTGTTCTAGAAAGTGGATCGGCCTCCTCTGTAGCTGCAATAATTTCTAAAATTTCGAGTGCACAAAGCCAATCTTTTTTATGCGATGCTAGAACTTGATTAAATATATTTTCAAGTTCCGTTAATTGCGCAGAAGTGATTGATGCTACTTCAATTTGTCCTCTTATTTCTCTAACTTTTGCAAACAGTGCATGATAGGCATAGTCGTTACCCGAATAGCTTGGCTGGTGTGTTTGCTCAGGCGAAACATATAACTGATCTTCAAAAGTGCTAATATCGGCAGGTCCATTAAACACAGACACAATAGAGGCGCCCACGGCCATATCAAATACACCCCATGATGGGTCAAACAAAACAAGTCCTTCTTTACTTTTTACAGTACAAGATGTAAATGAAAAAATTAAATTTTTAGCATCCTGTTTGGTAATATCTCTTAAAATACCTTGAACGGTAATACCTGATTCAAATGATAAAAGCACATCTTGATTGAGTTCAATTCCGGCATCAGAAAGGTCTTGATCTGTAAAATCTTCGAGCGGCTTTTTGGCGCCCATTAAATTTCCTACTGGCGATCCAAAACCGTCTGCGTGATAATTTTTTCCATGACCATGTAACTGCTTATGGCTATGCGCTAATGCCGTTGGACCTGTTGTTTTTATATACGCCACGCTAGAACCTGGCCCTTCTAAAACCTGCGTGCACACACCTGATACCTGAATGCCTGAACTATATGCTAGGGTGCAAATATTTTTACACTCAATGGCTTTTTTTACACTGGATAAACCGCCAACTCTAAACGCCATGGTGCTTTCAAATTGTTTTAAAACATCAATTAAATTTTGAAAGGTAGGCGTTACAAAAAGTTGCGGCTGTGGCTTGGTAATATCATATGAATAGGTAAGTGCATCAATGGTGTAGGGTATTTTTTTAACCTCAGGACGCATACAAGATGCGCTCTCCCCTATTGATGACAATAAACCTGCGCCGTAAATTTTGGGTTGATCGAGTGGTCCAATTAAACCATACTCGACGGTCCACCACTGCAACCTACTAAGCAAAGCCATCTCGGAAGGCTCCCCTAAATTTTGTTGCTGTTCAAAAATAGTCGCTTCTGTTTTTTTAATAACGGCTTCGTCTATCCCTGGCATTTCTTTTAAAATAGAAAGCTGTCTGATGGTTTCGTATAGTTCAAAATCTTTGGAAGAAAAAATAGCTTTGGTTCCAATAAAACCAAGATAACTTAAGTATTGATTGTAATCGGTGTCACTAATAATAGGTGCATGTCCCGCCGATTCATGAATAATGTCGGGGGCACTGGTATATTCAATATGTTCTAGTTGTCTGATATCGGCAGCAATAACAAGCACCCGGTATGCTTGAAATTCCATAAATGCAGCGGGTGGAATAAATCCATCCACGGTAACAGCGCCCCAGCCAATATTTGCAAGCGCATCATTAATTTCTTGTAAGCTTGGGATTTTTTCGATGGTTAACCCCGCCATTTTTAAGCCTGGAATATAAGGGTAGTATGCGGCGTCTTTTAGGAAACTATAATTTTGACGCATCACATACCTCCAAACGGCATGGTCTACACTGGTATACTTTTCATAACGCTGATCTACAATGTATTTGGCTAAATGTGGCGGCAAATTTGCCACCTGCTCATTGTTAAAATTATTCATAGACTCGCTTCCTTGTAAAAAGCTAAAGTAGTACAAATTAAATAAAATAACAAACGTTAGTTTTTAGTTAAATGGGGTGGCCCATTTTTTGTCGGTGTATACATTTGTACCAGCCAACGTTTTTAAGAACGCCACTACTGCAGCAATTTCGGCGGGCTGTAAATTTAAACGCTGTACATTTACACCATTTGGTTTTAAGCGCTGATCTAAATTTCTATTGTCATTAATAAATCCTCCATAATGAGAAACGGCAGTCGCTAAATCTCTAATGCCACCTGTGTGCATTAACCGGGTATTTAATTCGCCCCTATTATTAACGAGGTCGCGAAGTGTAGGAGCGCGCGTTACATTATTATCTTGACCTGCGCCAACTGCCAGTGCAATAACACCATTGTTTCGGGTGTTCGGATCGATATCAAATTCAGGTGCGTTGTGACAACCATTGCAACCAAGCCCTCCACCAATTCTACTGCTATTGCCATCAAAAACAGGGGGCGCTAAAAATAAATCTTTACCGGTATTTTCTTGTGCCGTAAAATTTGGAAAAGGTTGTCTGTCATTATTTACCTGTGCTCTACCCACATCATATTTTGCATCAAAAGATTGAATACTTCTAATAAATTGTCCTAAACATTCTTGTAATCGTGGCTCTGTAACAGCAATGTCTCCATAGGTGAATTTGAAAAGTTCATTGTAATAATCAGTAGCCTGTAACTTGGCTAAGAGTGATGCTATACCGGCTCTTCCGGCTTGTCCACTAAAGCCCATCTCTTTATGATCGGCAATGGGTTGTGTGGTTTGATTTTCTAAACTTGCAGCCCTTTCGTCCCAAAAAAATTTGGTTTCTACGCCAAATCTTTCGTTTACTAGTCGCATGGAGTGCCTGTCGGTTAAACCGCCTGCAACACCTACACTGATCAGGGCCGTATCTGAGAAAGCAAAAGCTTGCTTATGACAACTTGCGCAAGAAATGGTATTGTCGATGCTTAATTTTTTATCGTAAAACAAAACCCTACCAAGTGTTGCTTTGGCGTTGGTGATAGGATTGTTACCCGTATTGTCTTTTGTAATATAGGCGGGCTTAGGTTGCGCTGCGTAATTTGCTAAATTATTGAGGTCAATTTGTGCCCCAAAGGCAGTGGCAATAGCCGCATATACAGTTTGCGTAGTTTGGGTGTTATCGGCCTTAGAGCAGGCAACTAATAAAATAATAACAGTAACAATACCTGAAAAAATAAGGGGGATTTTTCGCATCGATTTATTTTTTTATGAGACCAGCCAGAAGGTATAAAGTTTAATGAAGCATATTAATTGAACTGCCAATTATTTGTTAATACAATAGATTCGAATTTCTCTTCTTCTATGTCCGAAAGTGATGCAAAGAAATCTATTCCAGTTAAGGCTTCTAAATAATCTATAGATACCACAAATTGATTAAGAGACAATGAACTTCCTGCATTAGGCAGCATAAATGCAATGGCTTCCACCCCTGATTTTGTTTGCTTAAATACAATTTTATAATAAGCACACGGAACAGTAATTGAGTTAGATACGACACCGCAGCTTTTATTGAGTAAGGGCCCGGTTACCACATACACCCCATTTTTTTGTAACGCCCAATCCCTCACTTTATCTTCAAGTTTAGACCATATGCCTCTGTTAAATGAGGGCGCCTGTGGCGACATATTAGACATATAAAAAGTTTCGTTCATAGAAACGATATTGAGTTTCATGTCGGCTGCAGGGCATAAATGACCCCTGTCATATCCAGATTTTGAATAGCTAGAAGGCCCAACGGCATCGGTTATTTTTGGGTCAGCCATAAACTTAGATGCCCTTTTTTGACTGCCATTAATTGACATAGGTGTTAATGAATAAGCTACCCACTCTGCCTGTTTATCTTTACCACTGTAAGAAAGGGTATAGTAAGTGTGTTTAATAGTAAGGCCCTTATTGTTTGTAGGTAAAAGGGTGTCTGAAACTGCTCCTGCACTGTAAAAACAAAAAATAAAGCCCAAAACCCATAAAAAAGAGAGCAGGCGCAAAGATTTTAGAAATGTTGAGGTTTTTGGATACATTTAAGTCAATATTAATCAATTTTGTATTCAAGCTACAAGGCTTTTACAGATTTTTTAGCATCAAAATAAGTACCTTTATAGTATGCGATTAACACAAACCATAAAACAACTTTTAGCCCTGGCTATGCTGGTTGTTTTTGCTTTTAGTATTACGCCGCAAAAAACCATTCACGACTTTGTAGCGGGGCACGCTGATCCTACCAAATGTGATGTTCACATTAAAGCGCCCATCGAGCAGGTTGAAAAAGCGCAACTACATTGCACATTTGATTTTCAGGTAGCAACAACTCCGTTTGTGAGTTACAATTTTACTATTGTAGTTCCTACACCCGCAGAGGCAAGGGCACAAAACAATACGTACAAAGAAACACAGATTTATACGGTTCATATTTCTAAAGAATCGCGTGGTCCACCTCGTTGCTAATATTGTATAGCAGGATTTTATTTTCTTTTTTCGGTATTCAATTTTATTATTTTGAACGTAACTAAATGTATTGTGTCATTGTGCATAATGACATGTCTAACAATTTTTCAAGCCAATGCCCAAAAATGTAATTTGGTACTATCGGGTGTTGTGATGGATGCATCTAATAACGCTCCGCTCGAAAAAGCAGTGGTTGAGATTAAAGAGTTAGGCATCAAATTTATTACAGATATAGAAGGCCATTACCATTTTTACAATTTGTGTAAAGGCAGCTATACCATTGTGGTAAACCACATGAGTTGTGATAGTATCAAATATAAATTAACAGTACAGCAAAATGTCATTCAAAATTTTAAGCTGCCGCATGCCATTAATGAACTTGAAAACGTTAGTGTAAACGCCAAAAGAGACCTTAACTTAAACACGATTAAAGAGGTTTTAAGTAGTAAGGTTGTGGATGCCACTAGAGGGCAAAGCTTAGGTGAAGTATTAAGCCGCGCAAATGGCGTTACAGTTTTGCAAACAGGTAGCACCATATTTAAACCAGTAATCCATGGACTTCATAGCCAACGCGTATTGCTTATTAATAATGGTGTTAGGCTTGAGAGTCAACAATGGGGCAGCGATCATGCCCCGGAAATTGATCCTTTTATTGCCGAAAAATTTACCATTATTAAAGGTGCAGGTGCGCTGCGTTATGGAAACGATGCCATAGCTGGTGCGGTTTTAATTGAACCAAAAGCTTTACCGAAACAAGCCCAAACGAATGCCGAATTTAACACAGGTTATTTTTCTAACAACAGGCAATATGTTGTGAATGGGATGATCGAATCATCACCAGTTAAATTTCCTGAATTAAGCTACCGTTTACAGGCTACCTATAAAAAAGGAGGCAATGCAAGAACGCCTAATTACTGGTTATACAACACCGGTTTACAAGAGTTTAATTATTCGGGCGCTGTAGGTCTGAGAAAAGAAAAATACAACACCGAGTTATTTGTAAGTAGTTTTAATACAGACCTGGGTATTTTTATTGGATCGCATGTAGGTAATTTAAGTGATTTACAAAACGCTATTAATGCAAGTAAACCTACCCAAAATATTGATGCTTTTAGCTATGCTATTGGAAGGCCAAAACAAAATGTACAACACTACACGGTAAAATCTAAATCGCAATTTTATTTGCCCAATAACAATAAAGTCAATCTCTTGGTGTCTTATCAAAAGAACCTAAGAAAAGAGTTTGACCGGGCAATGCTCTCCAATAGACCAGAATTGGATTTAGATATTTCAACCACCATGGCTGATGTTAATTTTGAAACTGCGCCTACAAAAAAAATAAGTAGCAATATTGGTATAGTGGGTATGCTGCAAGAAAATGTTTGGGCAGGTAGCCGTTTTTTTGTTCCAAATTTTCGCACACAAAATATAGCTGTGTACAGCATTCATAATTACAATGTAAACAATTGGATGTTTGACGCAGGTGCTAGATTTGATTACAGACACTTAAGAACCTACCGTAATAAATCGGATAGTGTTACTGCTGCCAACCGTACATGGGGCAATGCTTCTGGAACCCTGGGTGCTACCTATAAAATAACGCCAAATTTTAAATGGCTTATTAATGGCGCATACGCCTGGAGGGCACCGCAAGTAAATGAACTCTATGTAAATGGTTTACACCACGGCACATCGAGTTTTGAAATTGGTAATGCCAATCTTAGAAGTGAAAAAGCCTTAAACTTTTCTACGCAGTTAAAATATCAATCTGATAGTAGCTGGCAGTTTGATTTTAGTGTTTATAATAATTTCATTACTGATTTTATTAACCTAATACCATCCGTTCCGGCCACTTTAACACTAAGAGGTGCTTATCCAACTTTCAGGTATGTTCAGAGCAACGCTGTTTTAAGAGGAATCGATTTTAGTGTACACAAAACACTAAACCGCTCTTTTATGGCAGGTGCAAAAACGGCACTTTTATGGGCAAAAAATAGCGATACCAAAGAATGGATCATTCAAATGCCTTCCAACCGAATTGAAGGTGATATCACGTATTCTTTTGCCAGTAAACGCTTACAAAACGCTGCTATTGAATTACGCTACATGCACATTATGCAACAAACTAGAATTCCAGTTAGTATACTCGATTATATTCCGCCACCTAATGCATACAGCCTACTCAATCTAGATTTTAGTAGTGATGTGTTAGTTGGTAAAAGGCAAATCAGTGTAGGATTAACGGTTGTTAATTTACTCAACCAAACCTATCGAGACTATATGAACAGGTTTAGGTATTTTAATGACGAACCAGGTAGATCTATTAACCTCAGAATTAAATTAAAATTATGAAACAAATAAAACTAGGTGCCATATGCGCTGCGTTCATAATCCTATTGGCTGGTTGCTCCAAAAATGTAAGCAACCCCAATGACGAAAATGAGCACGAAGCCATTAATAAAATAGAACTCGTATTTACAGAAACGGGTGGCGCTACTACAAACTTTGTGATCGAAGATCCGGATGGAGATGGAGGCAATCCTCCTTCCCGAATAGACACTATTAAAATCAATAGCAACAAACAGTATAATGTAACTGTAAAAATTTACAATATTGCAAATGGCGTTGTTAAAGATGTAAGTGCCACTGTTTTAATGCAAGCCACTTCACACGAGTTTTATTTTATTCCTTCAGGTGTATCTGTAACGATTCAAAAAACAGACAAGGATAAAAACGGATACCCTATTGGATTTTTAAGTACTTGGCAAACATCAGGTGCAGGCAAAGGCAGTTTATTATTTAAACTCATGCACAAAACAGCTTTAAAAGGCCCTAACGACGGCCCTAATGTAGGCCATAGCGACATTCAATTAAACTTACCAATCATTATTAAGTAAAAACAAAACCATGAAAAAGAGCAAACTTTTTTTATTGAGCATTTTAATTTCTAGTGCAACATTTGCGCAAGTTAGTTTTGGAGTTAAAGCAGGTTACAATGCTGCTAGTGTAAAATCTAATGATGCAGATATTACTGCGGATGGACAAACCTTATCTGGTTTTCATATTGGATCTGTATTGAACGTTCCGTTCAATAAAAGCGTATCGTTTCAAACAGGTCTTAACCTTGGAACCAAAGGTGTAAATGTGGCGCATGATGGACATGGCGATAAATATAAATTTACAGCACTTGATATTCCTTTAAATATTGTTTTAACAAGCAAAAAAGGTTTGTTTGCAGGAACCGGTTTAAACCTTGGCTATAATTTGTCAGGAAAATTAGACGCGCATGACGACCCTACCGAAAATTATGATTTCGAATTTGGAAGTAATAAAAACTTTACAAGAGCAGATCTTGGCGTAAACTTTTTAATAGGCTACCAAACAAAGTCTGGCATTTTTGTAAGCGCTAATAGTTTAGTAAGCTTAACAGATATTGCACCTAATGCAGTTAGCTGGAAAAACAATGTAATCAGCTTATCGGTGGGATATACTTTAAAGTCTTCTAAAAAATAGAAGGGTTCGAGAAAATTTTAGTGTTTTACAAAGGCCGCCCAAAGGGCGGCCTTTGTTTTTTTATAGTAGCCCTTATTTTTTTATTGAAAAATAGTATATTTAAATAAACAAAAAGTATGGCGCCTTCTCCATTACATACACGCTATTTAACAGCAATTTGCTTATTATCAATGGTTTGTACCAGTTGCTTGCGCGAAAAAAATGGGGGCTTGTTTTTACCCGACGGTTTCGAAGCCGTTGTGGTGGTGGATAGTTTACCTGGCAGGGCTAGACATTTAGCAGTAAATAGTAATGGAGACATTTATGTAAAAGCCAATAAGCCCATTGAGGGAGGCATGAACTATGTACTTCGTGACGAAAACAATGATGGCCGCGCCGATATCATTAAAAATTTTGGACCAATCGCAAGTGAAGGCGCATACGCTACAGCGATGCGCATTCATAACGGATACCTTTATACCAGTTCAGAAATGCTGGTGTACCGTTATAAATTAAAAAAGGATGAGATGGTGCCTTCTAGCAAAGCAGAGTTTATTGTAATTGACAGCGGACAACCCCGCGAGCATGATGGTAAGCCGCTGGCTTTTGATGGCAAGGGACATATTTTTGTTCCTTTTGGTGCACCTTCCGATGCATGTCAAATAGAAAATAGATTGCCAGGTTCGCCAGGTATGAAACCCTGTCCTATTTTAGATTCTAATGCAGGTGTTTGGATGTTTGATGAAAACAAAGTCAATCAATATAGAACCACCGACGGCATTAAAGTAGCAACTGGCTTGCGAAGTTTGGTTGCCATGACATGGAACACTCAGGACAGTACACTCTATTGTGTAGGTCACGGCAGAGATGGACTTTCGAGTAGTTGGCCTCAGTTTTACAACGAATGGCAGAGTGCCGTTTTACCTTCCGAAGCGTTTTATAAATTAAAGCCTGGCGCCAATGCAGGTTGGCCTTATTATTACTTTGATCAAATGAAAGGCAAAGTAATGGTGAACCCAGAATACGGTGGCGACGGCAAACTCGAAAACACAGATAAAAATATTGAAACACCGATCGTTGGTTTTCCAGGTCATTATGCACCCAATGATTTACTTTTTTATACCGGCGATCAGTTTCCTGCGCGTTATAAAAATGGCGCATTTATTGCGTTTCATGGATCAACTATTCGTGCACCGTACCCGCAAGCTGGTTATATTGTAGCGTTTGTTCCTTTTATAAATGGTAAGCCACAAAAATGGGAAGTATTTGCAGATGGATTTACAAGAAAAGACACACTCGTAAACACCAGTGATAGCAAGCACCGCCCTATGGGACTAGCTCAAGGGCCTGATGGTTCACTGTATATTTCAGATTCTAAAAAAGGAAAGATTTGGAAAATACAATACAAAGGAAATAAAGAAACATTTTCTGATAAAAATTTAGCTGCAATGAAAGCTAGAGAAAACAGAACCAATGTAAAAAATCCGGACATTGTAAAAGATAATTTAGAAAAAGATAAAGTGGTATTGGGTGGCGAAAAACTCTATCAAATAAACTGCCGCGTTTGTCATCAACAAAATGGACAAGGTGATGGTATTAGATTTCCGACTATTGCAAAAACAGATTGGGTAAACGGAAACAAGGACACACTAATTAGCGTTATATTAAGAGGTTTGGAAGGACCTATAAAAATTAATGGTCAGCCTTTTCATGGAGCGATGCCTAAATTTTCGCAACTACCGGATAGAGATATCGCAAGTATCCTTACGTATATTAGACAAAACTTTGGCAATACATCCGACTCCGTATCTAAAACGTCCGTAACCATTGTACGCCAAAGGCTTCGCCTCTTAAAACGAAAAGAAATGCTGTTGCAAAAAGAAGCTGAAGCCAAATTAAATGCGGCGGCTACTTTACATAAATAGGCGTTGTCAAACCATTTAAATCGTACACTACTTTACCACCTTTAATGGTAAGCTCGCATTCAAATTTTTCGGTACCATTTACTTTGTATCCGGTTTTGTCGTAGAAGCCAAAATTGCCTTTTCTAATATTTAATATAGCGATATCGGCTTCTGCACCTTCTGACAAATGTCCAAGATTGGTTCTATTAATTACTTGTGCTGGCTTCCAGGTACTTGCTTTAATGACTTCAAAAAGTGGCATCCCTAAATTCATAAATTTAGACATCACACTTAATTGATCTTTCATAGAACTATTCATGCTACCGGTATGTAAATCGGTACTTATGGTATTAGGAAACAACCCTGCTTTTAATGCAGGTATTGCTTGTGTATAATTAAAACTCGCACCACCATAACCAACATCAAAAATGATACCTCTTTTTTGTGCTTCTAACACAAAAGGTTTTAAAGTATTATTGGCGTCAACAATTTCTTCTCTAGCGCCATTTAATGCAGCATAGGTATGGGTATAAATATCCCCTGGGCGAAGGTGTTTGAAAAATAATTCTTGAATTGATAAATTGGGTTGAGAGCCGCCAAAATCAATGATAACAGGCAGTTCAGCGAGTTTGCCCGCTTCTACTGCGCGCGTTGTAGGTGTCCAATCGGCACCGTTAAAATGCGCCAGTTTAAAACCAACTATATAATCTTTGTACTGCTTAGCGGTATTTGCTGCAAGTTTTGAATTCATGTCTGCAATGTCCTGCTCGTAATTTCCACCGCGCATCCCTTCTCCTACAATATTTAAAAAAGAGAGTACCCTTGTTTGAGAAATATCAATTACATTTTTTTTGAAGGTTGCAAAATTTTTCCATCCAGCACCACCGCAATCAACAACGGTGGTAACACCTACTCTAAATGTATAACCATCGGGCATGAGCGCACTTAATCCATCACTTAAATAATGATCTGGCTGCGTGCCAGCAAAAACGTGTGCATGCATATCAATAATACCAGGTACTACTTTTAATCCGGTAGCATCCACGACTTGCTTGGCTTCTGAAGCAGGTAAGTTTTTACCAACTTTAAATATTTTACCCGCCTTAATGGCAATGTCCATTACAGCATCAATACCGTTTTTAGGATCAATTACATGACCGCCCTTAACAAGTACATCAAAACTAGCAGGCGCCTGAGCTGTCAACTGAAGCGATAGGGCCACAAACAAGGTAATAATGAGTAGGTTCTTATTCATACATTGAAAGTTTAATTGAGGATTGTATGTAATTTATAAAAAAACGAGGAAAGTGCATAAATTATAGGTGAATAGAAATCCTTTTTTGACATTATTTGATTAATTTCTCATTCAAATTATAACCGATTGCTATGAACATGATTGCTACACTACTTGTTAGTAATATCCTACATTTTTTTGCGCCTGATACTGCCCAGCACCAACTCATTGTGGGTTCCTATACTAAAAAAGGAAACCCTGGTATTGAAGTATATGCCGTTAATGCAGTTACCGGGAAGCCTAAGTTGTTGTATACAAAAGAAAATGCCAATGCTTCTTATTTGACATTAGCAAATAATGGAAAATCAATGTATGCTGTAACGGAAGGCGGCAAAGACGCTTCTTTTGTAAGTGCTTATCAATTAGATGCAAGCAATCAATTTCAAAAACTAAATCAAGAGCCTATCAAAGGTGCAGCCCCTTGCTTTATTGTATCTAGGCCCGAAAGTAAAACCATTTACACGGCTAATTATACCTCTGGTAGTGTTAGTGTTTTTAAAACCTTAGATAATGGAGCACTACTACCAATTGCACAAGAAATAAATTACAGCGGATCAAGCATTCATAAAGCAAGACAAGAAGCTTCGCATGCACACAATGTTGTTTTAACACCTGATCATACCCAGTTATTGGTAACAGATTTAGGTGCCGATAAAATTTACATGCATAAAATTTATGCAGATGGTTTACTCGATGAAAAGTACACCACTGTATCCATCACACCCGGCAACGGCCCAAGGCATTTTGTTTTTAATAATAGTGGTACGCACGGTTTTTTAATCAATGAGTTATCGGGCACTGTTGATGTGTTTTCTATTCGTGCTAATACGCTAGAAAAAATACAAACCATTACAGCAGATACTGCAAAAACAACTGCTACAAAAGGAAGTGGCGATATTCATATTTCTCCAAGTGGTAAATGGCTTATTACCACCAACCGCGTAAGCAGCGAGCAGTTAACCGTTTTTAAAATCGAAACCGATGGCAAGCTTACCAAAATGTACCATCAGCCAGTAGCGCAAAGACCTCGAAATTTTAGTTTTTCACCCAATGGAAATTTTGTTTTTGTAGCGAGTCAAACCGAAGATAAAGTGCAAATATTTTCTTTTGATGACATCACCGGAAAATTAACCAACACCAATCAGGACATGGCGGTAAGTGGTCCGGTTTGTTTGGTATTTAGTAACGACGCTATGGAGGTAAATCCAGAAGAACGCATCAAACATTTAAACATTCAATTAATTCCTGTTGTGCCTCCTATTGCCAATTATGTAAAACAAGTGCAGGTAGGTAACCTGGTATATTTATCGGGTCATGGACCAGATAAACCAGGTGGGGGTCAAATGTTTGGTCATTTAGGTAAAGATGTAACCATCGAAGAAGGCCAACTAGCGGCAAGACTCACGGGCATTTCAATGATCTCTACTTTAAAAGCCTATATCGGTGATTTAAATAAAGTAAAACGCATTGTAAAAGTATTAGGACTTGTAAACTCGGAGCCCAATTTTACGCAGCAACCACAAGTAATGAATGGATTTTCAAATTTAATGGTAGAAATTTTTGGAGAAAGAGGAAAGCATGCAAGATCGGCACTTGGTGTGGCAGCATTACCAAATAATATTTCGGTAGAAATAGAAATGATTGTTGAACTCAAATAAAAAGTAAAATAAAATAAAATTTTAAAACAAAATAAACCGCTATGAAAACAAACAACCGCCGCTCCATTTTTAGAAGAATGTTTGCAGGCATTTTGGGTGTTACAGGTACAGCTATGGCTGCAAACGCCGCTAGCAATAACAGTGATGCAGCTCCACAAAAAGAAGTATTCAATGTCGAATACGATCAGGATGTTCCGCTATTTTCAGGATCTACAAAATTTGGAGGTATGGTATTTGTAGCGGGCAAAGGCGCGCATTTTGAAGGAGATATCAAAGCACACACTGATCACGTATTAAAAGAATTGGAAAAAGAACTCATAAAAGCTGGGTCTTCGATGGAGAAAGTTTTAAAAGTAAATGTATACCTAGCCGACTTAAATGATTACAAACAAATGAATGAAGTATACAAAGGCCGCTTTGGCGCAAACCCACCTGTAAGAACAACGGTAGCTACCTATGGCGGTGTACCTGGTAATTCACTTGTTGAAATGGATTGTATCGCAATTGCTAATTAATAAAAACAAAAACTATGAAACGCAGAGACCTCATTAAATATATTTCAATTTCACCGTTAGCTGGCGGTGCCATTGCAAGCGGCTTAGCCAATGCCGCACCAAAATCTACCCCAATCGAAGTTGCTAAAAAACGTGACTTGTTTAGTGAATTAGGTGTGCGCACATTTATTAATGCCGCAGGCACCTATACCGCCATGACGGCAACCCTTATGCGCCCTGCAACTGTAGAAGCCATCAGACAAGCTTCGCATAAATTTTGCATGCTTGATGATTTACATGATAAAGTAGGTGAAAGACTCGCTGAAATTACAAGAGCCGAAGCTGTTGTTGTTACCAGTGGCGCATTTGCTGCACTCACACTTGGTATGGCAGGTATTTTAACTGGTATGGATCCCGTTAAAGTGAAACAGCTTCCAAAACTCGAAGGCACAGGCATGAAAACAGAAGTGATTTGTCAAAAATCACATGCCATTGGATACAACCAAGCCTTAACCAATACGGGTGTTAAAATTGTAATGGTAGAAACACTCGACGAATTAATTAAAGCCATCAATCCTAACACAGCAGCCATGCACTTTTTACATGTGCAATCGGATAAAGGACAAATTCAGCACGAAGAGTGGGTAGCTATTGGAAAAAAATATGGCATCCCTACCACTATTGATATTGCTGCCGATGTACCACCAGTAAGCAACTTATGGCGCTTTAATGAAATGGGTTTTGATTTTGTTGCTATTTCTGGCGGCAAGGCATTACGTGGCCCACAAAGTGCGGGTTTGCTAATGGGCAAAAAAGATTTGATTAAAGCAGCAAGATTATCGATGCCACCGCGTGGTGAAACCATTGGTAGAGGTATGAAAGTAAACAAAGAAGAAATTTTAGGTATGATGGTTGCCGTTGAAGAATTTGTAAAAATTGATCACGACGCAGAAGCCCTTGTTTTTTTAGAAAGAATTAAAAAAATACAAGCAGCCGCAGATTCGGTTCCGGGTATTACCACAAAAATTTCTACGCCAGTACTTGGCAACGTAACGCCTACTTTAAACATCAGTTTTGATTATAGCAAAATTGGAAAAACTGGTGAGCAGTTACGCCTAGACCTTCGAAACGGATCGCCATCTATAGAATCAGTAGGCGGTAAAGACAATATTGGTATGACGGCCTGGTCTTTACAAGAAGGTGAAGATGTGATTGTTGCTAAACGTTTAAAAGAAGTATTAGAAGCTGCTGTAAAATAATATGTATGAAAAAATTGGGGCTATTTGCATTACTTATCGCTTGTTGTATTTTTTCTAATGCACAACAATTTCCTAGTTCAGAACTCATTTACCTTACCAGCCAATGGAAAGGTGAAAGATTTGAAGATGGCAGACCTAAAATAAGTGATGCCCTTATTGCTAGAGCCAGAAAAATTGGCATCGAAGAAGCCTGGCAAGTACTTTACAATGAAGGTTACAAAAATCAATTTGAAGGCAATTGGAAAATGGTGCATGACAATATTCCTGTTGTAGGCAGGGTTGTTACCGCGCGTTATAGCCCTTCAAGGCCCGATATAGAAGCACTTATAAAAGAAAGAGGCAAGGCAGAAGGTCGCACAGGCAATACAAATGCATGGCCCATACAAGTATTGCAAAAAGGCGATGTATATGTAGCCGAAGCATTTGGTAAAATTGCACAAGGCACATTAATTGGTGACAATTTAGGCGCGTCTATCTTTAATAAAACCGGTAATGGTGTCATTTTTGATGGCGCTGCCAGAGACTTATCTGGTCTTGCGCAAATCAGTGGCTTTAATGCGTATGTTAGAGATTTTCATCCTTCTTTTTTAGAAGAAGTGGTGCTGATTGGACTTAATAGCCCTATCAGAATTGGCGCTGCTGTTGTAATGCCTGGCGATTTGGTTTTATCAGAAAGAGAAGGTGTTTTATTTATTCCTGCGCACATGGCAGAAAAAGTAATTGCTACCGCCGAGTTTATTGCAGTTAGAGACCGTTTTTCAAAAGACGTTTTAAAGCAAGGAACTTTTACTGCCGGTCAAATTGATAGCCAGTGGAGTGAAACTATAAAAACCGCTTTTTTAACTTGGATAGAAAAACATCCGAGCGAACCTCAAATCACAAAAGCTTCGCTCGAAAAATTTTTAGAAAAAAGAACCTGGTAATTACTAAAAAATGCTGCTATGAATTCGTATAAAACACTTTTGTATACTTCGGTTCTAATGTTTGTAGCATCGGGCATACTCTATGCTATGGAACTTACCCATTATGTAGGATTTAGTGTAGCTGCTGCATTTTTACTATTAAGTATTGCCGTAAAATATACCACCAACTACAAAGGATTTAGTTTTACACTCGTTATTTTTTCGGCAGTATCCCTTTCTTTATTTCAACCACAATTATTTACAGTTTGGGGTGGCTATAAGCTAACAGGGCTGATAGTTCCGCTGATACAGTTGATCATGTTTGGCATGGGTACTTCAATGAGCATGAAAGATTTTGCAGGGGTGGTAAAAACACCAAAAGGTGTTATTATTGGCGTGGTAAGTCAGTTTGCCATTATGCCAACGCTTGGTTTTTTACTAGCCTCCATCTCTAATTTACCGCCCGAAATTGCGGCTGGCGTTATTTTAATTGGATGTTCACCAAGTGGGCTTGCTTCCAATGTAATGTCTTATTTAGCCAAAGCAAATCTTGCCTTATCCATTACCATTACTTCTATCACAACCTTAATTGCCCCATTTGTTACACCCTTACTCATGAAACTATTTGCTGGCGAATTGGTGGAAATAGATGTTACTAAAATGATGTGGGATATTAATAAAATGATTCTTTTACCAATTGGTGCTGGACTTATTTTCAATCAATTTTTAAAAGGAAAATTAAAATGGATGGATAGCGCTATGCCGATTGTATCCATGGCTGGCATTGCTGCTATCATCACCATTATTACCGCTTCAGGCAGAGACAACTTACTTACTATAGGACCAATCCTAATTGGGATAGTGCTGATACATAATACCCTTGGATATTTATTGGGTTATTGGAGTGGCAAACTATTTAAAATGCCTGAACAAGATTGTAGAACCATTGCTATCGAAGTAGGTATGCAAAATGGAGGACTCGCTTCTGGCCTTGCACAACAATTAGGCAAAGCAGCTACAATGGGATTGGCGCCAGCTGTATTTGGACCCTTCATGAATATTACTGGATCTATTTTAGCATCTTATTGGCATAAGCGGGAACCAAAAAATTAAGGACGTTTAGTTAAACTGAATAACGCCGTACTTTTCAAATTCATGAAAGCTTTTTATAATGGGTGACCATGCCCATTTAACCATTTTTGTATCGTCATAATCAAGTCTATAAAAATTTGCATTCCAGCAAACTCCTTTTTTGACATCTAGGTTTTGTAAGGGTATAAATAATTTGAAAGGAAAGTAAAGCTCAGCAGTCCATTTGTACATTTCGTTGTTTTGTTCATGCACTTTTACTTTTTTAACCACTTTTTTCTTGCCCGTATATTTCCAGGGTGCCCATCCAAATGTTTTCTTACTCAAATTTGGCACTAACAATACCAGCTCTGCGTTATAAGCGTTGATTTCGTATTCTAAATAAATGGGCGTGCTAGGTTCGGGATGAAAAAAAACTTCAAACACATCGGCTCTAAACAAATCCTCAAAATCATTTTTATACGGCGACGTTATTTTTTTATCGAGTCCCGAAAACAAAACATACACGCCACTATCGGCGTATAGAATTTTAAATTTTGAAGGGTATTGTAAACTGCTTGAATCAAGTTGAATTAGATTTACCCAGTTGGTAGCATTCCAACTGGCATTTGTTCCTGCACCGTCAATTTCAAAAGGCAACACTTTATTTACCCGAAGCGTATCCTGCACATTTACAGTATAAGCCATGGCCGTTGTAGCAGTGGCTAATAAAATAGCGAAAATAAGCGCCTGTAACTTTGTCCGGTACATGATGTGCGAGTTTTTTATGGTGTAATAAATGTAAGAAAATAAAAAAACATGGCCCTTTTTTATTTGAGCATTTGTGCCAACTTATTTTTACTTTTAAGGGTAGTTCTAAACGCTTAATTATTAAAATGATACGCAGGGTTATACTATTTGCAATATTTATCACAACTGGTTTTGCAGGATTGGCTCAAAAAAAACCAGTCGCGAAAAAAAGCGCCAAGTCTGGCAGCAGTAAAGTATCTGCTGCTTCAAACGGCGCAACAAATGCGAGCACAGCTCAAAACGCAACCATAAAAGGAAGTAGACAAGCACTAAAAACTGGCATCTTTCACATTAGCTTTAATATCTTATCTATAATATTAGGTTTGCTATTTTTTGATCCATTTTTAGAGCTTGTAAACTATGTAAGTCATAGAAAAACGATAGAGCACGCCATCGCTAATGCACATATGCTGTTTAATATAACAGGTGTTCTCATTTTTGTATGGACCTTACCTCTTTTTGAAAAAATTCTTAATAAAATTTTACCCGACGCTAAGCCAGGGTAAAGGAATTGCAAAATGCTTACCAATTTAAATAGATTTTACTGCCTCTTGCCTTCTAGTTTGTTTACATAATCCAAACTACCCAGTCTAAATCTAAAAGGCAGTTTTGTGCGCTTTTCAAATTGAAATTCTTGCCTACAAAAAAATGGAAGTCCTTTTACGTAATTATTAGGGGCTAGTATTTGAACGGGGCTAGCTTTTAAACTATCTACTTTATTTATTTTATTGATAGCAATGGGTTTAACCTGAAATCGCAGTTGACTACTGACTAAGTTAGAAACCAGTACCATCCCAATAAAAACAATCAAATACTTGACAGACATGGTATAAAAGTAGGTCAAATCATTTCGTGAAAATAAAATTGGCAATCTGTTAAACAAAATGCCAAATAAAGCGTTTTTATTGTAAACAATTTTTAAATCATGCCTACCAAACCAAACACCTACAGCGTAATTAGCTGGGAATCATATCTTTCGGACTTAGAATTCGAATAGCCCTCTTGAATTACCTTTAAGCATGTGTTATTTTAATAGCCTTGTAGCTCCAAATGGAGCATCGATTAACCTAAAGGGTAATACCAAAAACCTAGCCCCAACGCATATCCCGCTGCAAAGTGGTTTTAGCTATAGCAATTGGCCTATAATTAAGGCCAGTACCGAAGATTTTACCATCGAAAATGGCCATTGGGAACTCATTGCACCTTGGGTAAAAAATACAAAGGAAGCCCAGGCCGGTCGCGAAAAATTTAATACCCTCAACGCCACTTCCGAACGTTTATTTGAAAGTAAATTATTTAAACCAGCAGCACTTAATTATAGATGCCTCGTACTTTCTAGTGGGTTTTTTGAATGGCGACACTACAAACCAATAGGTGCCAAAAAAGACATTGCTTACCCATATTATATTACTTTAAAAGAGCAGCCGCTTTTTTACATGGCGGGCATTTACCAACCATGGACCGATAAAGAAACTGGCGAAACCATAGATACTTTTTCTATTGTTACTACAAAAGCAAACGCACTGATGGAACAAATCCATAATAAGAAAAAAAGAATGCCTACCATTTTAAATGAAGCACAGGCTGGCGAGTGGTTACAGCCACATTTATCTGAAGCCAAAATAATGGAGCTCGCATCTAACTCATATGATGCCTCTTGCATGAGTGCCTACACTATAGACAAAAGTTTTAGAACATCGAGCAACCCTATGGAGCTATTTGAATACCCTGATTTACCGAGGCTCTTTTTTTCCGATGAGCGTTTTTAAAAGTAGTTGAGCAACCGCCTCCGATGATGCAGGATTTTGCCCAGTAATTAATAAACCATCATGCTCTGTGTATGAAGCCCAGTCTGCTCCTTTACTAAAATGTGCGCCTAATTTAACGAGTTCATCTTCTAATAAAAAAGGAACCACTTTAGTTAAACCCACTCCTTCTTCTTCTGTATTTGAAAAACAGGTAAGTTTTTTTCCTTTCACTAGTGGATGACCATTTTCGGCTTTCGCTTTTAATAATGCAGCAGGCGCATGACAGACAAAAGCAATTGGTTTTTGCGTATTATAAAATCCTTCAATTAATGCAATAGAATCTTTATCATTTGCTAAATCCCACAAAGGACCATGGCCACCAGGATAAAATACAGCATCGTAATCATCCCATTTAATCTCGCATAGTTTTTTTGATTGCGCCACTTTATCAATAGCATCTTCATCGGCATAAAATCTTTTTGTGGTCAGTGTTTGCGCCTCTTTAGCTTCACTTTTAGGATCGATAGGAGGCTGCCCACCTGCAGGTGAAGCAATTGTTAAGACAGCGCCAGCATCTTGCAATACATAATAAGGTGCCGTAAATTCTTCTACCCAAAAACCTGTTTTTTCACCCGTAGTTCCTAGCACACTATGTGATGTTAATACCATTAAAATTCTCATGTTGCAACTTTTTGTTTGTGAAATTTTATGAACCTTAAAGGTCAAAATTATAATCGACTTTATGTTATAGCTGTTACAACAAGATTTACATAATTAACTGATTCAATGAACAGTTAATTATCTGATTTTAAATATTAAACAAAGATCTCTGCTATAACTCAAATCTCACCTATCATTTGTGATGAGCCAATATACAAAGGGGTTGTTTGATGAATAGTTGTAGGCTGAATATCTAATATATCCATTTCACCATTTGTAGCTTTTCCTCCCGCTTGTTCAATTACAAAAGCAAGTGCATTAGATTCAAACATGAGCCTTAATTTTCCAGTTGGATATTTTGTTGTAGCGGGGTATAAATAAATACCTCCGAGTAATAAATTCCTATGAAAATCTGCAGCCAATGAACCAATATATCTAGCTGTATATTCCTTGTCTTTGCAATATTGAATATACTTTTTAACTTTTACATCAATAATTGAATTACTGATGCCTTCGTTTATTGAATAAATATTTCCGGTTTCATTACACAGAATATTGGCATTAGACAATACAAATTCACCTAAAGTTTGCTCATAGGTAAAACCATTAACCCCTTTTCCCGTTGTAAAAACAAGCATAGTAGATGTGCCGTACAAAATATACCCAGCAGCAATTTGAGCTCTTCCTTTCTGCAAAAAATCGGATTCTATTAAAGGACTATTAATTGCAGAAATACGTTTGTAAATTGAAAATATAGTGCCGACAGAAACATTTACATCAATATTACTAGAACCATCTAAAGGATCAATAGCTACTATATATTTCCCATTATTTTCCAAATCGATATACGACTCGCTTTCTTCAGATATCATTCCACAAACTTCACCGCCTTTACTTAAAGCCCTAATAAATCTTGTATTGGCCAGTAAATCTAATTTTTTCTGTTGATCACCACCAGAATTTGACATGCCAACACTGCCCATAATATCTATTAACCCAGCTTTATTTAACTCCCTATTTACTACTTTGGCAGCTAACGCTACATCCCTTAATAATTGCGAAAAAGCACCAACAGCGCTTGGATACTCGCTTTCTTTACTTTTTATAAACCTATCTAATGTAACGCCAATTGGTAAATCTATTCGTGAATTTTCCATGACTATCTTCTATTTTCGGTTAATTTATGAATTGGGATATCTGACGTAATGTCCATAATAATTCATACAAATACCCGTTAAATTTCATATTTATTTACGAGAACGTTTGCGGGAGTGGCAACAAAATTAATATAGGTATTTGATAAGCAATAATTTAGGTTTTGAAACACATAAATGAGCTGATATTCTCTAAAAAACTGTAAATTCAAGTACAATATCAAACACTAAAAAAATTAACAAATCATGAAAAAGATTTTACTTCTCAACGTAATGTTGTTATTATCAACTTGCATGTTTGCTCAAACGCTAAAAAAAGGCAGTTTATTAGGACTTCACAAAGGCACTGTAACCTTAAGTCCAAATGTGACAATAGAACAGTTTAAAAAATATTATTTTAACGAATATGCAGCTGAATTCATCAAACTATTTAAAGTAAAATTAGTTGAAGTAACTGCTGCTCGTGGCGCAGATGTCAAAAAAAATGACACTGACATGGCTGTACTTTATATTTTTGAACCAAAAGCTAGGGATCAATTTTTTAATGCCGATGGTAAATTAAATCAATTAGGCACTGACTTGTTTGCTAAATTAAAACCGAATTCAGATGAATTAGCTAAACTAGGAAAATTTACTTCTACCTTTACCGATTGGGAAATTCAGTAAGCATAATTACATTTTCACTATACTACAACTTTACCGAGGCCCCTAGCAATAGGGGCCTATTTTGACCTAGGAGGACACTGGCAATAAAAATAGAACTACAACGAAAACTTACTAATGATATTTTTCTTTTCTAATTCCAGGTATTTTAGATAAGATTCTGCTATTGGCGTTAACCGTTTTTCTTTTAGCCATATTAGCTGCCAGGTTGTTTTTAATGGAAGGCCCTTAATCGGAATAATTTTAAGCAATCCGTTTTGTATTTCATTACGAATCCCAATGAGTGGCATTATGGAGTAGCCTAGTCCCGAAATAATGGCATGCTTAACCGCTTCATTAGATGTAAGCTCTAACTTTTTTTTGATTTTAATTTTGTTTTTAGCAATAAATTTTTCCATAACCTGCCTAGTACCAGAACCCTTTTCTCTGAATATAAATGGAGTTGAGGCAAGCTGTTCTTCAATTTTAATTTCTGGACCAACCTCTTTGTTACCTACTAAATACAGCTCATTTGGGATGAGGTTAAATTTTTCTACTTGGATATCATCTGGGAGTATTGATACAAGTGCAAAATCAATTTCATTATCTAAAAGACTTTGAATCACTTTTGATTTGTTTGTAACGTCCATGGTTAAATCGATGTTCACATTATTTTTCAAAAAATCAGATAAAAAATAAGGCATAATATACTTACCCGTTGAAACAATAGATATGCGCAAGTGGCCCGCTAAATTATTTTTAAAATTTTGTGATCTATAATTGATATTATCAATCTCACTAATGATACTTTCTGCTGCTAATGCAATTTCTTTTCCAAGCGCTGTAACATGTATTCTTCGTTGAATGATTTCAATTAAAGGATAGTCAAACTGTTGTTGGAAATTTTTTAACTGTATAGAGATGGCGGGTTGGGTTAAGTTAAGCTGCTCTGCCGATTTAGTGATACTCAAGGTTTGTGTTATTTTAAGGTATATCCTTAACTGATTGAGGGTATAGTTCATAAATTATATTTATCCCAAATATAATAACAATAAATAATATTTATAATGTAAAATAAAGGAGTTTTGCTGCCATCAAACGCAGCCTATGCATGTTTTAGTTTATTACTTACTATTTATTGGCATCCTACTTTTTGGTAGCAGCTCATACACAAGCAGTTACACCAATGATGACATAGAAGCACTTACCAAACTTGTTGCAAACCCAATACTGCTTATTCCAATAGTACTGGTTTCAATTCTTTACCTAACCATAAAGCGCTTTAAAAAAAATTAGCACATATACGCATTTAAATACAGCCATGAATTTTAGCTTACTATTTGAGAATTTAACAAATCCAGCACTACTTTTCTTTATTCTAGGTATCGTATCGGTACTCATAAAAAGCGACCTGTCCATACCAGATCATACTTCTAAATTTATTTCATTGTATTTACTGTTCTCGATTGGATTTAAAGGAGGACAAGAATTATCACACGAACACTTTGATCAGGCGCTTGTTATCAAATTATTTTTTGGATTTGCACTTTCGATATTCATCCCACTCTATACTTTTTTTTTACTTAAACGCAAACTTAATATATACGATGCTGCCGCCATTGCAGCGGCCTATGGCAGTGTGAGCGCCGTTACGTTTGTTACTGCTGTAACGTATATTGAACTTAAAGGCTATCCGGTTAGCGGTCATATGGTTGCTATTATGGCATTAATGGAGTTTCCGGCAATTATAATTTCGATCTTTTTAATGTCCATTTTTGATCAACAAAAAGAACAACGCATAGGCGGTCTTGTCAAACATGCTTTAACAAATGGAAGCGTTGTTATGATTTTAGGAAGTTTAATAATTGGGTTTTTAGCCAATCCACTTCAAGCCGAGGGTATTAGACCCTTTACAACCGACATATTTAAAGGATTTTTATCGATTTTTCTTTTAAACATGGGCATCATAAGCGGAAGCAAATTAAAAGACTTATTTAATTACGGCGTTACTCCTTTCTTATTTGCAACCATCGTACCGCTTTTTAACGGCTGCGTTGTAGCATACATTAGCCACTTTATAACACGTGATACTTCTGATCAATTTATATTTTCAATATTGGCTGCCAGCGCCTCCTATATTGCTGTTCCAGCAGCTATGAAAATTGCTGCCCCTAAATCTAATCCAGGGCTGTTTATTCCAATGGCCCTAGCCATCACTTTCCCAATTAATATAACAATTGGCATGCCTTTGTATTATTTTATCATTAGCGTGTTCTAATTATAAAATAAAAATTAACTTGTATTCAAGAAATCACTTGAAACAAGCCCTTATGAAAAAGTTGATATTTACCGGACTATTATTTTTGTGCGTACAACTAAATGCGCAAGTACTTCCACTACGCCAGCAAGCAACCGTTATTGATGAAGTCCTTTCTGATCGACTCAATAATTTATTGCCGTCACTGATGGAAAAGAACGGCATAGATATGTGGGTACTTATCACTAGAGAATACAACGAGGATCCAATTGTAAAAACCATGTTACCAGCTACCTGGATTAGCGCGAGAAGAAGAACCATACTTGTTTTTTATTATAACCCTCAAACTAAAACCTATAAAAAATTAGCAGTAGCACGCTATAGTGTTGGAAACGAAATTAAAGCGGCCTGGGACATGAAAGCCCATTCAGACCAGTGGGATGCACTCACAGCAATCGTTACACAGTATCAGCCAAAAAAAATTGGAATCAATACCTCCACTGATTTTGGCCACGCCGATGGTTTAGACCACACCGAATATGAAACATTCAAACAAAAACTACCAGCAAGCTATCAAACTAAACTTGTTTCATCGGAACCATTGGCGGTTGCATGGCTAGAAACTAGAACCGAAAGAGAAATGCAGTTTTATCCGCAGCTTATTAAAATGAGTAAGGATATTATTGCCAAAGGATTTAGCAGCAAAGTAATTACGCCAGGCATAACCACTACCGAAGATCTAGTATGGTGGTACCGTCAAGAGATTATTAAAAGAGGTTTTACCACTTGGTTTCACCCTTCTGTAGAAATACAACGCAATGACTCAGTAGCATTTGATCACTTAACCGCCTTTACCAGTAAGGGCTACAATGGTAAAGACATTATTATGCAAGGTGATTTACTACACGTAGACTTTGGAATCACTTATTTGCGATTAAATACAGATATTCAGGAGCACGCTTACGTTTTAAAACCTAATGAAACAAACGCTCCCCTTTATTTACAAAAAGCATTAGAAACCGGCAACCGTTTACAAGATATTTTAACCAGTCAGTTTCAAGAAAATAAAACAGGTAATGAAATTTTAGCAAACGCTCTAGCACAAGCTAAAAAAGAAAATATCAATGCTACTATTTACACACACCCTATTGGCTTTCATGGTCACGCAGCAGGACCTGCTATTGGTATGTGGGATATGCAAGAAGGCGTGCCGGGTACTGGTGATTTTCCAATGCATTTAAAAACTGCCTATTCTATTGAACTAAATGCAGCTATTGAAATTAAAGAATGGAAAAAAACCATTCGCATCATGCTAGAACAAGATGGTTATTTTGATGAAAATGGATTTAGATATATTGGTGGTAGACAAACCAAGTTGCACCTTGTAGGAAAATAATTAGGGAGTCTGCTTTTTTCTAAATCTTTTCGATGAGGTAAAATAAAGCAAGAATCCTGACAAAACTGTTACAAGTCCAAAAATCGAAAAAGCCCTTAACAGTATATTTCCAAAATTATCTCTACCGTTATAGTCCATCGTGTGGAGCATCCATAAAAAGTCAAATACGCGCCATTTGTCATTCCTAAATTTTTGAACCGTGCCAAGTTCTGAAGCCACGTATACCGTTGTTTTTGAAGCATGCTCAAAACTTATTGCGTATGCAGGTAATTCTCCAGAACGGTATTCGTGATGCGGATGAATGCTATCAACTTTTTCTACCTTAACTACTTTGGCATCATCGGCAAAATGTCTTTTGGCAACAGCTACAGCCTCTTCTTTAGAGAGTGGTGCGCGCAAAATGCCTGTTTGTGCATCTGCCAAATGATTCATTAATTGAGCATGATTGGTATGTGTACCCATATCATGTAAAGCAGATACGCATCTAATTTGATAAAAAGGTTTACCTAAAATATCTATAAGCTGAATAGATACGAGGGAGTCAATTTTATGATTTTGCTTGATAGCATCAAGTGCCATTGTTGGAGAAACAAGTTGAATACCCGAACTAAGCAGTGGCACTCTCTTTCGCTGCATATCTCCGTGCACTTCATCTATATTATTCCAACTAAAATATAAACCGCCAATTGTCCAAAGCATAAATTGAATACCAAGTAATACACCGAGTATTCTGTGTGATTTTCTGATGTAATACTGTTTGCTTTTTGCCATAGTATTAATTGGAATTATTACTTTTCTCTTTTGCAATAGCCCTATTTGCAATACCCGTTAATCCGTACTTTAATACAATTGGAATAGAAATTGGAATAAGCCTTCCAAAAGTTGGCTCATACAGCGATACTACAAAAGAAATAACGAACAAAATAGGCACTACCAAGGTAAAGTAAAAGCCAAGTAAAATTCTTTCCTTAGAAATTTGATGAGTTAGTAAATCATGCTTTGGATTACTTACATAAAACCATAAAATAGCATTCATTAGGGCTGTCAAGCAAATATTAGCTACATAAATACCATAGGGTAAATGTAATTGAGTTTCTGAGGCGTACTCACCTAATAACCCAGAAGTAAATGGTAATAATACAACCGAAAAAAGGAACATTAAATTCAACCAAATAAGTCTACTTGTATATTTTTCTACATACCCGAAAATTCTATGATGTACAGACCAGTAATAACCAACAATACAAAAGCTGATTAAAAAGCCAAGCAATAACCATCCCATGTGGGCTAATTTATCCCATAATAATAAATCGGTGGGATGCTCAACTACGGGCACCTTAAATTCAATAACAAGTAACGTGATTGCAATAGCGAATACACCATCTGTGAAAAATGAAATACGATCTAATTGAAAATGCGTTTTGTTTGCACTGTGTCCTGCCTGAGCCATAACTAGATATTTTTTAATTGTTTTTGTATGTTTAAAAGCGTTAACTGTTTACTTTTATTTCTTAATTGTTGAGATGTTGGGGTAAAGTAAGCATGGGCTTTCAAAAATTTTTCTTGAATTTGTAACCATTCTTTTACTTTTAACTTTTTTGTCAACTCTATTTCTTGTAATAAATTATTACTATTTAATGCATAATCATCTCTACCTAAATAATCCAAATCAGCATCGCAAATTATTTGCTCAAGATGATTTTTAGGAGACTGTGGTATCTTAGTAGCCATGATCATCCCTGTTATCAAACTGATTTTTGATTTTGGAAATTTCATTTCAGTTAAAATTGACGTTGCATATTCCGCACCCCTAGCTTCATGCCTACCAGGCTCCCAAATATATCCAACATCGTGGAGCCAAGCAGCTAGCTTGATATCCTGAATTACAGACTTTTCAACCTTTTCTTTTTTAGCAATACGTTCAGCTTGCTTGACTACATCCCTAATATGCTCGATGGTATGATAGGTGTAGTGCTTAGGCAAATTTTCCAATAAAAACTGTTCTACCTTTTTAAAGGCGAGTTCATACTGAAAATCAGGTCGATTGTATAAAATTTCTTTTATTTCGATAGGCTTAACCTTGCCTTTTACTTTAACTGGATTTAATTTTTTCGATTTGTAAGATTTTACATGCTTCACCTTTTTCCAAACGGCATCTGATACAATAATTTCATCAGAATCGGCTACAGAGCATAATCTAGATGCCAGGTTAACAGAGTCGCCAATCACGGTAAAGTTCATTTGTTGCTTAGATCCAATATTACCACTAATAACCTTACCTCTATTTATCCCAATTCCAATTTTAATTGGTTGCTTTAAATTGATAATCCGATCCTGATTGAACTGGATTAGCTTTTCTTGCATTTCAATGGCAGTGAGTACCGCATTTTCAGTATCCTGCTCTGTAGCATTTGGTGCTCCGTAAATAACCATTAAGGCATCACCAATAATTTTATCAAGTGTTCCGTTGTATTTAAAAATAATCTCAATCATTAAATTGAAATAATCATTTAATGTTTCAACCACTTCATTTGGTGCCATGGTTTCAGACATAGACGTAAAGCCTCTAATATCAGAAAACAAAATGGTTGCTTCTTGCTCCTGGCCGCCCAAATTGAGCATTTCATCGTTTTCTAATAGCTGGTCTACAATTTGCTTAGAAACGTATTTTTTAAACGTTGATTTTAATTTATCGATGTTAGATAAATCTTCCATGGCTACCACCGAACCAATGGGTTCGTTTAAGTCATTCATCAATGGTGAAACTGAAATATTAACGGTGGTTAATTTGCCATTACATTCAATTAATACCTGACTTTCCGAAAGTGTTACCGACTCCAATTCGCACTTAGTAATTAGCTGTGTTACAGATTCGTTGGATTCAAAAATATATTCGTAATGATTTCCTAATACATGCTCCTTTTCGAGGTTAATAATGGCAGTAGCCGCCCTATTAATATGATTGATTTCTCCCATTAAATTGGTAGTAAAAACACCTGTAACAATAGACTGCATGACGTTGTCATTAAAGGTTTTTGCCTCTTTAATGTTTTCAAGTAATTTAATGTTATTATAGGCCACACTAGCTTGTGATGCAATAGCTGATAACATGTTGGCGTCGGCCTCATGAAAAGGAGAAAGCCCCTTGCGCGACTCTTTATCAAAGAGCACAACAATGCCCACCAGATTTTTTTTCTCTAATAAAGGAGCAATTAGCGCATACTTACAGAGCGTTTTTGATAAAAATGAATCCTGTTCAATTTCGAAATTGAGCGCTTTTCTTGATTCATTGATTTCACTGATAAACCCTTTTCGCTTATTAAAAATTAAGCCTTTTAATATAGAAATATCAATATTGAAATCTGCGCCAATATGTAAAACGTCGGAATTATCGTCTTCAATTAATATTAAGCCAGAACTTGCATTTAATACAGCACAAGACTTAACCAAAATTTCTTGTAATAAAACAGGAATTTGATCAAATGAATTTAATTCATTTGTAATGTCTAATAAAGTTTCTAATTCAAGATACTTTAGCTGTAAATCATTGATATTAAATTCTGAAGCCATTATAACCCATTAACTGCAGCTTCTTCTGATTCAAAAACAGACGAATATTTAGTTAATCCCATTATAGTAAATGTTTTAGCAACAATGGGTGCTAAGTTATAATAACCGATTTTGCCGTCTACTTCTTGTAATTTTTCAATAATTTCTATTAAGATAGAAACGCCAATACTATTTACAATTTTTGTACCAGCCATATTAATCAAAAACTTTGTTTGACCTTGTGTCATTTTCTCGTAAACAACAGCCGAAACAGCTTCGCCACCAACATTATTTAAATACCCATTGGTTTCAATAATAACAATTGAGTTATTGTCTTTTACGCTTGTAATAAAGTCGCTCATAATTTTATTTTAGTGTTTTATATTTTTTTTCATTGTTACTGTGGTGCCTTCGCCTGTAGATTCAAATTCAACAGAGTCCATCAACTCTTGTATAAGCTGTAAGCCCCATCCTCTTTTTCTTTCATCCTTCCCTATTTTATTTTCGATTTTAGGGATTTCAACTTTGGTTTTATCAAAACCAATACCTTGGTCAATTACTTTAATAACTAAAGAATCATCTTCAATTAAAAAATTGATAAAAACATTGTTTTCAGCCTTAGAGTGTTCAAAAGCATTGATACATGCTTCAATCAGTGCCATACTAATTTCGGCACCTTGATCTTCTGTAAGATCCATATGCCTTGAAATCACTTCAGCGGTTTGCGTTGCGATCAATTCCATATTAGGAAGGATAGGCAACCTTAGTTCAACAGAGGGCTTTTTCATTTATTGTTGTTTATGGTTATTTATGTTTAATTACTACTAAAGTTATGTCATCTGGATTGTGATTACCAGCCAACCAATTATCTGCTTCTATCATCAATTGATCAATCACTTCCTGGGCAGCTAAATTGCCATAGGTTGCAATTAAATCTTGTAATTTTTGGTAGTCAAATAATTCTCCTGCTAAGTTAGGTGCTTCTGGTAAACCATCCGAGATTATCACCAAAATATCTCCTGAATTAAAGGCGGTAGTGGTTTGGTCAAATTGTATGTCATTAAAGCTTCCTAGGGGCACACCTGATAGTTGAATTTCCTCGGTTGTTTTTGAAGCCGCCCTATACATAAAGTAAGGGGGCATACCCGCCGAGCTAACTGTAACTTCGCTATCCTTTATAAGCGCAATATTTAAGCTCATTCTTAAGATGCCTAAATCCACCTTTTTAACAACGCGGTTTAGCTCATGGAGCATATCCTTAGGGCTCAATTGAGGAAGACCAATAATGCCTGCTTTTGTAATGGAAACCAACATACCAGAGGGTGTTCCGTGGCCTGTAGCGTCTCCACAAATGGCATATAAAGAGCCGTCAGGTTGTTCAAAAAAGTCGTAATAGTCGCCACCAACCTCAGTTGAGGTTCTTAGGTAGCCAGCAATGTCTAAATTATTAATAACAGGTAATGTTTTAGGAAGCAATCTTTCTTGCAATTCCTTTGCGGCAGCTAACTCTGAATTTTTACGTTCATTTTCTAGTTTTTTAATTTGTTGTTTTTCTCTATACTTAGAAAAAGCATAAATAAAACTAACGGACGAAATAACATAAATGAAGTAAGCCCACCAGGTTCTCCAAGGCGGAGGAAGAATATGAATCACCATTTTGGCACCTTCCTCATTCCACACACCATCATTATTTGCAGCCTTTACCCTAAAGGTATATGTCCCTTCACGTAAGTTAGTGTAACTAGCAAAACGTCTAGATCCCGAGTAAATCCAATCTTCATCATAGCCTTCCATTTTGTAAGCATACTGGTTATGCTCAGCATCTCTGTAATTAAAAGCTAGAAAGTCAAATGACAAACTATTTTCATCATAATTTACCTCAAACTCTCCTTTTGGATTCGTCGATTCTACTAAAAGGGTTGTATCTTTTTTCGAAAATTTTTGGATAATTACAACAGGTGGAATTGAATTATCTTTTATAGAATCAGGGAAAAAATAATTAAGTCCCCTAAACCCTCCAAAAAACAGTTCTCCTTCTTTTGATTGTGATGCACTAAAAGAATTAAATTCAAAGTCTTGCACTCCTTCTGAAGGTCCAAAGCTCCTAAACTGCTTTGTAAATGGATTGTACCTGATAATGCCAAAATTAGAACTAATCCATAGATTATTTTTTTTATCCTTAATAAGGCTATACAAATATAATGATGGAATACCTTCAGCTATTGTTAGAAAAGTTTTTGTATTTCTTTGAAAATCTACTTTAATTAGACCATTACCATAAGTTGCCAAATATGCATATCTATCGTCGATAACTTCCATGGCCTGCCATAAATCATGAGGTCTAGCAAAAGAAATATTTTTTGTCAATGGCAAAGCACTATTTGTAGTTTCGTTGAGTAAATAAATGCCTTCATAATTTAGGACATATATTTCGTTTGCAGATTTACGTTTTACCAATAAAATTCCTCCTCTTAAATTGGCAGGAAGTGAAACAGGCTTATATGAAGTATCTCCGTTAGAAGTACTTAGAACAACTGGCTTATCGCCAGTATATATAAGTTCGTTTTTATTGTTTAAAAAAGAATAGCCTAGTGTACTATTATCACTAATATTGGTTTTATCTTTTACATACCCTTGTTTGATAAAATTATTTGCACCACTTTTTTTCTTGTATAAAATCCATCCATTTGGAGAATTACAAATGGCGAAAATATTTCCTTTTGCGTCTTCGCTAAATTTCCAATTTCTAATATTAGGAAGAGTAAGATCTTCTAAATATCGCCTTTTAGAGTTTTTTGCTCTATCAACTTCCATAATTCCCATATGTGGCGCATATTCACCAAGCCACAAATGCCCTTTGCTATCTACAAAATTGCTCCATACTGTAGAAAAACCTAAATTGAAATCATTTGGAAAATCTTTTGCTAATAACCCAAATTTTCTTTTATTAGGATCATATTTAGTGATATCAAAACCGCCTAACCAAATATTATTGTCTTTATCTTCTAAAATATTGCTGTAATTGGGATATTCAATTCCATATTCTTTTGCGTTGCTATTATTAATATGTACTATTTTATTATTAGATAAATTAATAACATCAATTCCTACATTCAAAATAGTTAGCCACAAGTAATTACTACTTGCGCTGTAATGAATATTTTTAACTTGGTTGCCAGCTATTGAATTTTCATTTTTAGGGTCGTTTTTAAATACTCGAGTTTGCTTAGTTTGTAAATCAAATACAAAAGCACCAAACTTTGTTGCAGCCAATATTTTATTCCCAATAATTCTACATTCGTTAGCCTGTGTATTAAACAAAGAATCAGAGGAATTGAAAATTGGAATAAAATTATGATTTTCAATATCAAAGTATTGCAACCCTATATCTGTAGAAACAAGTAATTTATTTTTGTTGAAACCTACAACTTTATTAACTGTTTCTTGTTTGCCATATTTAATTGGATCGTTTGGATGTACTAAATACTGTTTGAATTTTTTGGATTGAATTTTATATTCGATTAATCCTGTACCATTACTGCCAATCCATAAGCTATTGTTTTTACTATCAAAGTAAATACTCGTGCCTACTCCTAATCTAGCAGGTAATTTATTATTCATCTTAAACAAAGAATCTCTTATGGGCAATATTATATTTTCCCACCGATCATTACTTATATTTAACAAAGAAATGTTACCATAAGTATCTGAGGTCCAAATATTTCTCTTTTCATCTTCTTGAATATCTAAAACCCATCCAGCTGATCTAGAAAATTCATTTTTTATATCATGGCTATACTGCTTAAATTTATACCCATCAAATCTATCAATCCCTTGTTCAGTTCCGACCCAGATATACCCAAGCTTGTCTTGGTATATAGACATTGAAGCACTTTGAGACATTCCATTTTTGATAGAATATCTTTCGAAAATAAAATCAGATAATTTTTGAGCGTTCACCTTAGTTGAAAAGGTTACACTATTTATTAAAATAAATGTAGCAAACATTAATTTTTTAAGCCCTTGGTATTTAGATTTCATATCGTTTGAATAAATTTTATTTATGTTTAATGACTACTAATGTAATATCGTCTGGGTTATGTTTTCCTGATAACCATGCATCTGCTTCAATCATTAATTGATCAATTACTTCTTGGGCTGTTAAATTGCCATAGGTTGTAATTAAATCTTGTAATTTTTGATAGTCAAATAGATCTCCGGTTAAATTTGGCGCTTCTGGTAAACCATCTGAAATGATTACTAATATATCACCAGCATTAAATGTTGTATTAATTTGATCATAATATGCATCGTTAAAGCTACCTAATGGAACGCCGCATATCTGAATTTCCTCTGTAGATTTAGTAGCCGCCCTGTAAATATAGTATGGAGGCATACCGGCAGAACTTAGCGTTAGCTCATTATTTTTTAGAAGTGCAATATTTAAGCTCATTCTTAAAATGCCTAAGTCCACTTTTTTAACCACCCTGTTTAGCTCATGGAGCATATCGTTGGGGCTCATGTGAGGTAATCCAATAATACCTGCTTTGGTAATAGACACCAACATACCAGATGGAGTTCCATGGCCTGTAGCATCTCCACAAATAGTATACAAAGAGCCATCAGACTGTTCAAAAAAGTCATAATAATCACCACCTACCTCAGTTGAAGTTCTTAAGTAGCCGGCTATGTCTAAATTATTTATAACTGGCAATGTTTTAGGAAGTAACCGTTCTTGTAAATCTTTTGCTGCCGCTAATTCCGAGTTTTTCCGCTCATTTTCTGCTTTTTGGAATGATTTTTTAGCCTGGTACTTACCAAATTGTAAAAAGGAAATAATTAGTAGTAGTAAATACAAGCTATACGCCCAAATAGAACGGTACCATGGCGGACTTATCTTAAATTCTAACACGCCCTGTTCAGAAATTTCACCACTTGCGTCTTTGGCTCTTACATGGAACTTATAATTACCTTCTTTTAAATTAGTGTATTCCTTTTTAAAATCAGTTACAAAATCTGACCATGTTTTATCCTGACCTTCTAACCAGTAACTAAAAGTTGTTTTAGATTCGTTGCCAAAAACAGGATAAGCTACTTCAAACAATAAATTATTATTACTAAAAGGAAGCTTACCTAAGTCAAGAGGCATTTTTTGCCCATTAGCATATATAGCTCTAATTAGCGCCTTGTAATTCTGATGTTTTTCTTTGATTGCTAATTCAGGAAAATAACGATATAATTTTTCATCTTGAGAACCGAGCCATAAAACCTCTTTATCACCCACCCCTTCGGCAAACATTGCTGAACTAAGCTCACTCAAATCAACTTTATAAAAGGGATATTGTTTAAATGTAAAACCATTTTTAAAATCAAAATATGTTTTATACAATCCACTTTTAGTTCGCATCCAGCCATATTTTGAATCGGTATTGTAAGTATATGACCAACCTGCTTTATTTACAAAACTATCTATGGCAAAACCGGTATAAATTAATTTGTTTTTAACCAAGTCTGCTTTATAAAAATGATTGAGAGAATCAATAAATAAATTGATATTGTCATTAACAGTTAATATGCTTAATTGCTTTAATGAAGTAAATGAAGTGTCCATTTCTAATTTCGTGTATCTTCCCTGACCTTCATTATTGTATTCGTATAAATACAATCCATCCCATGATTGCAATACAATTTTACCTGCCGTTTCTTCTACCAAATTGAAACATGGCAATTTGTCTTTGTTGGTAAGTTGAATCTGCTTCCATTGACCATTTTTATATTGATGCGCAAGTAAACCAACAGCATAATTTGATGTGAATAAGATACTTGGATTTAATTTTGATCTGATGGTACTGCTTGATCTGTATATAGGACTAATAATTTTTGTAACCCTGTTTTTAGTTGTTTTGACAGTATAATTGTTTGTCGTAATTATTTGATCATCAAATTTCAAAATATCATCTCCCGACTCATTAATATTATTTTTTTCGAAAACAGATTGCCCATTAATATTTCCTTTTGGAACAAAATCATACAAGTCTTTACGAGTTCTTACAAACAATTTACCATCTACTCTTTTAATTGCACTAACAGATCCTTTAAGCTTATTTATAGTTGAAAAATAAGTAATACTAGTATCGAAACTTACTTTAAAAATATTATCACTCGTACCCCACACATCTCCTGCTCGGTCCTGCATAGTAGAAGAAATATAATCAAAGTTAAGACCATTCGAAGTATTAAGAATTGACCTTATTTGTAATTTATCATCAATAAATAGCAGACCACCTTTGATGGTAGCAATTGGTATAATACCATTTATTAATTTTTTACCGCCAGTGTATGATTCATTTAATTTAATAAAATTATCAAGCTCTTCAGATTTTGCTTTTTCCAATGAACCATCTTTTCGCAAATACCAAACACCATTATTTCTTGATACCAATAAATTATCACCATTGTCAAGTATATATTGTTCATCAATTCTATTTTGAGCAAAAACCTCTTTTGTAGATGGAATTAATTTAAACGCTCCTCCTGTAAATTTAAATAGTCCCTCACCCCAAATACGCAAAAAAGCTCCGGCTTCATTAAATTTTAGAGTGTGAAGTAATGAACTGAAGTGTTGAATTTTTAGAGATTTCTTATATTTATATAAATAAACCGATTTTTCGGATTGAAAAATTACGGTGTCGTTAATGACACCTGCCGACCAAAGAGCAGAATTAACTTGGTCTTTTTTTGACAATTTATCTGACAAAGAATAAAAAATATTTTCTCCAAATTTGTTTTTTTCTAAGTAGCCAAATTCTCCCCCTATTATGGTATAAATAGTTTTTTTCGAATCCATTATTAATGATCTTGTCAACCCTGTTTTAGGAAATCCTTGATTACTATAAACATTTCTAATTTTTTGACCATCATACACTAAAATTCCATTATTATTTCCAATATAGATGACACCCTCTGGATCTTGCAATATTGACCAGTTACCAGTTATAGAATTCAAAAAAGATCTGCTATAGTTAGATACAAAAAAGTTTCCGGTTTCAATTTTTGCTTGCTGCGCATTTGCAAAAAAATTAAACACAAACAAAAAATTACAAGCAATTACAACCCTAAAAAAAACATTCAATGCATTGGTTTTGCGAACCATTGTATTTTTAAAATTCATATATAATAATATTTGATAGGCGTATTATTTAAATATAAGATTTTTTGAATTTTTAGGAGTATTAAATAAATATTACCCCTAACATGTATGTACACTATCATTGCAAATACTAATAGATGTTAGTATTTACGGACTATCCAAACACAACCATTGCCTTCACTACCCCAGTTGCAGGATTAAGCCAGCTTTCAAAATGATCCGTTACCTCGGTAAATGACACTTTGTGTGTTATAAGGCTAGACGGCCTTATAAGCCCTTTTTGAATGCAATCAATGACGTAATTAAAATCTTGTGTATTCGCATTTCTGCTACTCATTAAAGTAGCTTCTCTTTTATGAAATTCGGGATGGCTAAAACTAATATGCTCCTTTTGCAAACCCACTAGCACATAACGTCCGCCATGTGCCAAATAAGCAAAGGCATTGTTTATTGCGTTTAAATTACCTGTTGCATCCATAACAACGGTAGGCATATCGTTACTCGTAATTTGTTTACAAACATCCTCTACATTTTGGGTTAACGGATTAATCGTATGTTCTATACCCAGCAGATTTTTACAAAAGCCTAACCTGCTGTCATTTACATCTACCATTATTACCTGAGCACCTGCAATTTTAGCAAACGCTGCGATACCAAGGCCTATAGGGCCTGCACCCATTACCAAAACAAATTCGTTAGGCGCAACGGCTGCTCTTTTAATAGCATGTGCACCTATAGCCAATGGCTCTACAAGTGCTAATTCATCTAGGCTTAATCCACCGCTTTTTACAAGTGCAGTATCAGGGACATTAACATACGCACGCATGCCGCCGTCTATATGTACACCAAAAACTTTCATGTTAACGCAGCAGTTATGCTTGTTTGATTTGCAAGCAATACACGCTCCACAATGCATATAAGGAATGATGGTTACTGCATCTCCTATATTAAAACCATTTGCTTTGGTATTAACAATAGTAGCAGCTAACTCATGTCCTAAAATTCTCGGATAAATAAAATAAGGCTGAGAACCTTCATAGGCATGTAAATCTGTTCCGCAAATTCCAATACGCTCTATTTTTAAAAGTGTTTCTCCCTCACCTGCTACAGGCATTGGAGCGACAGTATAATCAAATTGATACGGTGTTGTACAAACAAGTGCTTTCATATACTTACATTACTGTTTTGTAAACACCATACAATGTTGCCATGGAAGGTTATCCATATTTTTTTCAAATACAAATCCTGCCGCTTTTAATTCTTTAACGGACTGCTTTTCACTCATTTTATGAATGGTTTTAATAGGCACAGTAGGGTCTTCGGCTCTAAATTCTACAAGCACCAATTTACCCCCAGGCTTTAAAGCAGACCGCATGGATAAAGCCATTTCATAAGGAAAAGAAAACTCGTGGTAAACGTCCACCAATAAAATAATGTCGACCGTATTTTCTGGCAGCGCAACATTTTTTTCTGTACTTAACACAGGCACAATGCGAGATAGTTTTTCCTGCTTAATTCTTGCGTTTAAATAGGCAATCATTTCTGGTTCCACATCCACTGCAAACACTTTACCATTTCCTACCATTTTTGAAAGTAAAGCACTATGGTAACCACTACCCGCTCCAATATCTGCAACAATCATTCCGGATTTTACCGATAAGTTTTTTAATAGTTGCGATGTATTTTCTTCCATTTCGCGCTCCTCTCTTTCAAGCCAATCAATACCATAATGACTCATTACTTGGGCAATTTGCCTTCCCATATACCATTTATTAATTCCATTTGGATCACCTGGCTTTGAGGTATAACGTTCCTGCGCCATCAAAGACGTAGAAAATAGTAGTGTTATAAAAAGAATCAATCTGGATATAAGCTTGAGCATGGTTCAATTTAGCAATAATTACAAACATGACCTATTGTAAGCACGATTTTCGTAATTTGTAATATGTCCAATTACAAATCAGCCCTTATTTTTAGGGCACTTACTCTACTCCTTTTTTTATTCCTCTCTATTATTGCTAATGGGCAAAAACCCAATATCATTTATATCCTAACCGACGACCTTGGTTATGGCGATGTTAGCGCTTACAATGTGAAATCAAAAATTGCAACTCCGTGGATTGATGCATTAGCAAAAGAAGGCATGCTTTTTACAGATGCGCATTCTAATTCTTCGGTATGTACGCCCACTAGATATGGTATACTAACGGGTCAATATGCATGGCGAACCACTTTAAAAAATGGCGTTTTATGGAGTTATGACAAGCCCTTAATTACACCTGATCAATTAACGGTAGCACAATTATTAAAAAATAACGGATACCAAACAGCATGTATTGGAAAATGGCATTTAGGCTTAGACTGGGCTAAAAAAACGAGTGGAGAAATTGATTTTACAAAAACCGTTGATGGCGGCCCCACGCAAGTTGGATTTGATTATTTTTATGGCATAACGGCCTCACTAGATATTCCACCCTATTTTTATATTGATGGAAATAAAATTACGGCTACGCGCATAGACAGTATTCAAGAACAGGGTGGGCAAGGGTTTTGGCGCGCTGGCCCTATTGGTAATGATTTTAAGCATCAAGATGTATTAGATACTTTTATAAGCAAATCTATTCAGTACATAAGTAAAGCTTCTAAACAAAAAGATCCGTTTTTTTTGTATTTAGCACTTGCCTCTCCGCACACACCCATACTTCCTGCTAGTAATTATAATAGCACAACAGCTACCAATGCTTATGGCGATTTTGTAAAAATGACAGATGCTAAAATTGGAGAATTACTTCAATATCTAAAAGACAATAACCTAGATAAAAACACAATGATTGTTTTTACCAGTGATAATGGATGTTCTCCATCTGCAAATTTTAAAGAATTACGTGAAAAAGGACATGACCCAAGTGCAGGATTTAGAGGCACTAAGGCTGATATTTACGAAGGCGGGCACCGTGTCCCCTTTATTGTAAAGTGGCCTGATAATGTAAAAGCTAATAGCATAAACAATACCACTATTTGCCTCACCGATTTTATGGCAACCTGTTCGGACTTACTAAACACGAGTTTACAAAATAATGCTGGTCAAGACAGCTACAGCCTTCTTCCATTACTCACACAATCCAAAAAAACGGCTTACCAAAGAACCAGCACTGTTCATCACTCTATAGATGGATATTTTGCCATCAGAAAAGGAGATTGGAAACTAGCTTTTTGCAGAGGCTCCGGCGGATGGAGTGCACCTACCGAGAATCAAGCATCTAAAATCAATATGCCAGCTTTACAACTATATAATTTAAAAGAAGATCCGTCGGAACAAAATAATGTGTACGCTAAATATCCAGAAATGGTACGCACATTAACCGAGGAGCTTGAAAAAATAAAAGCATCTAAAAAGTAATGACATGAAATACCTACTAGCACTCTTATTCTTAACATGCATTAGTTTTTTAAGTGTTTACGCACAAGAAGAAATACTATATAAAAAAGTGGACACTACGCAACTGTATTTAACAGTATATCATTCGGCAATAAAGGAGTCAAATAAAAAATCGCCAGCCATTGTTTTCTTTTTTGGTGGCGGCTGGAATAATGGCACAGTTAAACAATTTGAGCCTCAAGCCATCTATTTTAGCCAAAGAGGCATGACTTGTATTCTAGTAGATTACCGGGTAAGGGAAAAACATAAAGCCACTCCATTCGAATCGCTAAAAGACGCAAAATCAGCTATCAGATATATTAGATCACACGCCAAAGATTTAGAAATAGATCCTTCAAAAATTGTAGCTGCGGGTGGATCGGCGGGCGGACATTTAGCAGCTGCCACAGCACTAATTACGGATTACAATGAAAGCACAGACAATACTTCCATTAGCTGCATTCCTGACGCATTAGTACTCTTTAATCCAGTATTTGATAACGGTCCGGGCGGATACGGTTATGAAAGAATTGGAGAGGCATACAAGAATTTTTCGCCGCTGCACAACATTAAGAGTGGCGCACCTCCTACCATTGTTTTTTTGGGTGAAAAAGACCACTTAATTCCTGTAGAAACTGCCAAATATTATAAAACTGTTATGGAAAAAGTGAAAAGTAGATGCGATCTATTTTTATACGAAGGCCAAGGACATGGCTTTTTTAACTACAAAAATTTAGAATACTATAAAAAAACCGTTTCAGAAGCAGATACATTTTTACAATCCATTGGATTTTTAAAAGTCAACCTTATACCCAACAACGGGAATTAATCCAAGTAAATAATTGTAACGAATGCCTCTTGTTAACGGATCGTAAGATTGGCTTACGGGGTTTTTTCTATTTGTAAGGTTTTGCACACCTGCAATAAAGCTACCGGTCATTTTATTGTAATTCGTTTTCCATTGCAATTGCAAATCCACTCTAAAAATATTTGGGAGCTTTTCTTCATAAATACGCGTGTTATCTAGCACCGTTGTTCTCCTAATAATTGATTGCGGAAGATTAATTGGCGTAACCCTAACCCCTCCATAATTGGTAATTTTCAAATCAATTGCAATGGTAGAGGTTTTCTTTGCACGTAAATTCCATTCTTTCCCTGTTGTTACAGAAAAAATGCTGTTGGAATTAAAACGCGTATTTCTCCAAATCAAATCGGAGGCCTGATATTTAGATTGATACAAACTTAAGGTGCTTAAAAAATAAAACTGGTCGTTCCAAAAGCGTTCGAGGGTTAATTCAATCCCGTAATTTTTGCCTTTACCTTTGTTATTTAACGCAGCAATTACATAATTGTCTTCTTGATTAATTAAGCTAAAGCTTGTAAGTGTTGACGCAGAAACTGGAATATTATACAATGATTGATAATACCCCTCTAATTTAAAATTCCAGTTTTCTTCAAACTGAAAACTATAGCCCACCACATAATGCCCCGCCTTGCTGAAATCTAGATTTTTATTGGGCTGAATAGAATCATTACCCACTTTTATTCTAGCAAAATAATTTCCCAATGGTTGAATTTGTGAATGAAGCCCATAGCCTGCAGAAAAAAATTGATTTTTTCCAGTTTGAATACGAACACCTATTCTTGGCTCTAGCGCAGCAGTTTGATTCAGTAAAAGATGCTGACCATGCAATCCTAACTGAAATCTAATTTTGTTAGATGGATCCCATTTCCATTGCATATAATATTGACTCACCCGTGTATTCCCTTCCTCTTTTACTTTATCTTTAAGAACGTTACTAACGGCTTCTCTCTGATTCAAAAAAAAGTTTTTTCCGTTTGTATTGAAACCAATTTTTAGTACATTTTTCTTACTTAATTTATGTGTTGCAACAATAGATAAAATAGCATTTGTTTCTCTAAATCTATTATTTCTCGTAACAATTAAAGGACCGCTAATTTTATTGTAAAAATTATCTTCTTCCCTATAATTTGTTCCATTGGAACTATATGTGGTATTAAGTGAGGTTTTATTTCCTATACGAATCGTATGAACAAGTCCTATTGCTCCTGTATTGCTAAGATCCAACGCGCCACTTCTTGTTGAAGGATTTTGTATGAAATTTATAGAATCATTTAGTGCTACTCTATGCTGGCGGCTTAATCCCCCAAAACCAAAAAACGAAAATGTCCCAGCATTTTTTGTAGGCAAATTAATATGATAAGAAAGGTCTTGATATCGGGTGCTAGCATCACTAATTTTAAATCCCAACTGCTCCATTAAAGTTAAAAACCCATACCGGTAATTGACCAAGTAAGAACTCTTGCTGCCTTTTTTAAAATAGCCTTCTGTAGTTAAATCAATACCAATGGTACTTGCAGAAAAACTAAACTCTCTTTTACTGTTATTTCCCTTTCGTAAACGGATATCAAATACGCCAGATAGGGCATTTCCAAATTCTGCTGGAAATGCACCGGTTAAAAAATCTGAATTGGCTAATAATTGTGCACTCAAAATAGAAATACCTCCACCCGAAGTACCCACCCTTGCAAAGTGATTTGGATTGGAAATCTCTACCCCTTCCATTCTCCACAACAAGCCATTTGGTGAATTTCCACGAATGCTAAGCGCATTATTATCGCCACTGCTAGATACCCCTGGAAAAGAAGCAGCTATTCTTGATGGATCATTTAATCCAGCAGCAAATCTTCTGGTTTCTTCTACACTAAACATTCTGCCACTCACTAATGCAGCATCATTAATGGGCCTTGTTTTATTTTGACCGCTCTGTACAATTACTTCTTTATTATTCGTAACATCTTCTTCCAACTCAAGAGATAAAAAGGTTTCTTTTCCAGACTCTAGAGGAATATTTGGAATCGTGATGGTCTTATAACCAACAAAGCTGACTCTAATGGTATATCTACCCACTGGAATAAAGTCAAACTTAAATGAACCATCATTAGTGGCAATGGTATTTTTATTGATATCGCCAATTAGTTCGATAGTAGCACCAGCTAAAACAGTTTTAATTGATTTATCAATTATTGATCCGCGCAAAGTTTGCGAAGGCCTCTCCTGGGCGGATACTTCATTAAAAAGTAGGACAATAATTAAAAAGTAAAAACTTGGTTTCAATTAAACTTATTTTTATTGGCTTCGTAGTTAGCGTTAACTAAATTATGATACAATAATAGATAATTCATCTTTTTCATACTAAGTAATTGATTATCAATTATTTAATAAAGTTTTAAAAAAATAATGCTAGAATTATATGTGCAAAATATAAATCAGAGTCAAAGTAAACATACTGTAAATTAGTAGTGCTTTTATAACACCAATCAATTAATAATTAAAATTTATGAAAAAAGTTTACTACGTAGGCGACTGGGCCATTTTAACTGGACCCGTTTTTGCAGAGACCCCTTTTCATCATAGCCCTAAAGGTTTAGAAATTTTTAATTATGGAGTTTGGCTAAAAGAGGCTTTAGAAAAAGATCCAGAATTTCTGGTTAACTCGGTTTCTGCATGGGATTTTTATAACAATTTAGGACCAGGTGATTACGAACAATTATTAATTGATTACGATCTTATTATTTTTAGTGATGTAGATGCTAAACTTTTTCAACTATCGCCTAAATTTTTTGATAGAAGTAAATTTGGAAAAGAAATTCTCACTTTCCCGGATAGAATCAGACTTTCTGTAGAGCATGCCAATGCTGGTGGACGCTATATGTTTTTAGGTGGCTGGTATTCCTTTACTGGAGAATTGGGTAAAGGCGGCTGGGGAAGAACTCGTTTACGCGAAATGCTTCCTGTAAAATGTTTGGATATAGAAGACTTGGTAGAAACGACAGAAGGATTTTCAATGGAAATTACGCCAGAAGGAAAAGCACTTTGCCCATCACTGAATCTAGACGGTTGTCCTCCAATTCTAGGATACAATAAAACCATAGAGCTTGAAGACGCAATCGTTATTGCTAGATTTAAAGAAACAGGAGATCCTGCAATTATTATCAAAAATACCAGCGCCGGTAAAGTACTAGCATATACTTCAGACCCTTGCCCTCATTGGGGTTGTAATTTTGTTTTTTGGGAAGGATATCCTGCTTTTTGGCAAGCACTCGCCAAATTAGTGCTTGCCTAAAATTAATACCGCTTTTTTATAGATGGCTCTCTTATTTCCCTTTTAAATATTTATCCAACCAACGGCCTTGCTCATATAATAAGTGCAATACGTTTTCTTTTCCTCTGTAGCCATGTGCTTCATAAGGCAAATAAACAAAACGTACGGTACCTCCATGGCCCTTAATAGCTGCATATAAACGCTCACTATTAATTGGGAAAGTACCGGTGTTGTCATCCATTTCACCGTGGGTTAATAAAATAGGTGTTTTGATTTTATTAGCATGTGCAAATGGACTCATATCGAGATATAGTTGAGGTGCTTGCCAAAAAGTGCGGTCTTCATTTTGGAAACCAAAAGGTGTTAGCGTTCTATTATAAGCACCACTGCGGGCAATACCTGCTTTAAACAAATTAGAGTGCGCTAATAAATTAGTTGTCATAAATGCACCATAACTATGTCCACCAACAGCCATTTTATTTCGGTCACTAACACCCATACTCACGAGTTTATCAATAGCCGCATTCGCATTTAAGATTAACTGATTTACAAAATCATCATTTGGCTTTTTGTCCGGAGATGTAGCTACAATTGGCATTTCGGCATTGTCGAAAATAGCATAACCCTGTGTTACATAAAACACTGGAGAGCCCCAGCTTAATAAAGTAAATTTATGCTGATTGCCTCTAATTTGGCTTGCATCTGCAGCGCTCGTAAACTCGCGCGGATATGCCCAAAGCAATGTAGGTAATGGACCATCTTTTTCTTTGTTATACCCTTTAGGTAAATACAAATCACCGGTTAAGTCCACCCCGTCTGCTCTTTTATATTTAATTTTTTGTTTTGATACGCCTTCCATACTTGCATATGGATTGCTAAAACTAGTGATCGCAACAGAAGTGTTTGCTTGTAAAGATTTTAAATAATAGTTAGGCACTTCTTTTTCAGTTTCTCTACGGGTAATAATTTGTAGAGCTGAAGCGTCTAATACCTCTACTACATATTCGAAACAATCTTCTTGACTGCGCCAGATAATCTCGTTGGCTTTGGTATCTAAATTATAAATAGATAAATACGGCAAGTCTCCTTTGTCAGAAGCACCCGTTGTGTTGTTCATTAAAACTGCACGGCCATTATTTACGGTAGCAATAACACTTTTGCCAAATTTATTTTTTTGCGTTACAGGGTTACCCAAATTGCTGTAAGCATCCGTTAAACTTCTTTCGTATAAAGTAGTTAAACTACCCGCTTTATGATTGTAGACGCTTACTTTATAACGCTGCTTGGTTCTTAAAACTTCTGTAACAAGTGCTAGTGTTTCATCACCCCAACTGATATTAGAAAAACGCGCAGCTGTTTTAAATAATTCGCGAGGCGCATCCGTAAAAGGAGCCGAAATCGCCATCACAGCATCATGAAAAGGCACTGCTTTTTTTATTAAACCGCTATCAAGTGGCATGGCATACACAATAGTAGCCGCTTCGTCATCTTTCCACTCAAATCCACGCGGTGCATTTTGCACGTTATCGTAACCACTCGCCGTTCCTTCGGAAGAGGGTAATTCAGCAATCTTTTTTAAAAGTGCACCACTTTTATCAAGCACTTGCATAGAAGATGCAAAACCACCTGCAGTTACCAAATAAGAAAATGGTTTGTTTAAAGTACGGGTAAGTATATAATTTTTATCCGGAGAAATACTAAAGCTATTCATTAAAGCAGGTGCTCCTATTTTTGTTTCTACCCCGCTTTTATTTTTTACGAGTTGACTTTTTGCTAAAAATTCAAATACATATTCGTCGTACGGCGATTTAATTAAATCTTGATAGGTAACACTTGGCGCTGCTTTACCTAAGTTTTCTTGAATTGTAGGACCCTTAGGCGTAACAGGTCTTTTAGCTAAATCGCTTGCCTTATTTACATTTACTTTATAAAGTAGTGTTGCATCATCTTGCCATACCAAACCACCACCTAAAATTAAATTGGCAGCAGTCTTATTTATTTTTTGACAAGTTAAGGTTGCCAAATCAATCACGTATACGTCCACCGCATTTTCTGACACATTGTAAAATGCAATTTTATTTTCTGAAGGATTCCAGCTAGGATTAAGCGCCGCAATACTTGCAGGTAGTCCATTTATGACCAATACTTTTCCAGTAGCAATGTCTTTAATTGTTAGGCCCTTTATATAGCTTTGACGCGTAGGCGAAAAGTTGTTTGGATTTAAACGCAAGCCTGCAATTTTAAATTCGGCTTGGCCTAGTTCTTCCACTAATGGATATGAAGGACGCTCCATAATAAGCATATGCTTTGCTTTGCCATCCACACTAATAGAAGGCGTTGGTGGCGCTAACAATAAATCTGCAATTTGTTGGGGAGGAAGCTGATAAGCAGTAGCTTCTTGCGAAATGCTTTGAAAGCTTATCATTACTAGCGCAACAAGGCTAAGGATAGAACACGCAACTTTTTTCATTCGATATAATTTTAGTAATTAGAATTTTATTTTGTAATACTATGCCTTTTAGTTTGCAGGTGCAATTGGGCCCATTCGCATTGCTTTCACTTGCGTAGGCCATTTTGCAGGCTGTCCATTAGGAAGAGTCGCTTTGTCTCTAGGGAAGGTTGCGTTGTCTTCGCAAGCCATATAAACAAGCATTGCTGTAAGCATCGCATTATTTTTTACATCATCAAAAATAATTTTATCATACGTATCTCTGTTGGTATGCCAGGTATAATTAAAATAAGACCAATTTAAAGCACCCAATGAAAAACCAGGCGCTCCTACGCCAATAAATGAAGCATGATCACTTCCGCCACCACCAGGCGTACCCGGAAAAGTTGTTTTAATAGAATCCTTTAAACTGTTAGGCACGGCAGCCAACCATCTTGTTAAAAATTCACCAGCATATTTAAATCCCTGTCCAGAAATATTTACAATTCGGCCGGTTCCATTGTCTTGGTTAAATAATGCTTGCAGTTTATCCACCACTTCTGGATGATCTTCCACAAATGCCCTTGATCCATTTAAACCTTGCTCCTCACTGCCCCAATGTCCCACTAAAATGGTACGCTTAGGATTTGGATACACTAATTTCAAAATACGCATCGCTTCCATCATAGTTAATGTTCCAGTTCCATTATCGGTAGCACCTTGGCCAGCGTCCCAAGAATCAAAATGCGCAGAAAGCATTACATATTCATCCGGCTTTTCTGTCCCTTTAATTTCTGCTATCGTATTAAAATTGGGAACAGTGCCTAAATCTTTAGAGGACGTTTCGATGCTAATGATTGGATTAGAACCAGACTCTACTAGGCGGTATAATGATCCATAATCTTCCAGGGCAATGTCAACAGTTGGCACTTTTGATGTGTATGCATTAAATATTTTATCAACGCCCCAACCATTAGACCAACCATTGGTTAAAATCCCTACTGCTCCTGACTTTTCTAAAATAACAGGCAGCATACGAGATGAAAATCCTGTTTTATTTAAACGTTTACGCCATGCTTCTGTTTGCTCGGCACGTTCCTTTTTTAATTTATCAAATGATGCAGGTGTTGCGAATTGTTGCCAGTTATCATCGGGTCTTCCAGTTGGCTGATTCATAGAAATCATTACAAACTTTCCTTTTACGTTTGGGAGCCAATTAGCAAATGCTGCCGAATCTACTAGATCCGGTATAATTACGATTTCTGCTTTAACAGCTTTTCCTTTAGTAGACGGGCTCCAAGACAACTGGGTGCCTTCTAAACTTTTTACTCGTGGGGAAAGCATGTCAATATGTGTGATGCCACGCTCCCATCCTTTCCACTCTCCCCACTGTTCGTTGCGTGCCGTAATTCCCCAGCTCGCATATTTTTCTACTGCCCAATCATTGGCTTTTTTCATTTGAGGTGTCCCAACCAGTCTTGGTCCAATACGATCAAATAATTCGTGTGCTAATACTTGCAATTGTGAATTTTTTGTTTCTTCCTGCACTATTTTTTCAATGACTGTTTGTGCAGATAAATGATTCACTGTAAACAAACAGGCCATCATAAAAAGCTTTGCCACACTACCAGTATAACCAAAGCGAAAAGGTTGGATATGTTTCATATTTTTAAATTTATGTAAAATCGTGCGGAGAAACCAAAAAGGAGGAATAATTTACTATAAACAATTGATTTTCAATAATTAATGCTTAAATATGCTTTTATCGAATGGCGCGTGTTACATACTTTTTAGAATAAGTTACAGCATTCACACAAACAAGTAGTTATGCAATTAGTAGATGTATATTGAAAAACAATGGACTCGCCATTTAATGTAACTTTATCAGTAATGAATAAACTTATTCTTATACCCTTTTGTTTTTGGATATTTATTTCATGCAACAAGCCCAATTGGGGCGCGTCTAATACAATTCCAACAACAAGAGTTACCAGTTTTAAAGACTCTGTACATTATTTAGCACTCGGTGATTCTTATACCATTGGCGCATCTGTAGAAAGAGATGACAATTTTCCCAATCAAACTTTTCAATTATTAAAATCGGCAGGGTTTAAAACAAGTTCAATTCAAATCATTGCCAAAAATGGATGGACCGCAGAAGATTTAATCACTGCAGTAGCCACCACAAATAAAAGAAGTAACTATCTGGTAGTTACGCTATTAATTGGCGTTAACAATCAATACCAAGGCAACCCAAGCAAAGAATTTGAGCCTTCTTTTTTAACCTTACTAAAATCGGCAATTACCTTAACTGGCAATAGACCTAAAAGAGTTTTTGTTATGAGCATTCCGGATTGGGGTATTACACCTTTTGCATCGGGGCGTGATAGAAAACAAATTGCCAACGAAATAGATGCGTATAATTTAGTTTGTGAAAAAAACACAAAAGCGGAGGGCGCTAATTTTATCAATATTACGGATGCCTACCGCATTGATGGATCTAAGCCAGATTATTTATCAGGCGATGGACTACACCCTTCTAAACTCGAATATACCAAGTGGGCAATTAAGTTAACACAGCAAATAGTGAATGTATTGGAAGCTGGTGGGTAACAAATTATTGGTTGATCTAATCATTTTTTACAACCTCGTAGTGCGCATATTTCTTTTTGGCTCTTTTTGTGGTGTTTTCAAGTATACCCAACCAGTATAATAAATAGATAATGGGTGTTATTGGAAAGCGAAGTAAATCATAAAAATATCGTTCTCTTATATAGGTGATTTTTACTAGTTTCTCCAGAAAAAAATCGGCATGTTTTTTTGCTAAATAGCGGTGAATAATAACCGTTCTTTCTTTATTATCAAATGCTGAAATCATTGAATTTTGCACGATGCGATAATAATATAATTTTTCATTGATGAAATGGAAAACGAAATTATTTTTTGATGCAGCAATCCAAAAATCCCAGTCTTCAAAACCATATGATGGCATAAACGCATCGTAACCACCATTTTTAATCCATACCTCTTTTCTAAAAATTGCACAAGCGTCTGCGCAGTTTCCTGTAACAAGTCCTAAATCATCAAAGGGACGTACTTTAAATTGACGATTTTTTTTTGAAGTATCACCAAAAAATACTGGAGCTGCATATACTATATCGGCCTTATTTTTTTCAAGTATAGGAATCGCTTTATTTATATAATCAGGATTCAATTTATTATCCGCATCTAATGGTAAAATGTATTTTCCAACTGCTATTTCAATACCTGTATTACGCGCCTTGCCTGGTCCGCCATTTGTTTGATGGATGATACTATAATTTAACTGCTTTAAATCATCTAGTTTTTGTAGCGTATTGGCATCAGAAGAACCATCATCTACAATAATGATTTCAATAGGGTAGTTGATTTTTTGAGCATCAATACTATCCAAGGTCTCCTGAATATATTGCCCATGATTAAAACAGGGAATGACAATACTTACTGTTACGGATTGGTCGTTTGTATTAGCGCTCATAGATTGTATAATTAATAAATATATAAATAATTATATAAATTATTAATTACATCTTAAAAATTAATACGACCTCCCTAAAGTGTCACACACTGCTTTTAACAAAGACAATCCATCATTACGATCCTGTCCCTTTTCCCACATCATAATTCCATTGGCCATTGATTGTGCTAGTTTTGCTTTGCGTTTTACGGTAGGCAAACCATTGTAATAAATGGTATAATTGCTAAATCCCCCGGCACTAACTACAGCAGAATCTGATAATGCGCTTCCCGATCCGTTGGTAATAGTGTTGTATGTTAAAACGGTGCCTGTTTGAGTTATTCCGCTTGGTCTACCATAAGCTGGTATACCGAGTACTGCTTTGGAAGCGGGCATGCCTCTAGTAGTAATCCAATAATTAAGAGAAGTTTGGGCTAGTGCCATATCACTATGGTGTCTAAACGGAACCGTTGTACTAAAATCGTCGTATGACATGATATTGAAAAAATCAACTGCATTACTAGTCCATAAACTACTACTGATGGCATCACGCACTGCTCCAGCATATTTTCCAGCAGTTATGGCAGCAGACAAATAATATTTTCCACCTGTATGGCATGAATCACTAAGTTCTCGCATAAAGGAAGTATAGGTAATATCCGTTCCATCATCGGTTCGAGGAAATTCCCAATCTACATCTACACCATCTAAACCATAGGTTCTTACAACTTGCATAATCGATTTAACAAAGCTGTTGCGCCCACTAGGTGTAGTAGCCATATTTTTAAAATCGGCAGCTAATCCAGAAATACTAATAAATATTTTTGCATTATTTGATTTTGCTTTTGAAATAACAGTTGAAAATACAGAAGGATTTGCAACCGTCAATCCACCTGTTGAAGTAACATTGGCAAATGCATAATTGATAACATTACACATCCGAAATTTTTGATCCGGCACAAGAGCAGGATCTCGGTAGCTAGGAAAATATCCTACCACATAAAAACCAAATGGTGGAGGCGGAGTAATGTTATTACTTGCTGGCGGTGGCGTTACAGGTGGAACTGTAGGCAAGATGGTTTGATCTTTTTTGCTACAGGCAACAACAAATAGCATCATTGAAGCAATGAGTAAGTTTCTAGTATTCAATAATTTCTGTTCCATTTATAATTAAATATTTACGATATTACTAAATTGTTCTATATATTTTGAAAATAATAATATTTTACTTAATTTATGGGAATAAAACATGCAAAAAATCATGAAACACGTACCGATTCTTTACTTTTTCTTTTTTCCCATCCAGTTTGAGGTATTTGCTCAGCTGCCTAAACCAAGCACTGGCCGCATTATTCGTATTGAAAATTTTGGTTCAAAACATGTGCCAGCAAGAAATGTAGATATTTGGCTACCTGATAACTATACAGCTTCAAAAAAATATGCAGTATTATATATGCATGACGGGCAAATGCTTTTTGACAGCAGTATAACATGGAATAAACAAGAGTGGGGTGTTGATGAAACACTAACGCAATTAATGCAGCAACGCAAAATTAGGGATTGCATTGTGGTAGGCATCTGGAATGGAGGAAAAAGTAGACATCCCGAATATTTTCCTCAAAAACCTTTTGAATCTCTATCCAAAGAAGAGCAGAAACTGGTTTACAGTGCCTACAGAAGCGGTGGCCAATCCATTTTTTCAGGACTGCCTATTTCTTCAGATAATTATTTGAAATTTTTGGTAGAAGAACTAAAACCATTTATCGATAAAACATACAGCACCAAAACTGACGCATCCAATACATTTGTTGCAGGTAGTAGCATGGGCGGCTTAATTTCTTTGTATGCCCTGTGCGAGTATCCTACTATTTTTGGTGGAGCAGCTTGCCTTTCTTCGCATTGGCCTGGACTTTTATCGATGGAAAATAATCCTGTGCCCAATGTATTTTTTTCATACCTAAAAAAGAACTTGCCTTCACCAAAGCAACACCGGATTTATTTTGATCACGGCACTGAAACACTTGATTCTATGTATGCTTCTTTACAATTACAAGTAGATGCAATTATGAAACAAAAAAAATACCAGCCTAGCGAGTGGATAAGCCGTTCATGGCCCGGACAAGATCATTCCGAAAAATCTTGGAGAAGCAGACTTGATGTTCCATTTACTTTTTTATTGAAGCAGTAAAACTATAAAACCATTTAAATGAAAAATATTATTATTATTTGTTCGCTATTATTTGTTTTTAGTTGTGAAAAAAAACAAGATGTAAATACACAAATTACGCTAACAACAACTGACATATCCGCTTTAACATCCAATAGCGTTATCACTGGAGGAAATATTACATCAAGTAGCGGACTTAGTATTACTGCTAAAGGTGTGGTGTGGAGCACGAGCAACAACCCAACAATTTTACTATCCACAAAAACAAACGACGCTGGCACAAGTAGCTTTACCAGTAGTATAACGGGGCTTAACGCTGATACAAAATACTTTATAAGGGCTTATGCCACCAATCAAAGTGGAACCTATTATGGTAATGAAATTTCTTTTACAACACGCGTAGCAGGTAGTTTTACTACAGTTACAAGTGCAAATGGAAAAGTTTGGATGGACAGAAATTTAGGCGCATCAAGAGTAGCCACTAGTATTACCGACACCAGTGCCTACGGCGATTTATACCAGTGGGGACGCGGAGCAGATCAACACCAATCTCGAAAATCGATAACCATTGCAACGCAATCAAGTACCGATGTTCCTGGTAATGGAAATTTTATTTTACCAAATACGCCACTTACCGATTGGAGAAGTCCCGCAAATGTAAATTTATGGCAGGGCGTTAATGGCATTAACAATCCATGTCCTACTGGTTTTCGTTTACCAACCGAAGCAGAGTGGAATGCAGAATTATCTAGTTGGACAACAAAAAATAGTGCTGGTGCATTTGCTTCGCCACTAAAACTTACCGTTGCAGGAAGCCGTGAAATAACAATTAATGGTGCAGGCACTAGTGGAAGTTACTGGAGCAGCACTATTAGTGGTGATGGCTCAAGATATTTGAACATTAGCAGTACCGGTTCATTTGTGTTAACGCACAATAGATCTTACGGAGGAAGCATTAGGTGTATTAAAGAGTAGAATATTTCCCGATGATATTGAATTTTAATAAGCTACTATCAAATGATTAAACTTTTATTCACCCTATTTAGCTTACTCCTTTTAGGATGCTCCGACAACCAAGAAAATAGCAGGCCCAAAAAGTCATATTACGTCCCTCCTTCTGTGAACTACAAGGGCCAGTTTAGGAAAGGCTATGTTAGAAAATCAGTAAGTACAAAGCCTTCTGCTATCAGAAATCAGGCGAGGTCTAAATATTACTATAAAACCAGGGGCAAGTATAGAAGGAAGAAATAACAAACTTATGAACAACTTAAAAGCTGGCATCTATTTCAAAAGCACTGACGCATTAAACGGCAGCATCTTCGAAAACACAACCATCTTGCTAGTCAAGCATAACCAAGAAGGAAGTATAGGTTTTATAACCAATAGGCCTTTATATAAGTCGTTGCATGATCTTATTGAATTTAATCGGAGTAAACCATTTCCGCTGATGGATGGCGGCCCTGTCGATAGAGAACGCCTCTTTGTATTACACAAACGACCCGACCTTATTAGTGGGGGCGAACAAATTACCAATGATTATTATATGGGTGGAAATATGGAGCAGGTAATTAAAGCCATCAACAATAGCGGTGCCAATAATCAAGAAATTCAACTCTTTATTGGCTATTGCGGATGGGACGAAGGGGAATTGGAAGCGGAAATTGAAGAAGAAAGTTGGGTGTTTATTTAGCTTTTTTTCTCTTTCTACTAAAATGCAGTTCATCGTTAATTACGAATCTAAGGTCTAAAAGTTTATGTAGATTTCCATAATCAGTAATTATTTTCTTTTGGATTTTATTAATTCCTTTTGTGTCAAGCTTGTCACTTTGTAAAGCTTCAAATACAAATAAATCGCAAGCTGCAGATTGTATCCAGTCAATATCTCTTTTGTACCCAATGACAGCAATAGCTCCTGTTTTTTTAAGGAAGGAATTAATTCTACGCTTATCTATGTTTAAAGTTGAACATGATCCAAAGTAAATAATTTTACCTGTGCACTTATCTCCTAAAAAGTCAGCTAATTCTGCAAGAGAATATTTGTCTTTATGCGTTAGAAATATATAGCCGGGATCTCCATGAAATGCTAAATATAGAATTGGATATTTTTCATTTATTGTTTTATACTTCCACTTGTCCAGAAAATATTCAAGTTCAGATTTGGTAGCGCAGTCGTGGTAAATATGATCGCAATAATTTTTTTTCTCCAGTAGATCTAAAATTGGAAGTACCGTTGTTTCGTCTTGAATATTACCATGATCCCAAAGCCCTTCAATACAATAAATACCTTTTTTCTTAATTTTTGCTGTCATAGTGTATTTTTTAGAACTATTATAAAAATACAATTAGAAACCCTAAGAAAACATTAAAATTGGGGTTTTAAAAAATAAAAATTAAAAGCATTAATCGCTATCCAATACGCAGTAAATTATAATGAACCTTTAAAAAAGTCGATATAATTGAGGCATTAAATGAAAGTATAGTAACTGAGAAAGAAGTACAAAAAGGTAAAGAAATGGATATTTTTCTTAATCTTCTAAGAGATTCAGTAAAATTAGATTGGCTAAAAAAAACAGTATATATTCTTACTGGCAAGCTAGCATACAAAACTAATAAGTATTCCTTTGAAGGAACAATATACTATTTAGAGAAAGAGAAGAAAGGTCCGGTTACATTAAAAGAAAGAGAAAAGTGGGGACTTTTATCAAAAGAAGTAAATGAATCAGAAGAAAATTTAAATAGAATTGAACAAGAAATATTAGAAAAAATGGAAGAAGAAGATTCAAATAAAAAAGCATAGTTAGTTCTTGATAATATTATATCAGAAATGAATCAAAGAAGAAAAAACATGAGCGATAAAGAAATTCAATAAGAAATTGTACAGGCTCGATTGAATCGATTGAAAAGTATAGAATCAATTAAAAGAATTATAAAAGAAAATAACAAATAAAAAGATTTAGCTATAATTTGATGGTTGAGTATGTTAGAATTAGTCAAGCAGATAGAATATGAAAAAATTTGATTTAAATATTGCACAAATTGGATTATTAGAGATTATGGTAGAGGATTTTCTCATTACAAAGAAGCTGCAGGTTTTAAGAAGGACATCAGTTTAAGTAATCTTCGTAAAACATACCTGACATGGCATCATCAAGTATTAGGTGACGACACAGGATTGCTTAGCTCTCACTCTACCACCCAAGTATTAGAGAAATATTATCTTGATCCTAAGGTGTTAACCGCTGTAGAAATATCAGCATTAAAGGTTCGTGTTTTTGGTAAGAAATGACAAAAACCTCACGCAGAAACAACAAAGGACCCACGATTTAAGGGATTACCACCTTCCCGCTCGGATTTGTCAACTGCGTCGACATCCTCGCAGTTCGCCTTACCCAAAGCCTGTCAAACTGAATAGTTTGTTGTAGAGCTTTTTCAGGACAAGACAGGTGGAATAAGGTGAACTTGATTAAATCGTCAAAAATACTAACGAAATTTATTGTTTTCTAAAATCTAGCTTCCTATACATTTTTTCCGAATCATCGGAAAATAATTCATACATAACAATACCATTTTTCCTTAAATAAAATAATCTTTCTTTTTGTTGTTGCACCA
>JBIISK010000009.1:0-63960 GCA_044341045.1 Sediminibacterium sp. | reverse complement strand
TTGACCTCAATAAAACAGTAGATCACTTACAAGAAGCTGCTGCCGCTGTTAAGCAAATTGCAAAGAGTGGTAAGAAGATCATGTTTGTTGCTACTAAAAAGCAGGCAAAAGAAATCGTGAGCGAATGTGCGAAGCGTGTAAACATGCCTTATGCAACTGAGCGTTGGTTAGGTGGTATGCTTACCAACTTCAACACTGTTCGTAAGAGCGTTAAAAAGATGCAAAGCATTGAAAAAATGTTAGCGGACGGAAGCGCAGAAAGCTTAACAAAGAAAGAGCGTCTTACATTAAGTCGTGATAAAGAAAAAATGGAAAAAGTATTAGGTGGTATCGCGCAATTAGGTCGTTTACCAGCTGCACTTTTCTTAGTAGATATTGGTGTAGAACACATTGCACTTGCAGAAGCAAAACGTTTAGGCATTACTACTTTTGGTATGGTTGATACCAACTGTGATCCTAATAAAGTTGACTTTGCAGTACCTGCAAATGATGATGCAACAAAATCTATTGCAATCATTACCAACTATATCGTTGCTGCTATCGCAGAAGGTTTAGCAGAGCGTCAAGCATCTAAAGATGATGATGAGTCTGAAGAATCAAACAACGAGAACGAAGCAAAAGCGCGTAGACTAGAAGCAGAAGCGCAAGCTGAAGCTGGTCGCGGCGGTCGCAGAGCACCTGCTAGCGCAGATGGTGCTGCTCCTAAGCGTCGTACCACAACAGGCACACGTCGTCCTGCTGCTGGAAAATAAATGACAACTCAATTGGGCCATCACTTCAATACCATTTTGGTAATGACTTGTGGCCCAATTTTTATAAAGCCTAAAAATTAATTATTATGAGTACTGTAAACATTACAGCCCAAGATATTAACAAGCTCCGTCAGGCAACTGGTGCGGGTATGATGGATTGCCGTAAAGCATTAACAGAATCTGCTGGTGATTTTGAAGCGGCTATTGATTGGTTAAGAAAGCAAGGTCAAAAAGTTGCTGCAAAACGTAGTGACCGTGAAGCAAAAGAAGGTGTGATTATTGCACAAACATCTGCAGATAACAAAACTGGTTTTGTAGTTTGTATTTCTTGCGAAACTGATTTCGTTTCTAAAAATGCGGAGTTCGTTGCATTTGCGCAAAGCATTGCTGATGCTGCAGTTGCAAACAATGTAAAATCTGCAGAAGAACTAAATGAAGTAATGATCAATGGCGCTAAAGTGTCAGATATGATCAACGATAAATTAGCTTCTATCGGCGAAAAAATTGGTGTTGCTAAATTCGAAAGAGTAGAAGCTGCTTATGTAGCATCTTATATCCATGGTGCAAACCGTATGGGTGTATTAGTTGGTTTAAATAAAGAAGCAGCAGAAGCTGGTAGAGACGTTGCTATGCAAATTGCGGCGATGAATCCACTTGCTGTTGATGCAAATTCTATTCCTGAAGAAACCATCGTTAGAGAGCGTGCGATCATCATCGATACCATGAAAGAAGATCCTAAAATGGCTGGCAAACCAGACGAAATGGTTGCTAAAATTGCGGAAGGTAAGATCAATGCTTTCTTCAAAGAAAATACCCTTTTAGCGCAAGCTTTTGTGAAAGATGGTGGCATCAGCGTTGAGGCTTACTTAAAATCTGCTGGCGACGTTGTTGTTACAGAGTTTAAGCGTGTAGCTTTAGGTTAAATTGTAGTTTCAAACTGCTTATATAAAGAGGCCCTCACGGGCCTCTTTTTTTTTGGCTCGGTTTTCTTTGGCACTTGACTAAAAATTGAGGTTATTTGCATATATAAATGACCCATTATGCTTCCTAAGTACAAAAGAATTCTACTCAAACTATCTGGTGAGGCCTTATTAGGTGAACAAAAAAATGGCGATCCGTTCAATCCTAAAATCATTGAACAGTATGCACAGGATATTAAAAAAGTAGTTGATTTAGGTGTTCAAGTTGCCATTGTTATTGGCGGTGGTAATATTTATAGAGGCATGAATGAAGCCGATAGCGGTATTGAACGTGCACATGGTGATTATATGGGCATGCTAGCAACGGTTATTAACGCAATGGCGATGCAAGCGATGCTAGAAAAAATTGGTGTGTACACCCGCTTACAAAGTGCGATTAATATGGAGCAGGTAGCAGAACCATATATCCGCCGCAAAGCATTAAGACATTTAGAAAAAGGACGCGTTGTCATATTTGGTGCAGGTACGGGCAACCCTTATTTCACCACCGATACTGCAGGTTCTTTACGTGCCATTGAAATGAAAGCCGATGTAATTTTAAAAGGCACACGCGTAGATGGTGTTTACAGTGCTGATCCTGAAAAAGATCCAACCGCTACTAAATTTGAAACCATTGGTTTTCAGGAATGTATTTCTAAAAACTTAAAAGTAATGGACATGACAGCATTTACGCTGTGCATGGAAAATAAATTACCCATCATTGTTTTTGATATGAACAAGCCTGGCAATTTATTAAAAGTAGTAGAAGGCTTACAAGTTGGAACACTTGTTGGTTAATCAAAGAAAAAATCAGACACATGAAAAAATGGCTTCTTGTATTATTTATTGTTGTCGCTGTTTCACAAGTAAACGCGCAACAAAAATTAACCCTAGCTGACGCCATTGCTATCTCACTAAAAAATAGCTACGATATAGAACTGGTTAGAAATCAACTAGCCATTAGTAATATCAACAACAATCCGGGTGTTGCTGGAGCGTTACCAACTGTCAATTTAAACGCATCGGATAACGAACAAATTATTTCAATCAATCAAAAGTTTCCAGACGCAAACCGAAATACACAGCGTAATAATGTAGGATCTAATATTTTACAAATGGGTGTTACGGGAACCATGCTACTCTACAATGGTAACCGTGTTGTCACTACACAAAAAAGATTGGCGCAATTAGAACTACTCAATAAAAACGTACTCAATGCGCAACTTCAAAATACGATGGCGATTGTTAGTGTGCGTTATTACGAAATTGTCCGTCAACAAGAACTGCTAAAAACCATTCAAAAATCGATTGACGTTTTTCAAAAAAGATTGGATTTGTTAGAAGCGCGTAAAGAAGAGGGCCTTGCTAACAACGCAGATATCTATCAGGCAAAGCTTGATTTAAATCAGCAAAAACAAGCGCTCCAAACACAGCATTTAATTATCAAACAAAGCAAAGCAGACTTATTGCAGTCCATGATTCAGGCACCCGATTCTGTAATTGTGATTGATGATAAAATTATGATTGATAAAAATTTATCACTAGAAAATATCAAAGAGGCGCTGCCTTCTAATCCAGATTATTTAGCAGCAGCCACACAAATAACCATCAATCAGCTCATCGAAAAAGAAACGGCTGCACTTCGTATGCCATCGTTAAGAGCCACTACTGGTTTTAATTTAAATAGCAATAAAAGTGCAGCAGGATTTATCTTGCTCAACCAAAGTTATGGTCCATTTTTTGGTGTAAACCTAAGTGTGCCCCTATACAATGGCTCTGCCTTCAAACGTCAGGGACAAGTGGCTGCCATCAATACGCGCAGTGCAAAATTGCAACAAGAAAACTTGGCATTAACATTAGAAACAAACGCCGTTAAAACATTTAATGCCTATACCAACGCGCTTGCACAACTACAAACGGAAACAGATAACTATGCACTTTCTAGTCAGCTACTTGATTTAGTAATGCAAAAATTTGAACTTGCGGAGGCAACCATTATTGACGTACGTCAGGCACAACAGAGTTTTGAAAATGCGAGCTACCGTTTAGTGAACCTTCAGTATACTGCAAAAATTGCAGAAATAGAACTGAATAGACTTGTGAGCAAGTTGGCGTTATAATTTTTTATTCTTCGCATATGCATGTTACCTCTAAATTACCGAGTACGGGCATTAGTATTTTTACGGTGATGAGTGAGCTGGCTGCAAAGCATGGCGCCGTTAATTTAGGTCAAGGATTTCCCGATTTTGATATGCCCCATGACCTTGTAGAACTCGTGGCTGCTGCCATGCGCAATGGTCACAACCAATACACGCATTTAAACGGCTATTTACCCCTCAGAGAAGCCATTGCAGGTAAAGTAGCGTCTCTTTATGACACGGTTATTTCTGCAGATACAGACATTATTGTTACACCCGGCGGCACGTATGCTATTTATACCGCCCTTACCACCATTTTACAAAAAGGGGATGAAGTAATAGTTTTCGAGCCTTGTTACGATAGCTATATTCCAAATATTGAAATCAATGGCGCCGTGGCCGTATCTATTCCGCTTCAATTTCCAACGTATAGTATTCCATGGGATGAGGTTCGCAAAAAAATTACTGCACGTACAAAGTGCATCATGATCAATTCGCCACACAATCCAACTGGAACGGTACTATCAAAAAACGATATTGAACAGTTGAGGCAAATTGTTACGGATACGCAAATTATTATTTTAAGTGATGAAGTGTACGAGCATTTAGTATATGATGGCGTGGAGCACCAAAGCATACTTCGTTACCCCGATTTATTAGTGCGTAGTTTTGTATGTTTTTCTTTTGGCAAAACATATCATGCTACTGGATGGAAATTAGGCTATTGTATTGGTGATACAGGATTAATGGAAGCGTACCGGAAAGTGCATCAGTTTAATGCTTTTTGTGCAGATACGCCTAAGCAAGTAGCGCTTGCTACTTATATGGAAAATAAAGACGCCTATTTACAACTGGGTACTCAAATGCAAGTGAAGCGTGATTATTTTCGAAATCTTATGAAAGCTACGCCGCTACAGTGTTTGCCATCTAGTGGCAGTTATTTCGAATGCTATAGTTACGCAAATATTTCAGATGCAGCAGATACTGATTTTGCCATGAAGCTCATTAGGGAATATGGCGTTGCTACCATTCCAGTGTCAGCGTTTTATAAAAACAAAACAGACAACAAAGTGATCCGTTTTTGTTTTGCAAAAAAAGAAGAAACCCTGCAGCGTGCACTAGAAAAATTAGCGACGCTCAAATAATGACTCGCTCAAATAATTAGCGTCGCTCAAATAATCTTTCAAATAAAACTGCGCCACAATTAATTATCCAATCGCGTTATTGATATCCGCCATCAAATCTTCTATATCTTCTACGCCCACACTCAGTCTAATTAAACTATCTGAGAGTCCGTTTTTAATTCTTTCTTCTCTTGGAATAGAAGCGTGCGTCATGGAAGCTGGATGATTGATCAGTGATTCTACACCGCCTAAACTTTCGGCGAGTGCAAAAACCTTGGTACTAGAAAGGACTCTAATCGCATTTTCTACACTGTCATCTTTTAACGTAAAGCTCATCATGCCGCCAAAACCACGCATTTGTTTTTTGGCCACTGTATATCCAGGATGGTCTTCAAACCCACACCAGTAAACGCGTTCAACCTTTGGATGCAGCTTTAAAAAGGCTGCCATAGCTGCGCCGTTTTCGCAGTGCCGCTGCATACGCAGGTGTAAGGTTTTAATACCTCTCAATACTAAAAAACAATCCATTGGGCCTGGCACGGCGCCTCTACTTTTTTGAATAAAATATAATTTTTCACGAAGCGCTGCATCATTCATAACAAGGCAACCTTGTATTACATCACTATGGCCACCTAAATATTTGGTTGCTGAATGCATTACAATATCGGCGCCTAAGTCTAATGGGTTTTGTAAATATGGCGAAGCAAACGTATTGTCTACACAAAGTAAAACGTTGTGTTTTTTTGCAATAGTTGCAACCGCAGCAATATCTGTAATATTCATGAGTGGATTGGTTGGTGTTTCAATCCACAATAATTTGGTTTTACTAGAAACAGCTTTTTCTATTTGAGTGGTATCAGTGGTATCTACATAGGTAAACACAATATTATATTTTGCAAATATTTTTGTGAATAAGCGGTACGTGCCACCATACATATCATTTGCTGCAATCACTTCATCACCTGGTTCTAATAGCGTAATAACAGCGTCTGTTGCAGCAACACCACTACTAAACGCGAGTCCAAATTTTCCATTTTCAATTTCTGCAAAAGCGGTCTCAAGGGCTGCCCTGGTTGGGTTTTGGCTACGTGCGTATTCGTATCCTTTGTTCACACCTGGCGCTTCTTGTACATAAGTAGAAGTTTGATAAATAGGTGTCATGATCGCGCCAGTGGATGGGTCAGGCTCTGTGCCCGCGTGTATATATTTGGTTGCTAATTTCATAAGGGAAAATTTAAAATTCTATTTCTTTTTGTTTGTAACGGTTTCTTTAGAAAATGAAATGGGTAACATCACTTTTACTTGATCCCACATAATTATGAGTCCTGCGCCTAAACTGGTTTCTTCAAAATATAAAGTAAAGGCATCGGTGCTATCCATGGTTTTTGTTACAGGCACTTGCACGCGTAAAAAATCTTTTTTAGTGTTATAACTAAAATTACCCCAACTAAAATTATCGGTATTTAAAATAAGTGTCCAATTATTTTCGTTTGGAATACCGTAAAGCGTATAGCGTCCTTTAGGCACTAATTTTCCTGCAATTTTAACGGGCACAAAAAATTCAATTTCTGTGGCTTCGTTCGCGCCTAATCGCCAAATGTTGTTGTATTGTACAATGTCTCCAAATAAAGAGCGGCCATTTTTTTGCGGCCTTCCATAAATGACCCTGGCAAAAGGCTCACCACTTGCTTTTCCACTTAGCTTAAGCATGGGAAAGTTGGCTGGCCAATAACTCATGTCCATGGGGGACTTATCTAGATCAGCGGGTTTTTGTTGGGCACTCACCAAAATGCTGGTCATAAGCGCGAGGGCTAAAAAAAGGGGTCTCATGGTCCAAATTTCAACAAAGAAAACCGGTTAAAAAAATTACTTTTGCCCTCACAAATTAATTACCATGACAAAAGGCCCTGTTTCCCAGTTTATTGAGCATCATTATCGCCATTTTAATGCGGCTGCATTAGTGGATGCTGCAAAAGGTTACGAAACCCATTTATTAGAAGGTGGAAAAATGCTCGTGAGTTTAGCGGGTGCCATGAGTACTGCCGAATTAGGAATTAGCCTTGCCGAAATGATTCGCCAAGATAAAATTGCAATCATTAGCTGTACAGGTGCCAATCTTGAAGAAGACGTGATGAATTTAGTAGCGCATAGCCATTATAAGCGTGTGCCTAATTATAGAGATTTAACGCCACAAGACGAGTGGGATTTATTAGAGAATCATTACAACCGTGTTACAGATACTTGTATTCCTGAAGAAGAAGCATTTAGACGTTTGCAAAAACACATTGTAAAGTTTTGGAAAGAAGCAGAAGCAAAAGGTGAGCGGTATTTTCCGCACGAATTTTTATACCAAGTAATTCTTAGTGGAGAGTTAGAACAGTATTATGAAATTGATCCAAAAAATAGTTGGATGGTAGCGGCAGCTCAAAAAAATATTCCAATTGTTGTTCCAGGATGGGAAGACAGTACTACCGGAAATATTTTTGCTTCTTATGTAATCAAAAATGAATTAAAAGCAAATACGGTAAAAAATGGTATCGAATATATGATCATGCTTACCGAGTGGTACCGTGCTAATAGCGGCGGAAAGGGTGTAGGTTTTTTCCAAATTGGTGGTGGTATCGCAGGGGATTTCCCAATTTGCGTAGTCCCAATGATGTATCAAGATTTAGAATGGCATGACGTTCCGTTTTGGAGTTATTTCTGTCAAATTAGTGACTCTACAACCTCTTACGGATCATACTCTGGCGCGGTTCCTAACGAAAAAATTACCTGGGGTAAATTAGATATTCATACGCCTAAATTTATTGTAGAAAGTGATGCGACTATTGTAGCGCCACTTATTTTCGCTTACATTTTAGGGCAGTAGAAGCTCAAAAAATAATTCAAATAAAAAAGCCCTCCGATATTTCAGAGGGCTTTTTTTATGCAGATATATAATTGCAGTTTATCTTGCTGGCATTGTTAAAGGAATATCTCTTTTTAACATTGCGTCTCTGTTTGCGATTTCGCAAGCAGTATAGTAAACCATTAAGGTTCTTTTTTGCATCAATTCGAAGTTAATTTTATCTACCGTATCTGTAGGTTTGTGGTAGTCTGCTTGAAGCATACCATCATAGAAAAATAAAATAGGCACACCTACTTTAGCAAAATTATAATGATCGCTACGGTAGTAAATTCTATTCTTATCGTTAGGATCATCAAATTTATAATCAAGTACTAAGTTGGCAGATTTTTTATTTGCAGTTTCATTGATGTTTTGTAATTCAGAACTTAATTTATCATGACCAATTACATAAATATAATTTAATGTATCAGCGGTCATACGCTCTGTATCTACACGACCAATCATATCGGTATTTAAATCTGCTGTTGTTTTATCCATTGGATAAATAGGATGATCGGAGTAATATTCAGAGCCCCAAAGGCCTTTTTCCTCACCACTTACAGCCATAAAGACAACTGTTCTGCGTGGATACTTTCCTTTTTTAGCAGCAGCTGCAAAAGCTTCTGCCATTTGCATTACGCCAACAGTACCAGAGCCATCATCATCGGCACCATAGTATATCACGTCACCTCTTTTACCTAGGTGATCGTAATGGCCTGTTAAAAATAAGTACTCGTCTTTTTTATCGGTACCTGGAATTACAGCAATCACATTACTGCTTTCTAAGTTTTCGGTAGTTTTAGTGGCAACAATTTGTACACCAGCATTGTAACCACCTTTGGTAGCCGCAGCAATATCAGTTAAACTTAAAGTGGTTGTATTGCCTAGTAATGAACTGGCAACGGCTGCAGAAATATTCACCATCAAAAATCCTGGTGCATTATTTTTTTTCAGGTACATACCACCTTTAACTTGGGTAGCCATTTTTTTAGGAAAATCGGCAGATACAAAAAGAAGTCCAATCGCACCTTTAGAAGTTGCTGCACGCATTTTTGCATTAGGAGATGCTGGGTTCGCAGCAAATGCACGACTACCACCAACACCCATGGTTGGCATACCAGCACTTGAACCTTCAACTACAACCACCACTTTTCCTTTTACATCAAGGTTTGCATAATCATTGATTCCTTTAGTAGAATCTACAATACCATAACCTGCAAATACAATGCTGCTGAAATTAAAATTACCGCTAGCAATGGTTTGCATAGAAAAATTAAAATCTTTATCCCAGTCCATGTTCTTACCATTCACTACTAATTTTTTGTCAGTAAGTGCGTCTTGGTATACTGGATATAATTGTTGGTAGCTATCTCCATTACCTGGCTGTAAGCCCATTCTTTTAAATTCACTTTCGATATAAGCAGCTGCACGCTTTTGTCCAGGGGTGGCTGTTTCACGACCTTCCATTTCGGCACCTGCCAAAATAGTAAGTTTTTCTTTTAGACCATTAACTGTAATTGCTTTTCCAAATTTTGTGAGGTCATCCGCTTTTTGCGCAAAGGCAAGCGTACTCATCAAAGGAAAAAAGATCCAGATCAATTTTTTCATAAGAGGATTTTATTTATTGAATTAAGAACATGAAATTTTTCCAACACGACCCGCATGTCTACCGCCTTCAAAAGCAGTTTCCATAAATACTTCAATCATTTGTTCGGCAAGTGCTAACGCAACAAATCTTGCAGGAATACAAATAACATTGGCGTCATTGTGTTGTCTAGTAAGTGCAGCTACATCTGTTTGCCAACATAGTGCCGCTCTAATAGATTGGTGCTTATTTGCAGTCATGGCAACACCATTAGCGCTTCCACAAATTAATATACCAAATGTACTTTCACCGCTCGCTACGCTCGCTGCCGTTGGATGCGCATAGTCGGGATAGTCTACAGAATCTAAAGATGGGGTACCAAAATCTTTAACCTGATAACCTTTGTGCACCAACCATTTTTTAATGGCTTCTTTGTATTCGAAACCAGCATGGTCTGATCCAATGGCAATAGGTTTAGAAGCGTCGAAAACAAAACTCATAATGTAAGATATTTAACTAGCATGAAAGATAATCCATTAACTCCACTCTTCTTCCTCTTCTTTAATTCTTTGCTTGCTTACTTTCGCAGACACTAAAATACTTAGTTCGTACAGAGTAAACAAAGGAATGAAAACAATAAGCTGGCTCATCCAATCGGGGCTTGGTGTAATGATAGCAGCGGCTAGCAAGATAACCACAACCGCGTATTTGCGAATTTTTCTTAAATAAACGGGGGTGATTAAACCAATTTTTGTGAGTATGTAAGCGAGTACGGGAAGCTCAAAAGCGATCCCGCAACCAAGTATCAAATTGGTTAAATTATCTAAATAATCGGTGAGCGTAGGTCTTGTTTCTAGTACGCCCTTTGTACCAAGTGTAAAGCTTCCTAAAAAGTTAAAGGTAAATGGCCCCAATAAAAAATAACCAAAAGCAGCACCTGTAAAAAAGAAAAACGAAACCCAGAAAATAATAAAACGGGTGTTGGATAATTCTTTGTCTTTTAAGGCGGGTTTTATAAAGCGCCAAAATTCCCAAAAGATATACGGGAAGGAAATAAGTATACCGCCAATAAGGGCCAGGGAAATGCTGCTTAAAAATTGACCACCAAATGTGGTTGTTTGCATGTTAATGTTTACCGGAGGCATGCAAAGCGCATCGCCCATATGCGCCCAATGGCTGAAATCACAAAGTAAACGGTAGCTAATAAAATCCGGATTGATAGGGCCAGTAATTACATTGTCAAAAACCCAGTCTCTGTATATGAATATGATGGCTGCCATCACCAAAATAGCAATCACAGACCTAATAATATGCTGACGCAGTTCTTCGAGGTGGTCTATAAAAGTCATTTCAGCCTTCTCTTCGCCTCTATTTCTGTTAAATAATGCCATTTTTGGGACCTTTTGGGAGGCTAAAGTTAGGGTTTCTAGCGCAAGATTTTGAGTTTTACCATCTCAATTCTTGTGTCACTTACCGTTAAAACATCAATTTGGTAGTGGTCTACAATAATGGTTTCTTTTTGCTTTGGAATGGCTTCGTGTTTATTGATGATATAGCCACTTAAGGTTTCAGATTCATTTTCTGGAAAATCCAATTCGTATTTTTCTTTGAGGTAGTCTAATTCTAATCGACCACTAAAAATAAATTCATCAGCAGCAAGTTGCTTTTCTACAAATTCTTCTACATCATACTCGTCTCTTATTTCACCAAAAATTTCTTCTAGTACATCTTCCATGGTAACAATACCTGCAGTACCCCCAAATTCATCTACTACCCATGCAATACTTTTGCGTTCTTTGGTAAATTTATTAATGAGGTCTGTGGCAGACATGCTTTCTGGTACTGCAATAATTGGATGTAATATTTCTTGAACAGAAGCAGGTCTTTTAAATAAGTCAATTTGATGCACATAGCCTAAAATAGAATCCACGCTATCATCATAAATCACTAGCTTACTTAGCTGTGTTTTTATAAATTGTTTTTTTAATTCTTCGATACTGATATCAATGTCGGCACCTTCTATTTCTGTTCTAGGAACGAGGCACTGCCTGATTTTCACGAGCGGAAGACTTAGTGCATTTTCAAAAAGTTCAGTATTTAATTCTTGATTTTCTTCGTCCTGATCTTTTGTTTGCTGAAAAAAATGTTCGAGATCTACTTTGCTAAAAGCTTCATTTTTATTGTTTACGCGAACATTAAAAATATACGTTAATATCCACTGCGCAATTGAAACAAAAACGCTTGCAAGTGGTTGTAATAAAGAATGAAAAAACTGTGCAACGGGCGCAAAAAATGCAATTAATTTATCGTTACGCGCTTTAAAAATGGCCTTTGGAATAAATTCTCCAAAAACAAGAACCACAAAAGTTGAAATGATGGTATCAATAACAAGTTTGAGGTATTCGTTTTCTACTTCGAGAGGATTCCATGCAATACCTTTTAAAAAAGACGTAAAGAGCAGTCCATAAACAACCAGCACAATATTGAGTCCAATTAAACAAGTGCCTATAAATTTAGCGGGGCTCTCCATAAAATTAGAGAGTATGATACCACTTCTAAGTCCTTGCTTTTTTTTGAGTTCAATACTTAACCTGTTGGCGCTAATGAAAGCGATTTCGTAACCAGCAAAAAAGCCAATCAAAATAAGGGAAACTACAATCCAGATAATCGTATAAAGGTGCTCTGCCATGGTGTTATAAACAAACGTAAAGATACACAGATTATTATGCCAAATCCATAAAAGGCTTATTGCCTAAAATAGCGTCAATACGGTCCATCACTTCAGTTGTGAGTAGCTTTTGAGCGTCCAGCGCCTTTAAATTTTCATGAAGTTGCGTTTCTTTGGTTGCTCCTAAAATGGTCGTGGTAACATTAGGATTTTTGAGGGTCCATGCAATTGCAAGTGCTGCCATGCTAATACCCAGCTCAGAAGCGAGCACGGACAAACTTTTTACCTTTTCAATTTTATTTTCTTGGACCCAGCGCTCTTTAAGCCAATCAAAACCTTCGAGTGACAATCTACTATCAGCAGGAATGCCATTATTGTATTTACCCGTTAAAAAACCAGCACCCAGTGGACTCCAAATAGTGGTACCTAAACCTTTGTTTTTAATTACGGGCAAATAATCCTGTTCCATTTTAAAACGCTCAAACATATTGTACTGAGGTTGCTCAACGGTAGGTCCAATTAAATGATGTTGATCTGCAACTCGGTGCGCTTCCATAATTTCTGCAGCACTCCACTGAGATGTTCCCCAATATAAAATTTTGCCCTGCGTAATTAAATTGTGCATGGTCCAAACCACTTCTTCAATAGGCACATTTTGATCGGGCCTATGACAAAAATAAAGGTCTAAATAATTTGTCTGTAAACGCGCTAAAGCCTCATGACAGGCCTCTACAATGTGTTTACGACTTAGTCCGGTTTGGTTGGGTTTATTGTTTGTTCTCCATCCAAAAAATACTTTAGAAGAAAGGGTGTAAGAAGTGCGGTCCCACTTTTTTTGTTGTAGTACACGGCCCATCATTTTTTCACTTTCACCAAATGCATAACCTTCTGCGTTATCAAAAAAATTGATACCTGCATCGTATGCGATACCCATTAAAGTATCAGCAGTGTTGTCTTCAATTTGTTTGTGAAACGTAACCCAACTTCCTAAACTTAAGGTGCTTAGTTGTAGGCCGGTACGGCCCATTCTTCTGTATTCCATATAATTATTTTATCTCGTTTAATTTGACAGTACGCTATCTGGTAACACCGCGTAGCTACCAGGTAACACTTTAAAGAAAATAATATTACTAAGATTTTGGTTAGAAGTAAACCCATTGGCATACTTACCTTTTTGTTTGTAGGGGTAGGTTTGTATCAGGGTCACTTCTTTATCGGTAAAAAACTGTTCGGTACCCTGGTCCCAATAGAGTTCTTTGCAAAAAAGTGTGTCCCCTTTTAAATTAAATACCACAACACTGTCTCTAAGGTAAACTTTTCGGTCATTTTCTAGGTATCTGCCGTATTTGGCGTCTAATTTACTCTCTAGTTTGAGGCTATCGTCAAAAAAATCTACGTGGAGTGATTTTGGGAATTCTGCTTTTCTGGCGCTGTCACCTTGGTAACGGAGTAATAGTGGCGCCGTTAATTTGGCACTAATTTTTCCTTCGTTGCTTAAATAGCTTTCTATTTGAATACCTTCTTCAATACTAGTTGTTCTCGCGCCTAATTCTTTTACAACGTTGACATCATTTTCACATGCAAACATAAAAAAGCAGCCAATAAATATGGCTGCTAGATGAATGATTTTATGTGTGTTACGATTAATCATATTTGCGTTTCTGGAACCAAAGATCACTTAAACTAAAGCCCATAGTAAATTGAGCATAGCTTTCTGTAAAATTATTTACGTTAGATCCTCTTTTGCCAAATTGTACGGTGGCGTTAATCACGGTGAACTGTCTGTCGTAGGCATTCCATTTTTTTATTGGAAGTCCCATACCCATCGAAAATCCAAATTGTTTTAAACCATTACCATCTGGATTTACATAATCTTCGCCTACAAAAAATCCAGCTCGGTAATTTACGTTGCTCCAATAATTTCTACCAGCAACAGGATCTGGACAAAACTGCGCACCTACTCTAAACTGCCAACTGTCTGAGAGTCTATCGGGTTGATTGTAGTATCTATATTTAGTCCACTGTGTACTTGTATATTCGGCACCGAGTGACCAAAGTTCAAATAAACCTCTATTGTTACCAGCTGTTTTGTGTAAGGTAATACCAGCTGTGTAGGTGGCAGGAATTTCTATCGTACCAGGAAAGTCAACTACTTTATAAATGCTATCGATGGTTAAATCACCCGTTTGAGATTGCGTGAAAGTCTCTCTGGTAGTGGTTTGTGTCGCTTTTAATTGCTGACTGAGTGTAGCCGTAGCACCTAATCGAATCCAATATTTATTGGTTACTTTAGTTAAACTATTTACAGATTCGGCAACCACAAAATCATATTGAAAACCCGTATTTAAAAAAGCACCACCAAAATTACTGATGCTTGCAGAGTTAGATTGATAATAAAAAACACTATCGTTTAAGAATGTTTTTTTAGTTGAAATTTCTCTTCTGCCAAAATTATAGCCAGTGTTAAATCCAACGCTAAATCCTTTCCATTTTTTTCCGAGTCCTACAAAAAGTTGATTGAGTCCGCCGCTTCCCTCGTACACAGTACCTAAACTATCGTTCGCAATTCTTGTACGTTCTACCACCGAATAATTTATTTTGCTAGCTGGTCTTAATCCAAATGCAAAGCCTAAGTTTTTTTTGCTTTTGATGGGTGCACCAAAGGCAACATACGTTGGATAAAAATTATTAGAAGTAAATTTATCAGAAGGGTTGGCACTTCTTAAAGTTCTTGAATCTATAGTTAAACCTAAATCATAAGATACCATAAAAAAGTTTCCGTAAGTAGCTGGATTTCCAAAATTAATGGCCTGTCCTACATTGTTTACTTGACCGTCTGCATAGGCAGCGGTAATACCCCCCATCGATCTACTAATTGAATGGCTACCTGGTGATACATCACCAAGGCCATACCTTGTAAATGGAGAATTTTCTTGTGCCTTCGCATTCAAAAAGAAACATCCGGAAACTAGAATTGGCAGGAAAAACCTACCCATTATTAAACTCACTGATCGCATAAAGGCCTTTAAATATTAAGTTAGGGTCGGCAAATATCCTGTTTTTTAAGTGTGGTACAAAAAAAGGCATATCACCCCCGGTTAAGAGCACGTTAAAGTTGCTGTATTTTTCGGCATAAGCCTCAATGATTCCATCAATTTCCTTGGCCATCCCCAGTATAACCCCCGAAAGCAGGTTGGTTTTGGTGTCGTAGCCTACCAGCGGAAATTGGCTTTGGGCCTCAATAAGGGGCAAAAGTGCCGTTTGCTCGTGCATGGCCCTAAAGCGCATATTCATGCCTGGCGAGATGCTGCCTCCTAAAAATTCGTGGTATTTATTGGTGAAATTGTACGTAATGCAGGTTCCTAGGCCTATAGCTAGGTTGTGTTGTCCTCCAAACAGGTCAACAGCCGCCGAACAAATAGCTAGGCGGTCTGCCCCAATGGTTTCTGGCTTCCCAACTGGCGTGGTAATGGGTAGTTTGCTGGCATGGCCTAACATGTGAAATTTGGCCGCCCCCTCCAATTGCGCCTCCAAACCCTCACGGTGCTTGATGACAGAGGATAAAATAATTTTTGTAGGGTGGTGGTTTTGGAGCAATTCGGCAATCTGAGCCTCAGAGTCGTTTTCCAAATGAATGGTTTGTTGCAGGTCTCGACCTTCAAATACAGCACATTTAAGCCGGCTGTTTCCAAAATCAAAGCAGAGGGTTCTTTCCATAAATCAAGTATCATTGGATACGGGTTCCAAAAATAATGCTTTTGTGCAGCTTACACTACTAATTACTTGGATAGCCTGCAATTTCACGGTTACTTTGTAGTCATGAAAATAAGTGGATTTACCATTATTAAAAATGCAGTGATCAATGACTATCCGATTGTGGAAGCCATCACTTCCATTTTACCCGTGGTAGACGAGATGGTTGTATTAGTGGGAGAATCTGATGATGATACCCTAGGTTTAATTCGTTCTATTGGCGATCCAAAAATAAAAATTCATGAATCGGTGTGGGATCCAAATTTGAGAAAAGGCGGCGCTGTGTTAGCTGTAGAAACCAATAAAGCGTTTGCACTTATTGATCCAAATAGCACATGGGCTTTTTATATTCAGGGCGATGAAGTAGTTCATGAAAAATACCACGCAGCCATTAAAGAAGCTTGTGTTCAATATCAAAATGACACGCAGGTAGAAGGGCTACTTTTTAATTATGTACATTTTTACGGCACTTACGATTATGTAGGAGATAGTAGAAAATGGTACAATAAAGAAGTACGGATAATTAGAAATAAAAAAGAAATTACCGCTTACAAAGATGCGCAAGGGTTTAGAAAAGGAGCTACTAAAATTGATGTAAAGCCAGTTGCAGCAAGTGTTTATCATTATGGTTGGGTAAAAAGTCCTGCGCAAATGGCTAAAAAAATAAAAAACTTTAGCGCCCTTTGGCATTCAGATGCAGAGCTCAACATAATTTTAAAAGACAACCAGCACTGGGATTTTACAGCGTATGATTCGCTCGAAAAATTTTCAGGTACACATCCTGCGGTTATGCAATCACGCATTGCTGCACAAAACTGGAAAATTGAAATTGATACGACGCGAAAAAATTTTTCTATCAAAGATCGCTTCCTATATTACTTCGAAAAATTAACAGGCATTCGACTTTTCGATTTTAATAATTTTAAAATCATTCAATAGTAGCAAATGAATAACGCGCAGGAAATAGCAGCAGGTATTGTAGCTGGAGATTTTAAATCTTTGGCCAGGGGTATTTCTTGGGTCGAAAATGAAGTAGCGGGCTATCAACAGTTGTTGCATATTACGCCTTCACATAAATGTGCTGTTACTGGCATTACAGGCCCCCCAGGTGCTGGGAAAAGCACTTTGGTGGACGCCTTAATTACTGTCTGGGTAGCTGCTGGAAAAAAAGTAGGCGTGCTTTGTGTAGATCCTTCTTCACCTTTTAATTTAGGCGCATTACTTGGCGACCGAATTAGAATGAGTGAATGGTACAATCATCCGGGCGTATATATTAGATCGCTTGCAAGTAGAGGTGCACTTGGTGGGCTGCATACACATATTTTAGAAATTACACAGCTTATGTCAGTTGCGGGCTTTGATGAAATCATTGTTGAAACAGTTGGTGTTGGTCAAAGTGAAATTGAAATTGCAGGTCTTGCAGATACCACTGTTGTTGTGGTTGTGCCAGAAGCTGGCGATGAAGTCCAAACTATGAAATCAGGCATTATGGAAATCGCACACATTTTTGTAGTGAATAAAAGTGACCGTCCCGAAGCTGATCAATTCGTGCATCATTTAAAACAAATGATGGCGCCTAGTTTTTCAAATACAGCGTATCAAATTCCAATCATCAAAACCATCGCCGCTCAAAAAACGGGCATCGATGAACTCGCTGCAGCTATTGCTACACATCAACAGCAGCTTCACGACCCGACAAGAAAAAATTGGTTGCTTACGCAAAAAGCGCTTCGATTAATTCAGCAAAAACGAATGCAAGACGTAGACGCTACTAAATTATTAGCAGCAATATCTGCGCAGTCGCAAGATCCTCAATTTAATATTTTTGAATTTGTACAAGCATATTAATAATGGGTACTTTGGAAAATAACACATCCACAGTAGCTATTGTTGTTGCTACTTACAATGGAGCTACCTATTTGTTAGCGCAATTAGAAAGTATTATACAGCAAACGCACAAGCCTGTTCAAATAATAATTGTAGACGACGCTTCTTCAGATGATACCATTACTATTGCGCATGCATTTGCCACAGCGCATCCGGAAGTAATGGTGGTTCAAAATGAAACCAGACTTGGGTACATTAAAAATTTTGAAAAGGGAATGCTACTTGCAAATGCTTCTTATGTTGCACTTAGTGATCAAGATGATATTTGGGTGCCGTATAAAATAGAAAAATTATTGGCAGCCATTGGAGATCAAATGCTCGCTTATTCCGATTCTGAACTCATAGATGCAAATGGACATTTATTGCACCAAAAAATGTCTTCTATTAAAAACCAATTGGCGTATCACACCCCAATTATGTATGCGATTGGCGCATGGGCGCCAGGGCATGCCATGCTCTTTAAAAAAGAGTTAATAGATAAGGCAGTTCCTTTCCCAACCCTTGTTACACATGACTTTTGGCTTGGCTTTGTAGCCACTTGTTACAGTAAAGTGGTGTATGTAAACGAGCCATTGGTGCATTACCGTCAACACACACAAAATGCAATTGGAGCTGACACCACTAAAAATAAATCGGCGTCATTAAACTTGGCGCAAAAAAAGCAACAAGCGCGCGAACGCATGGGTTTACTATACAATAAAGTAAAAGCAACCGGACACGCAGATGCGGTTGTGTTTGAGAAAATCAATGATAGTTACAGCAGTTTTTCTTTGAGCAATAATTTAAAAAGGGCAAAGCTTTTTTTTGATTACCGAAATTTAATTCTCGCGTACAAAAAAAAGTCGGCACTCCTAAAAATATTATTTGCTGTTAAAATGTTTTTTAAAATTGATTAGTAAAAAACTTTACTTGTAATCGCTTTATAAAATTTTTGAACTGTACACTTATTGGAACAATTGCTTCCGGTAGAGGTCCGGTATATTTTTCGCCCCTGCGTAAATAATATTTAGATAAAGTACTTGATGTGAATCCCCATTTTTGAATAAAAGTAAAATAGCCTTTGTTGCGTTTAACACGTTTTACAGATATAGACCCAAAATGATAAACCCTGCTTTCCGAAATCCCTCTAAATAGCCGTACGCCAGCATTCCAGAGTTTCATAGAAAAATCAGGATCGGAGTACATGCCGGGGCTAAACTCGTTGCTATACCCGTCCACGGCGTCCCAAGTATCAATGTGTACAATGTTAGGAGGCCAAGTAGCACCCTGCCAATCTTGCATGGGTAACGATGCGAAATTAGCTAGCAAATCTGCTTCTTTAAAAGAATGAATGTCTTTTCCAAAATCATACTGAATCGAACAATTACTCTGCGCTTTTAATTCGATGGCGGTACTTGAAAAAAAGAAAAGGGTATGTCCTGTTTCCTCTATCGCTTTTGCAATCGGCGCATCCCAATCTGGACACACATACATATCATCATTAATATATAATAAGTATTTTGTTGTGACGAGTGTTCGGCAACTGTTTAGTGCATAGCAAACACCTATATTATTTTTACTATATGAGTAACTAATATCTGCTTGTGATTTAACCCAATCTAGCGTGCCATCAACACCTTCATTAATATGAACAATAATTTCATGCTTATATCTCGAATGCTTTTTGATACTCTCAATACATAATTGCAAATAAGCCAAATTGTTCCAGCTTGGAATTACAATCGAGAACTTTGCATCCCGTGCCGTGTTGCCCTTTAGTTTTTCTATATTTACATGCATTGAATACCGCCTTAAGGGTTAAAAGTAAAAATTGTTGACCAAACCTCCTATTTCAGTTATTGTTTGTGTGTATAATGGTGCTCAGTTTATAGAAGAGCAACTAGCTTCCATTATTGTCCAAACCTATGGGGTAGCTGAAATTATTGTAGTGGATGACGCTTCCAGCGATGATACTTTTGAGGTCGTAAAGCGCGCGGCAGCGCGCGATAACCGTATTGCCCTTTATAAAAATGAATTCAATATTGGCTTCACGGCCAATTTTGAGCAAGCCATGAAAATGGCCAATCATGATTTTATTGCCATTGCCGATCAAGATGATATTTGGAACCTTCATAAAATTGAAAAAATGATGGCAGCTTTTAAACCAAATGCAGCTGCTATTTATTGCGACTCAGTTCATTTTTCAAAAAAGATTCCTGCAGTTCCGGTTGCCAATAAAAAAAACAGACGTATTCAAGGAACGGAGGTTAGACAATTAGCTGTGTACAATACTGTGAGTGGACATGCACTCATTCTTCGAAAATCATTACTTGCAAATGCACTGCCTATTCCTGCTAATATTTATTATGATTGGTGGCTTGCTTTACAAGCAGCAGCAAATGGCGGCTTGCAATTTTTAGATGAAATACTTGTGTATCAGCGGGTGCACGATAACAATGCTACCATTGCAAAAAATATCTCCAAAAAAGAGTTGCTAAATAATTACCGAACAATGTTAGGTGCGCATTTGAGCGCATTTGCTCAAATAGAAGCCTTATCAGAAATAGATAGAGATTTTTTTGTCAATCTTAAAAATCATTGGAGTGAAATTATCCAACAAGGCTCAAGTTCTGGATTATTTTTTTTTATGCTAAAACACCGAAGAGCTCTATTCAATTATAAAAAAAGAAAGCTTCCTTTTTTTTCTGCAGTTAAGCATTCGTTTTTGTTTGCTTGTCGCCTGCATTAAATTGTTTTTCTGTTTTCCACCAACGCCAACCAATATATCCCATAATGGCCAGTGGAGCTCCCGCTAAATATAAGATAGCACCATTGAGGGCCTTTGCCGGTCCGTCTCCTAATTGAGAAGCTGTTTTAGTACAAATAGAACATTGTGCCCCTGCCTCGCCAGCAAAAAGCATAACCAAACAAGCGGTTACCGTAAATACAATAATGCGATGTGTTTTTTTGTTCATAGTCCTAAATGGAGCACAAAGTTAATTGAATAATTGCGTAAGAAATTTTCTTAACTTACTTTATCAATACAATAACAGTGACTGAACGTAGAAAGTTTATCCAAAAAATAGCTGGCTTAACCGCAGCATTTAGTGCCCCTAGTCTAATACAGCAGGCCTGGGCAGCAGATTGGTCTGTGGCCATGCAAAAAGCAGCTGCTCTAACCCCGCAGGAGCTAGCTAATAACGAAGATTACTGGTCCGTTATCCAACAGGCGTATACCGTTAACCCTAATATGGTGAACCTCAATAATGGGGGTGTAAGTCCATCGCCAAGGGTGGTGCAAGAGGCTGTTGAGCGCTTTAATCAGCTCTCCAATGAGGCCCCGTCCTATTATATGTGGCGTATTTTGGACCAGGGCCGCGAGCCGTTACGTTATAAACTGGCCACACTTGCGGGTACTTCACCGGATGAAATTGCCATTAATCGTAACGCCACAGAAGCCTTAAACACGGTCATTTTTGGTTACCCATTTAAGGCCGGAGATGAGGTTATTGGAACCAAACAGGATTATCCTAACATGATTCAGGCGTATCGTCAGCGCGCACTAAGAGATGGCATTGTATACAACCAACTTAGTTTTGATTTTCCAATCGAAGATGATAATACCATTGTAGCAGCTTTTGAAAAAGCAATTACCCCGCGTACCAAACTAATTCATATCACACATATCATTAATTGGGTGGGACAAATTATGCCTGTCAAAAAAATTGCAGCGATGGCGCATACACATGGTATCGAAGTGATTGTGGATGGCGCACATTCGTTTGGACTTCTCGATTTTAAAATCCCTGATTTAGAATGCGATTATTTTGGCACCAGTTTACATAAATTTTTATCGGCGCCCATTGGTAGTGGTATGCTTTGGATACAAAAAGATAAGATCGAAAAAATTTGGCCACTACTTTGTAATGACAAGCCGCTTAGTAATGATATTAGAAAGTTTGAAACCCTTGGTACCAGAAGCTTTCCAATAGAACAAGGCATTGGCGAAGCCGTTAATTTTCATATGGCTATTGGTCCAAAAAGAAAAGAAGAAAGGGTTCGTTATTTGAAAAATTATTGGGCTACAAAAGCGCTTCAAATTCCGGGCGTAAAAATTCACACGTCACTGAAAGATAAATATGCATGCGGCATATGTGGTGTTACCATCGATGGGATGACACCTGCTGCATTAGACGGGGCACTTTATACAAATTATAAAATTCATACGGTAGGTATTGTTTGGGAAAATATTAGTTGCGTTAGAATAACACCTCATGTTTATACCAGACTCGAAGACCTCGATAAACTGGTAGCAGCTTTAACTCAAATTGCTGCTAAACAAAAAGCGTAGTTCCTTAAAATAATAAACCCCCAAATTTGGGGGTTTATTATTTCTTATGCTTTAGCGGCAGCTTTTGCAGTTTTTACAACAGCTACTTTAGCTGGACGGCTCTTTCCAAAAGAACCTTTGAATCTTTTACCTTTAGCGGTTTTTTTATCACCTCTACCCATGGTTTAAATTTTTAAATGAACAATCTTGAACTGCAAAAATAGAAAAACCCCGCGAAAGCGGGGTTCAATTCTTTTTGTAGGCAAAAATTAAACTTTGCTGCTTAATTCTTTACCAGCTTTAAAGCGAGCAACTTTTTTAGCTTTGATTTTGATTGCTTCACCAGTTTGTGGGTTACGGCCCGTACGAGCTGCACGCTTAGAAACTGAGAAAGTACCGAAACCTACTAAAGTTACTTTATCACCTTTTTTAAGTGTTTTAGTAACAGTGTCTACGAAAGAGTCTAACGCAGCGTTAGCTTGTACTTTAGTGATACCAGCATCTTCAGCAAGTTGCGCGATTAATTCTGCTTTGTTCATAAATGATTTTTTTAGTTGTTTGAATAACAAAACAAATGTATTAGCTTTTTTCGTTCAGCAAAATTTTTTTATTAAAAAATAAATTCCCGGGAATGCTCCAAATCCTTTAAACAAAGGGATTACAGGCTTTTTGTATTGGAGCTTAAAAGAGACGCAGCCTACTTTAATTTGCTGAAACCCTTTGCTGTAAAGGGTTTCAGGCGGTAATGCGTAGGATTCAATGCCTGCAAGGGTTGTAGAACAATATAATGAAGATTTGTGATTACCAAAATGAAAATTTAAATCTATCCACACTCAATTCACAACTGCCATTAATGACCTAAAACCAATCATGAATTGCCCCCAAAGCATTGTGGCGTCTTGTCTTAAGGATGTCGCATAAGTTTCGATATATATGTCATATTGTTCCTTGTTTTCCAAAAAATATTGAACGGCATAGGTAGGCCCATCACTATCATCAATGTCTAAAATTCTTACAAAATGGTAGTGGGTAAAACAACCCGTGCGCATCACATCAGGAATATGTGTGTCTTTCATCCAGGTTACCCAGTTTTCGTGGATACTAGGGTCAATTTTGGTGGTTACGTTGTAAATCAACATGATAGAGCTGAATTAAATGGGTTATTTGGCCTTTTTTAGGCTTAATTCTACAAAAATAGGACAGTGGTCACTGTGTTTGACGTCTGGAAAAATAGCGGCGCTTTTTAATGCAGCAGAAAGGGTATCTGTTATACAGATATAATCGATACGCCAACCCTTGTTTTGTAAGCGCACCGACGGGAAGCGCTGGCTCCACCAAGAATAACCGCCCACAAGCGCTGGATGTAGGTGTCTATAAGTGTCTAACCAGCCACTATCTAAAAACTGATCCATCCAGGCACGCTCTTCTGGTAAAAATCCAGAACTCTTTTTGTTGCCCTTAGGGTCATGAATATCAATTTCACGGTGTGCAATATTATAATCACCTACCACAATGAGTTGGGGTCTTTTTTTGCGAATTACTGCTAAGTATTCTTCAAATTCAGAAAGCCACTGATATTTATAATTTTGCCTTTCGTCGCCACTCGTGCCCGATGGGAAATAAGCATTCACAATGCTAACGGGTCCAAAATCTGCTTGTATCACCCGGCCTTCAAAATCAGACTGCTCAATCCCCGTTCCGTACACAATATTGTCTGGCTTCATTTTTGTAAAAATGGCAACACCACTGTATCCTTTTTTTTGTGCCGAATACCAGTAGCATGCATAACCTAACTTTTCAATTTCAGAGGTATCAACGTCTTCTTTGGTGGCTTTTGTTTCTTGCAAACAAATAATATCGGCAGGATTTTCAGATAGCCATTCAACAAACCCTTTTTTGATAGCAGCTCTAATACCATTTACATTGTAGGAAATAATACGCATTTATAATAAGAATTTATTGTAAGCAATAAGTAATAATTCTTTCATCATAATTGAATCAGTTAAGTCTTTAGTGATGATAAAATTTTCTGGATCTGTTTTTCCTTTAACAATAGCAATTAGCCGGTTGTTCAGAAATATTTCTTTCAGTTCATGGTTCCAAAAACTATTGATAGTAAAATACGCGCCTCTTATTTTACCCGATAATTGGTAATCATATGTGATTTGAAATGGATAATCTTTTTTACTAACCTTTGCGGTAGAACTACTGTCTATGCCATTGGTTGTTTTATCTAAATAAACTTGTTTGTAAGGATCGCCAATCATTTTATTGATGGCAAAAATAGCAGCTGTATCTTTTCCTTGCAACATCATATGAACTTGTCCTGGTAAAAAATCAGAAAAGATTTCTTTTTTACTAGTAGCCTCACTGTACGGGTCAATTTCTGTTGCAATTTTTAAAGTATAATTTTTGTCTAGGTAAACGTCTCTGCATTCCTGTCTTAAATAAATAAAATCGGAACTTGCCGTATTACCTGTCTCCTTCATTTTTTTAATCAGTAGTTCCGATGCTGAGCTGTCTACCAGCTTTCGTTTTATCCAAATTTCATCAAAGAGTTGTTCTCCCATTCTTAGCACTTCACCGTTACCCAATAAGCCAAAACTCCAACTATCCTTGATGGTTTGAACGAGTATTTTGGATGTGTTTTTGATTTGACCCATCATAAAATTATCTCCATAAAACACGGTAGGCGCCTTGATATCGGCAACAAGTGTTTGGTTGTTTGGATCAAGCACCATTTGTAATCCAACTTGTATTAGTGAGGTAAAACTTTTTTTGGTTAAAAAAATATTTTTTGGCCTAATTCCAAAACCAGCAGTTTCGGTATTACTAATGGCTGCAAAAACAGTTTCGTTATTGACAATTTCTTGACGTCCATTGGTGAGAATAGAACTTATTTGAAAGACACTCTCTGCAGACGCTATAATGGCAGTATCTGATGTTTCTATTGTGGAACCTGTTAAAAAACTAATCGGATCATATTCATATATCTCAACAAATAAATGCCAATTGCTAGTATCTGATCCACTAAACTTACCCGTATTATTTTTTAATGCATCGCTACTTGTAAAAATTTGTATAGGAAGCGGGGCATTAGAAAGAACGAGTTGATAATTATTATTAAGTAGAACTGAAAGTTTAGTATTGATACTTGATTGTACTGATGTGTCCTCTAAATAATGCATGCTAGGACCAAACATAGAAAAGCTTCTGATAGATTCAATAATCACCTTATTTTGAGCAGGTACCTGAAATCCTGCGAGTAGCAGCAAGCATAGGTAAAACAGTCTTTTCATGAGATGGCTAAATTACAACCTGTCTTCTATTAATAACAATTTTATTAAATCCCATTCGTTATCATTGTAATATCAATTATGGAAAATACAGAAAGAATTATACCAGCAAAAGAGTTTGTATACCTTGATGGTCCAAAACCTCGTATCAATGAGCTTGTGTTTGCTTGGAAAATATTCATTCAATTTATAAAGGGGTTTAGAACATTACACTTTTTAGACCCATGTATTACTGTATTTGGCTCTGCGCGTTACCAGCCAGATCATCCGTATTATAAAGCCGCCACCGAGTTTGGTAAGCGAATCGCCAACCTTGGTTTTACAACCATGACAGGTGGAGGTCCGGGTATCATGGAAGCCGCTAATAAAGGTGCCATGGAAGCAGGCGGAACATCGGTGGGCTGCAATATCAAGCTACCTTTTGAGCAACAGCCTAATCCATACATGCACAAATGGATCACTTTTGATTACTTTTTTATTCGAAAAGTATTAATGGTGAAATATTCTTATGCTTTTGTTATTTTACCTGGTGGCTTTGGTACGATGGATGAATTTTTTGAAACGTTAACCCTCGCGCAAACAGGTGTGATCAATGATTTTCCCATTGTTATTTATGGTAAAGAATATTTTCAGCCACTCATTGATTTGGTAGATGCTATGGTGGTAAAAGGCACCATTTCTGAAGCCGATAAAAAGCGGATGCTCTTTACCGATGATATTGATGAGGGCATGCAGTATATACAGGCCTATGTCAAAAAAAATTACACCGTGAAGCCGCGCAAAAGACTCTGGTGGCTTTTTGAAAAAGTATAATTGGTTGGTTTTTTATTCTAACACCGGACGAAGCCAACGTTCTGCTTCTTCTAATGGCATATTTTTTCTTGTCGCATAATCCTTTAACTGATCTTGCATAATTTTTCCAAGCCCATAATACGTGCTTTGCGGATTAGCAAAATACCATCCACAAACAGAGGATGCTGGGTACATGGCTAGGTTTTCTGTGAGCTCGATGCCAATCGAATCCTTAACGTTTAAAAGTTCAAACAACTTATATTTTTCGGTGTGGTCTGGACAAGCTGGATAACCAGGTGCAGGTCTAATCCCCACATATTTTTCTCCAATGAGTGCTGCATTATCTAAACTTTCTGAAGGTGCATAGCCCCAATCTGATCTTCTAGTTTGTAAGTGTAGGTATTCGGCAAAAGCCTCTGCTAGCCTGTCTGCTAGCGCTTGCAACATAATTTTATTGTAATCGTCATGCTGTGCTTCAAAAGCCTGTATATGTGATTCAATTCCTTTAATAGTGACTGCAAAAGCACCTATAAAATCTTTTGTATTACTTGTACTCGGTGCAATAAAATCCGCTAATGAAAAGTTAGGTTGACCTGCTGCTTTTTTAATTTGTTGTCTTAAAAAAGAAAGCTTTACTGGTTTGTCTGCTGTAACAATTACATCGTCTGCTTCACTGTTAGCTGGCCAAAATCCAATAGTACCGTCTGCGGTTAGCCATTTTTCGTTAATAATGGTATCTAATAGTGCATTGGCATCTGCGTATAATTTACTTGCTTCTTTTCCTACCACTTCATCGGTTAAAATGGCTGGAAAATTTCCATGCATTTCCCAAGTAATAAAAAACGGTTTCCAATCTATAAATTCTCTTAATACAGAAAGGTCAACATTTTTATAGAGCTTAGTGCCTGTGTATGAAGGTGTAGCGGGTTTGAATGCCTCCCAATCAATCGCTACTTTATTATTCAGTGCATCTTGATAAGCAAGGTATTCTTTGGTAGGTTTTTTATTGTCAAATTGATCTTTGAGTTTAGCGTAATCAGTTTGCGTATCCGACAAAAATGCAGCTTGCTGATCTTTACTAAGTAATGATCCTGCAACGGTTACACTTCTTGAAGCGTCTAATACGTGTATCACATCTTTGTATTCTGGTGCAATTTTAACAGCTGTATGAATTTTAGAAGTAGTCGCTCCGCCAATTAATAAAGGCTGCTTCATGCCTCTACGTTTCATTTCTTTAGCGATATGTACCATTTCATCAAGAGATGGTGTGATAAGACCACTAAGCCCAATAATATCTACATTTTCTTTTTGTGCAGCTTCTAATATTTTATCGGTTGGTACCATAACACCTAAGTCAATAATGTCGTAGCCATTACAACCTAGTACCACCCCTACAATGTTTTTTCCAATGTCATGTACATCCCCTTTTACAGTGGCGAGCAATATTTTAGCAGCACCTGCAGCTTCTGTGTTAGTAGTACCTGCAGCCAAATGCGCTTGTTTGCGCTCTTCTTTTTCAGCTTCAATAAACGGCGTTAAAACCGCCACCGATTTTTTCATTACACGGGCACTTTTCACAACCTGCGGTAAAAACATTTTACCTTCCCCAAATAAATCACCCACAATATTCATTCCATCCATCAGCGGCCCTTCAATAACATCAAGTGGCTGCGGATATTTTTGTCTTGCTTCTTCGGTATCGGCGTCTATGTATTCTGTGATACCATTAATAAGTGCGTGTGACAATCTTTTTTCGACAGGCTCGTTTCTCCAAGCTTCATCTTTGATTTCAACTTTACCTTTTGCTTTAACGGTTTCGGCGTGAATAATTAATTTTTCAGTGGCTTCGTTGTTATCGTTGTTTTTGTTAAGCAGTACATCTTCGCAGAGTTGACGTAACGTCGGTTCTATTTCATCATATACGACTAGTTGCCCTGCGTTTACAATACCCATGCCCATGCCCGCTTTGATGGCATGAAATAAAAATACAGAATGAATGGCTTCTCTTACGTGATCATTGCCTCTAAAAGAAAAAGAAACGTTGGATACACCACCACTTACTTTAGTGAGTGGCATTCTTTTTTTAATTTCTCTAGTCGCTTCAATAAAATCTACTGCGTAATTATTATGCTCTTCGATACCCGTTGCTACTGCAAAAATATTGGGATCAAAAATAATGTCTTCGGGAGGGAAGCCTACTTTAGTGGTTAATATATCGTAAGCTCTTTGGCAAATTTCAATTTTACGGTCTTTGGTATCAGCTTGTCCTATTTCATCAAAAGCCATCACAATAACCGCTGCACCATAAGCTTTGCACTTAAATGCTTGTTCAATAAATTTCTCTTCTCCTTCTTTCATAGAGATAGAGTTTACAATACATTTTCCTTGCACGCATTTTAAACCCGCTTCAATAATTTCAAATTTAGAGCTATCAATCATGATGGGAATACGCGCAATATCTGGCTCACTTTGTAGTAGGTTTAAAAAAGTAGTCATGGCTTCAACACCATCTAGTAATGCGTCATCCATGTTTACGTCGAGCACTTGTGCGCCGCTTTCTACCTGTTGTCTGGCAACAGATAAAGCCTCTTCATATTTATTTTCTCTAATAAGGCGCGCAAATTTTTTAGAACCAGTTACATTGGTTCTTTCTCCAACGTTTACAAAATTGGTTTCTGGTCTTACAACAAGTGGCTCAAGTCCAGCTAGTCTTAAATAAGGTTGTATCGTGATCGTTGAACTCATAAAAATCTGATTAAACTTATGCAATTGAAGTAGCTACGTTAGGTTTTTTTCGAGGTGCAATTTTTCTAACATTGTCTGCAATATGCTTGATATGATCGGGAGTCGTGCCACAGCATCCGCCCACAATATTTACAAATCCTTGCGCTGCCCACTCTTCAATAAAGTGTGCTGTTTGATGTGGCGCTTCGTCGTATTCGCCCATGGCATTTGGTAAGCCTGCATTGGGATATGCCGATGTGTAACAACTAGCGATTTGACTTAATTCTTCTATGTGGCTGCGCATTTCAGCGGCACCTAATGCACAGTTTAAACCAACACTGAGTGGCTCTGCGTGCTTGATAGAGGTATAAAATGCTTCTAGGGTTTGACCACTTAACGTTCTACCTGATGCATCTGTAATGGTACCGCTAATCATGATGGGCAGTTCAGGGATATTATTTTCTCTAAAAAATTCTTTGGCGGCAAAAATGGCAGCTTTTGCATTGAGGGTATCAAAAATAGTTTCGATAAGTAGTACGTCTACACCCCCATCTACCAATCCTTTAATTTGTTCTTTGTAAGCCACTACCACTTCATCAAAAGTGACTGCTCTAAATCCAGGATTGTTTACATCCGGCGAAAGACTGAGTGTTTTATTTAAAGGACCTATCGCGCCAGCAACAAATTTAGGTCCGCTATCTTTATGTTCTGCTGCAAACTCTTCAACTGCACGTCTAGCGCAGGTTGCAGCTGCCACATTTAATTCATAAGCGTAGGCCTGCATATCATAATCGGCCATCGCAATAGTAGTACTACTAAATGTATTGGTTTCAATAATATCTGCTCCTGCTGCTAAATATTGTTTGTGAATACCTACAATGATGTCTGGTTGTGTAATACAAAGCATATCATTGTTGCCTTTTACGTCGGTGTGCCAATTTTTAAATTGTTCACCACGGTAATCGGCTTCTTCTAATTTGTGACGTTGAATCATGGTGCCCATAGCGCCATCAATCACTAAAATTCTTTGTTCTAATTCTTTTTTAATACGCATCTCCTCAATAGTTTACAAATGGTTTATCCACTTATTACATGATCTTACTAAAAAACGTAGGGAGCGTTAAGGTGGGCGTTGCTATCATACGTTTATTAGTTCGATTGTGTTCGAAAGTAGGGGTCTACTCGAATGTACAGGCTGAACAATAAACAAATCCGCCTGTGCAGGTTGCGAAGATAGGTAAAACCCTATAATTGTGTGTAATTACAATTAATTTCTAGGTCTACTTTTTCGGTAACGGCGCTTGCGTCAATATTAAAATCGGACATGATGATGCTAATGGTAGCAGTAGCGGCAATCTTGCCTTTACTAATGTTTAATGTTGCAGTGGTTTGAACTGGTTTTGTTACACCATGCATCGTTAAACTACCAACAATTTTGGCAGTATGCTTACCATCTTTAGTAAAGTCGATGCTTTTAATATTTTGGATGGTACCCGTAAAACTTGCTCTTGGATATTTTTTACTCTCTACATATTCTTCATTAAAATGCGTTTGCATTTCGGCGTAATTGAATTGAAAGCCTTTGAATAATAAACTAAAACGGATATCTCCAGTAGCACTTATTTTACTCGACACTTCGTTGTTAATTGCACTTACATCTGCGTCTGTGGGAGACACAAATTTGATACTTCCTTTTTTAGTGGAAAAATTAAGAAGGGTATCTTTTGGTATAGGTGTTACAGTTTGTACAACTGTTTTTGTGATGTCCGTTTTTCCTTTAAATAATAGCACTGCTTCATTGATGACAATATTGTTATCCTCTGGGAAGTAGCCCGCGCAAATACCCTTGTATGCTATGCTATCAAAGGGTTGTATCGAATCTTGTAAACTACTAAATGCAACGGTTATGCTGCCCGTATGCGTACCGTTTTCAATATTGATTACCCATTTCCCAGCTTCATTTTTTGAGGCTTCTTTTACGGTGCCAGATAGTTCTAATACTTTATCGGTGTACTGAGTACTTGCTGTTTTTTCATTTTGTTTAAAAGCGTCAAGTAATAGATTTGCCGACACTTTAACCGCTATTTCATTGTTAATGTTACGGTGCGGTTTATGGTATACCCACCATGCAAATCCCCCACCAATAATACCGATTGTTACAATGAATCCGAGTGACCATTTTAACCAAGTTTTCATGTCGTAGTATTTATTTTACGTATTGACCTACCGGTAGTCTGTTCGTAATACTTCTAGCTAGTGTCATTTCATCTGCGTATTCTAGTTCGCCACCAAAAGCAATGCCTCTCGCAATGGTTGTTACCTTACAACCAAGTGGTGCTATCTTTTTTTGGATATAATAGATGGTTGTATCCCCCTGAATGGTAGGATTGAGGGCAAATAAGATTTCTTCTGTGCTTTCTATTTTTATTCTTGTAATTAGGCCTTCAATATTTAATTGCTCTGGCCCAACGCCATCTAAAGGTGAAATAATACCGCCTAGTACATGATAGGTACCATTAAACTGACCTGTGCTTTCTATAGCAATCACATCTCTTATATTTTCAACCACACAAATAATTTGCTGGTTGCGTGCACTATTCGAGCATATTGAGCAAATATTACCATCACTAATATTATAACAGCGCTGACAAAACTTGATTTCGTTGCGCATTTTTTTTATGGTATCACCAAACATGGTAACATCTTCGGTGTCTTGCTTTAGTAAATGTAAAACGAGGCGTAAGGCTGTTTTTTTTCCAATACCAGGTAGCTTGGCAAATTGTGCCACTGCATTTTCAAGCAAGGAAGAAGGTAGTTGCATACGTTTTTATTTTACCAAGTAACGGTTATTTCATTTTCCCAATTATTGCGCACAGAAATAGGCTTTGGAATTTCTATAACAATTTCTGGCTGTCTTTTGTTGATTTTAAATGACCCCGTATCCCAAATACCATTTTTATTAGCATCAAAAAGTATTCTTAACTCATAACCGCCCGGTTTGTAACGTTGAATAATTAACTGATTTCTTGAAAGCGGGTAGCTATTGATAACTTGGTCCCTTTCAATTATTTGCAAAACGGGGTGACGTGTTGTATCGATGTTAGGAAATTTAAATTTAATCAGTCCGTAGTCAATTTCTTTTTTCGTATAAAATGATAAGGTATCAGATTTTGCAGTGGTGTTGCCAAGGCTATCGATTACAGAACCTTTTGGGAATAAGAGTTTAAAGGGTTTTGCTGCTGGCCAGTTGTAGGCAATACTTAATTTTGTACCATTACTATCTAGGGTGAGGGAGTATCCTTCTTTACTGATAAAATTGGTGTCTACTAGTTTAATGGCTGCCGAATCTTTGATACTAATTTTTTTTGCAAATGTTAATTCTAGTGGCCCTAATAAGTCTTGCTCGCTATTATTAAAAGCAGCATTGTATTTTAAGCGCTTGTCTTCCTTTCCATCTTTTGTATTTGCGTCTTTTGTATTTGGATCTTTTGTATTGGTAGCTGTGTTAATCTTTTTTTCTACTTTTTTAAATTCTTCAAACGCATAAATGGTATCTGACTTTGTTTTTTCACCTACTAGCACGTGTTCGTTTAAAAAACCAAAATAGTTGGTACTGTCATCATACTTTTTAGAAAAATTTGTAGGAATTATGTAGGCGGCATACCTTCCAGGCGCAAGGTTTGTAAATCTAAAATCTCCTTTGCCATCAACACGCGTATAATACCTTGGCATATTTTTGTAAACAGATGTGTCGTTTAAATTATTATGTAGTACAACAATCAGAGTGCTATCTACTTTACCAGAAGCCGCTATAATCACGCGGCCATTATAACTGCCATTATCTATTTTGTCGCCGGTAGAAAAAATATACCTAAACCCCTTTGCCATATTAGACTCATTAACATCTACAACAGCTTTTCCAAAATCCAATGTGTAGGTTGTATTTTCTTCTAAAGAGTCTTTAAATTTTATGGTAACATTTTTTAGTTTGTAGTCTAAAATGGGTGTGTTTTTAACGGTGGGGGATACAATTAAATTTTCTTGTACACCCTGAAGTGTCACATATTCGTCAAAACTGAGCAGAAAATTTTTAGTGCGCACATTGGTAGCAGAGTCTTTGGGCAAGGCTACCACTAATTTTGGGGGTAAACTATCTCTAGGGCCTCCACCTGGCGGGATAATATTAGCACAACCTGTTATGTAGATGCTTATGAGCACTAGAAGGGCCCCCACACCAATTGATTTAACCATCTTTTTTATTGAAAACGCAAACATAGGCTAATCTACAGATTCGTCTTGATCTTCATTTAATTCATGAAGTGCAATGGATATCTTATTTGTTTTGACAAAATTACACCAATGGCATTCGTTTTTGCCACAACCGGTGTAAAATTCCTTGTTTTTAATTTTTTGCCAGACCATTTCTATCTGGTGTGTTACGGTAGCGATGTCCTGTGGAGTCACCACTACTTTTTCCTGCTTGTATATGCCATTTTTATCGGGCTCAATAAAGTCAAAAGTGGCACTGATGGCTTCCCAGTCTTTGGAAGGATAACTATCAATCAAAATTTTGTAGAAAACGGCCTGTCTCCAGTAGTCGCCTCCGTTAGGGTCTTTCTCATGCGGAGGTTTTATTTTAGGCCTGGCTTTATCAATGTCTCCCGTTTTATAATCTACAACATTGACGCTTTTACCATCAAATTCTATTTTGTCTAGTTTGCCTTTTAAGGGCACGCCATTTACAACCACATTTCTAATATTTGTTTCTGCGAGCATGACTTTATTCCAGCTATTGATATTTGCGTCGTAGTAATTGTTGAGCACAATTTCACCGTACTCTATTTTTCTATCAAATTGTTCTTTGGTAAAATTTTCTCTGTGCCTATGCATGTACCAATTGAAATCTGAAATAAATAATTCTTTGGATTGAAATACGTTGTTATTTTTTTGCATTTTTTGAAACAACATTTCAAGTGCAAAGTGAACCGCAGAGCCAAATTCAGTGGCTTCTGATTTACCAGAAGGGACCCTTACCAAGTTATTATAATAAAATTGTAAAGGACATTTTAGATAATTATTAAGTGCCGTTACGTTCATTACAAATTTATCTAGTAATGTTTGTACAAACACTGCTTCTTCTTTTTCAATTTCAGGTGCCTGTTCTTTACTGAATCCAATAAGTGCAAATTCACTTAACTGTGCTTCTGTGGTAATTATTTTAGTAGGCACGAGCCCATAACCATCCATAATTTCAGCAACAAATAAAGAGGGCTCTATTTCTTTACCATCATTTTTATACTGGGTACAACTAATGTTTAAATGCTGCGCAGCCCTTGTTAATGCTACATAAAATAGACGTCTGAGTTCTTCCTCTTCTTTAAAAGCGGGTCCAGAAACAAATATCGTATCCGGTAATTGATACCCGCCACCAGGTTTCTTTTTCTTCTCCCAATTGCTTGCATTACATCCAACAAAAAATACGTGTTCAAATTCTAATCCTTTGGAGCCATGTGCCGTTAATAGATTTACTGCGTTATTGCTACCACTTATTTTTGCTAATGGAAGCGGTAGTCCTTCCTTATTCATGAGGGCAAAAATAGTAACTAGCGCATCTAATGTGAGCCTAGGATTTCTGCGCGTTTCTTCTTTAATAAAATCAAAGAGTCCAGTTAGTAATTTTAATTCCCAGTGTTTATCAGGGCTTTCCATGATGCAGCGCAGCAGTCCCGACTCTTTGATGCAGTTTTCAAATACTGTTTGTAGTGTTTCATTGGGAACATCTGCATTGACTTTTTCGATAAAGGTTGCAGCTGCTTGCAAGCCGGGTATTTCTTTTGAAAACAAATCTTCACCTTGGCCCGTTAATTTTTCTGCAATAAGTCTGCGCAGCGATGTTTTGTTGTCGCCAAATCTTCGGTCAGCAACAGCAGCGCTTAATTTGGCAATTTCAATAGGTGGAATTTGAAACCAATCAAAATGTAATATTTCAAATAATAGTGCATCTCCACCGTACGGAATATCATGCTCTGCGGCCAAATAAGTAAGTAGCTTAATTAATTTTTGAGGCGTTGGCTGGTGTAAAATATTGATACTTCTTTTGCTATAAAAAGGGATATTTTTTTCTTTAAAATAAGTCCCTAATTCTTCGCCATATTTGTTTTCTTTATAGATCACAGCTATTTGTCCGGGGGCTGTGCCATTATGTATCAGGGATTCTACAGCCGTTGTGATACCGATCATTTCGGCCCTAGGTGATTCATATACTTCAATAACCGGGGGGTGCGTAAGGGATAGCAAATTTGTATTGGATGCTACTAAATCTTTACTGAGGCCTTCAATTTTTTTAACAAGCCTTTCTTCGTTTTTATCAATGAGTGCTTTTGAAACGTCTAGAATCGCCTGCGTGGAGCGGTAGTTATTGGTAAGCACCACTGTTAATAAACTATCTGTAAACTTTTCTGCAAACGCTTGCATATTTTCGATATTGGCGCCCTGAAAACGGTAAATACTTTGATCATCATCACCTACCACAAAAATATTGGGCGTATCCCAAAAACTAATAAGCTGTTCTACTAATTTATTTTGTGTTCCACTTGTATCTTGGTATTCGTCTACCAATATGTATTGATATTGTTCTTGATAGCGAAGTAGTAAATATTTGTCTTCATCAAACGCACGAATAACCCAGTTAATCATATCATCAAAATCATACCTGTTTTTTGCGCGCATCATTTGTTGAAATACGGGGAAAGCGGTAACCGCTGCTCGTAATTTTTCCATTTTTTCTGTTGCTTCCTCAATCTTATTTTCTTTGAGGTCGCCGGCTTTAAACCCTTTGTGGGCGCGCTTATACACAAACTCCTCTCGATTGGGCATGTCTGCAATAAAGGCATCAATACAGCTATTTATATAATCAGGTGTCCACCCTTCTTTTTTCATAGTAGAAAAAAGTTGCTGCAAATTGTTGATTTCAAAATAAACGTCGCCCCTATATCTTTTTAATGGGTGATTTTTTGGAAATTCGTCAATCAATGTTTTAAATAGCGATATTTTTTCTAGATCTGAAATTGGGTCTAAGCTTGTTTTTTCAAATAAGGATAAATTTTCTTGAATAATATCATTGCAAAATGCATGAAAAGTATATAGGTTTACTTTATAGGCGTCTGGCCCAATAAAATCGAGTAATCTTTTACGCATAGCTACCACACCTGCATCTGTGTAAGTAAGGCATAAAATATTTTCGGGACGGGTATCGCTTTCTAATAATATTTTACCAATACGTGCGCCTAAAATTTGCGTTTTTCCAGTACCTGGGCCGGCAATCACCATAACAGGCCCTTCCATGTTGTCTACTGCTCTTTTTTGAGCAGGGTTAAGTCCCTGCATCATGGCATTAAAAGCGACTTGTTGTTCTGTTTTAGTGATCATGCTTAAAGGTAAAATTTCTATGGCTACTTATGGGCGGTACACCCGTATTTTTAATTAAAATTTAGTCAAACATTTATACTCCATTTTTGTTGTTAGCTAAACGACCCTTATGTCTAAAGTATATACGATCAAAACGGTGCAAAAAATTCCTATTACACTGGAGGAGGCATGGGACTTTTTTAGCAAGCCTTCCAATTTAGCCGCCATTACCCCAGACAACCTTGGTTTTAATATTATTAGTAAGTACCATGGCGAGCGTATGTATCCGGGTCAAATTATCGAATACACGGTAAAACCTGTTTTAGGTATTCCTTTATACTGGATGACCGAAATTACCCATGTAGAGGACCACAAGTATTTTGTGGATGAGCAGCGCTTTGGACCCTATAGCATGTGGCACCACCAGCACCATTTTAAACAAATTGAAGGTGGTGTTGAAATGACAGATATCGTGCATTACAAACTCCCACTTTGGATACTAGGCGATATTGCACATGCTTTATTTGTAAAAGCGCAGCTTACCCATATTTTTGATTACCGTTTTACAGCGGTAGATAAAAAATACGGAAAGTTTTAATTGAGCTCTACAAGAGTGCTTACATTATTATTGAGATCAATAGCCCCAATAAATAATTTCTCGTCTTTTTTGTGCGTAATACTACTAATGTCTACAACGGCTGTTTTTGTTGCTACTATTAATTTTACTAGTTGTGCATTTTTAGTATTTGCTTTTACGCCCAATCCACAAGAAAAAATACCAAATGATTTTATTTTTTCTTTGCCATTATAATTTACTACAAAATTAGGAACATTCTTTTTTTGAATGGTTGGCGCATCTGGTGCTACGTCATCTAGCCATGGCATTGGAGGCACTAGTGCTGGATATTTGTAATGATTATTTTGTAAACTATCGTTCCAACCGTTTGGATTTTTTGCAAAGGTATTGCTGTTGTAAAACACACTGCCTTGTGTGGTAGCAAAGGAGCGTAATAAATTAATTTGATCTGGAATTTGGCTGGTGCTTTTCCAAGCATCATTGGTGCCTGCTCTATAAATGCCATGCCCAATGTATAGGTGTTTGCCATAGGCATAATCGTTCCACCATTTTAATAGAACATCATAGTCTGCTAGTTTATGTCCACGTTCCCAATAAAGTTGTGGTACTACATAATCGATCCAACCTTTTTGTAGCCATAATAAAATGTCGGCGTATAAATCATCGTAATTGGTTTGCCCACCTTTTGTTTCACTACCTCTTGGATCTTGTGTTTTATTTCTCCAAACACCAAAAGGGCTAATACCAAATTTAACGCGCGGATTGGTCGCTACAATTGTTTTTTTAAGTTGCGTAATAATACTATCGCAGTTGCTTCTTCTCCATTCGTCTTTAGATAATCCCTTTCCATATTTTGCAAAACTTGCTTGGTCTGGAAATTCTTTTCCCGCAATGCGGTATGGATAAAAATAATCGTCCATGTGTACGGCATCAACTGCATATCTATTCACTAAATCTTTTACAACCGCTGCGGTATGATCTCTAACTACAGGAAGTCCTGGATCAAAATATTTTTTATCTCCATAAATTAAAAACCATTCGGGATGTTCTTTAGTAATATGATTGTCTGCCACAGACGATCTGTTGATATTAAAAACAGCACGATACGGGTTAAGCCATGCATGAAATTCCATACCACGTTTATGCGTTTCTTCAATCATAAAAGCAAGTGGATCATAAAAAGGCTGGGGTGCTAAACCTTGTTTACCCGTTAAATATTCTGACCATGGTTCAAAGCTTGAAGGATACATCGCATCTGCTGCAGGACGCACTTGAACAACCACAGCATTCATGCCATTTTTTTGATGCATATCTAAGAGTTTGATAAACTCTTGTTGTTGTGTTTCGATAGACAGACCTTTTTTACTTGGCCAGTCAATATTTTCTACGGTAGCAACCCATACGCCCCTAAATTCAAAGTTGCGAACGGGTTGTGCGAATAATTGAAAAGTGCAAACTAGTAGCACTAAAATGGATGCTAATTTTTTCATGGCATAAAGATAAATTGTGATGCCTGTGTCCGCGCCTTTGTGGAAGAAAATAGGATGCAGCAATAGTAATGCACAATCGCTATAAGACACTTATTACAGTTTTAATCTTCCCAAACGCTTAAACCTTCGCTACAATTGGCGCAAATATCAATGGACTTTCTGGAGGTCATTAAATTTTTTCGAAAAGTATGGTAGGCGGGACTATCCCATACTTCTTTAAATGGCATGTTTTTTAAATTGCCCAATTGATGGGTGGCGTCTTTGTCAAAACAGCAGGGTACCACAATTCCATCCCAGGTAATAACATTGGCATGCCATAATTTCCAACAGTGGTTACCCAGTCCGTTTTTTACCTGCATTTGTCCAGCACTATCTTTTTTGTACCTGCTATATTTTTGATTGCTAGGAATTAGACCATGCGGGTCGTTACTATAATCATACACTTGTGCCGTTTTAAACCGCACGGCATCTACACCGATTTCTGCACCCAGTGCTTTGATGGCTTCAATTTGATGCTCGTTGGGTTTAACCACCAAAAATTGAAAAAAGATAAATGGCGTTTTACTTTTTAGTTCTTTTTTCCATTTTACAATATTGCGCGCCCCTTCAATTACTTTATCTAATTTTCCGCCTACTCTGTACTGCTCATACACTTCTTGGGTGGTGCCATCAATAGATATAATGAGTCTATCCAGTCCTGATTCCACTGTTTTTTTGGCATTTTCTTCGGTTAGATAATGTGCATTGGTAGAGGTGGCGGTATAAATACCCTTTTTACTCGCATAAGCCACCATCTCTAAAAAGGACGGGTTTAAATAAGGTTCGCCCTGAAAATAAAAGATGAGATATATCAAATCTTTATATACCGAATCGATGGTTTCATTAAAAAAACTAGGCTGAAGCATACCTGTAGGCCTCGTAAAAGCCCTTAACCCGCTTGGGCACTCCGGGCAACGTAAATTACAAGAAGTGGTAGGTTCAAAAGAAATAGATATGGGTATACCCCAAACTATGGGCTTACCCGTTAAACGGCTTAATTGGTAGCTCAAATACACTTTTGCGCCATTCCATAGCCGCCTTGGGGTTAATTTGGATAAAAAGTTAACGGAGTCGTTGAAGTTAAATTGCGGCACGGTGTAAATTTACCCGTTTTAACAAATAATTTGTACCAGAATATTTTATTTATTGCGTAAAAAGTAGGAAATTTATAAGGACTTCAAATTAGAAGCCACCAACAACAAAAATTTTCAACTTTTTCTCATAAGCAGTTAGTTTTGGTTATGGCCCCAATTTCTATTGGGGCCTGTTTTTTTAGGCCTGCTCTTGCCTTTTTAAACTTAGTGCAATCGCAAGTGCACCAAGGCATCCAACCATGTCAGCTAATATATCAGCTCCTTCAAATGAACGGTTCGCAACAAGGTCTCTTTGTACAAATTCCATCGCTACACCATATACAATGCCCGCTGTTGATACTAACCAGTACCAAGTAGTTTTTTGCTTTCCCGAAAGGGATGAGGTAAACGCTGGGAAATGAAAAAGTATGCATAACATGCCAAACATGCCAATATGCACGATTTTATCAAACTGAGGGATATGTGTAAAAAACCACCCACTTGGAACCGAGGATCCAGGTATAGTGAGTAAGAATAGACTAATCCCTAAAAAAATAAAACCTGGTAAGAAATGTAGTTTTTTCATTTGGGTTACCCAACAAGGGCTGCGTAAGCTTCGCTGCTCATTAAAGCGGCCACATCTGCAGGGTTGCTAACGGTCATTTTAACCATCCAGCCATCACCATAAGCATCCGTATTAACTAGCTCCGGTTGTTTTTCTAAAAGTGGGTTCACTTCTGTAATGCTTCCTGCAACAGGTAAAAATAAATCACTTACTGTTTTAACTGCTTCTACGGTACCAAATACCTCTTCGGCAGCAAGTGCTTTACCAACAGTATTGATGTCGATGTATACAATATCACCAAGCTCATGCTGTGCAAAGTCAGTGATACCAATGGTTGCAACGTTTCCGTCTAATTGAATCCACTCATGATCTTTGGTGTAGTATAGGTTTGCAGGAAAATTCATAGTTATTTATTTATAGGTTGCAAAGATTGCATATTTATTCAAATTGACCAATCATTTGATCAACTAGTTTTAAAGACCTTCTTTTTCAAAATAGAGTAGTACGTGGTCTTTTAAAAAGTTTTCTTGATCAGGTAGGTGCATCACCGGCAGCTCCTTGATTTGCTCAAAATGAGGCCAACCATCCGGGTCTTTTCCTGCAAAACGGTAATAATCGCTGGCACTTAATACGGTGCAAACCGCCACGTGCATAAGGTCTTGTTTTTGCTCTTTCGATATCTTTTCTTGGATAAAACCGGTTTCCTGCATGCCAATCAAGAACAAAACCCCTTCTAAATCGGGCTTTTTGTCAAATCGGGCCAGTAATTTGGCCTCTAATTGCCACCATCTTTGTTGTAAATCGTCTGTTGCAAAGCTCATATTGCAAATGTAAAGCCCAAAGCAGTGCGTACATCAGCTTTCAAAAGTTATCTTTGCAGAAATAGTTGATTTTATGTTACAGTTGAGTGTTTTAAGAAATGCCCCTGCCTTTGTAAAGGAAAGATTGGCGGTAAAGCATTGCAAGCAGTTGGACCTCGTGGATAGCATTATTGCATTAGACGACCAGCGTAAAAAATTGCAATTGGATTTTGATACCACGCAAGCAAAAGTGAATGCGGCATCTAAAGAAATTGGTAAGATGATGGCATCCGGAAATGCGGCTGGAGCAGAAGCTATCAAAGTAGAAGTGGCTGGATGGAAAGAAAGCTTAGATCCTATTAAAACGCAAATGGCGGAAATTGAAACGTCATTGACCAATCAATTATTACAACTTCCTAATTTACCAGGTGCACCCGTGCCGCTTGGTAAAACACCAGAAGACAATGTGGTGGTAAAAACTGGTGGACCTACTGCTACACTTCCAGCAGGTGCGGCGCCACATTGGGACCTTGCAAAAAAATATAATTTAATTGATTTTGATTTAGGCAATAAAATTACCGGCAGTGGTTTTCCAGTTTATATTGGAAAGGGTGCTAAACTTCAACGTGCACTTATCCAGTATTTTTTAGATTTTAATACAGCTGCTGGTTACACCGAATACTTGCCTCCTTTTATGGTGAATGAAGCTTCTGCACTTGGTACAGGACAACTTCCAGATAAGGAAGGACAAATGTATTATATGCCTGCAGATGATTTTTATATGATTCCTACTGCGGAAGTTCCTGTTACCAATGTGTACCGCGACGTTATTATTAAGTCAGAAGAATTTCCAATTAAAATGACTGCATATTCTCCATGTTTTAGAAGAGAAGCAGGTAGCTACGGAAAAGATGTGAGAGGACTCAACCGTTTACATCAATTTGAAAAAGTTGAAATCATACAAATAGTAGAACCGAGTACAAGCTATGCAGTGTTAGATGAAATGGTAGCACACGTAGAAAAACTAGTAGCTTCTTTGGAATTACCTTACCGCATTTTAAGACTTTGTGGTGGTGATATGGGTTTTGCAAGTGCTATTACGTATGACTTTGAAGTATATAGTGCAGCTCAAGAACGCTGGTTAGAAGTAAGTAGTGTTTCTAATTTTGAAGCTTACCAAACCAACCGCTTAAAATGCAGATTTAAAGATGAAAATGGCAAAATGCAATTCGCACATTCATTAAATGGAAGTTCATTAGCACTTCCACGCATATTAGCGTGCTTATTAGAAAATCACCAGACTGAGGCGGGTATAAATATACCTGCTGCTCTCCAAACATATTTTGGCGCAACAACAATTTAAACGACACACTATGTTAAAAAAATGGGCTAAAAGAATTGGCTATACCCTATTAGCTGTATTTATTTTCATCAATATAATTGCCGCTTTTCAGGCCTATAAGTTTACCCATTTTTATGCAGATGCGCCAAAGCCAAAAAAGCCTTCAGACATGTCTGCGTCAGAAAAAGCAAGCGCTATCTTTTTTGGTGTACAATATCCCAAAAGTAAAGTGGTTGATTCTTTTTTGGTAGCGCACGATACCGTTTACATTACAACAGAAGATAGCGTTCGTTTAGAAAGTTGGTATGCAGCTGCTGATACTGCAAGTGGGAAAATTCCACGCGGTACCGTACTTATGTTTCATGGACACGGGAGTAGTAAAAGTGGCATTATTGCAGAAGCTACTGCGTTTCATGAAATGGGTTATCACATCATTGTAACAGATTTTAGAGCACACGGCAATAGTGAAGGATCTACAACATCTATTGGCATGTATGAAGCGCGTGATGTAAAGGCTGTGTATGATTATGTGCAAGCAAAACAAGAAAAAAATATTGTGCTCTATGGTATTTCTATGGGCGCTGCTACGATTACAAAAGCCGTTTCAGAATTTGGCCTTAAGCCTTCTAAAGTGATTTTAGAAATGCCTTTTGCAACTTTACAAGATGCGGTAGCAGGACGTATGCGCACCATGGGGCTTCCTACAGAGCCGCTTAGTACTTTACTTACTTTTTGGGGTGGTGTAGAGCTGGGTGCTTGGGCGTTTAATTACCAACCACAACAGGACGCTGCTGCTATTAATTGCCCAGTCCTGTTGCAGTGGGGTGTTACAGATCCTCGCGTAACGGAATCAGAAACACATCAGATATTTAAAAATTTAGCAAGCCGCGAAAAAGAACTCATTAAATATATACAAAGTGGACATCAGAGCCTTTGTAAAAATGAAAAGAGTAAATGGTATATGACCGTTGGCCGCTTTTTAATGATGTAATACAATCATATTACCAGTTGCTAAAACGGATACCTATTGCAAAAGGATATTGCTCTAACCTGGTATATGAATCATGTAAAGTATTTAAGCTGTATGAGCCGTAAAGTTTAACGGGTCCAATACCTAGTTCACCAATAAGTGCGGTTCTAAATGGTGATAGGTCAAAATCACCTTTGTATTTTTGTTTACCACGCTCGGCACTTTTTTGCTTAACCCTGCTACCAACTAAATAACCAGCACTCACACCCGCACTAAAACTAAATCCTTTTTTGTTGCCAGGCGTGGTATTAATGTGTAACATTAGCGGCACGCTTAAATAACCAGCGAATAATTTATTTTTTGAAAACGAAATCGAATCGTTGTAGACATAAGGGTAGCTATCTTTTCGGTAAGAGACACGTGAGTCGTATCTAAAATTATACATTTCCATCCCCATACCATATTTTAAAAATACCGCCTGCTTAACAATACTTACTTTTTGCATAAAAAACCAAAGGTTTACATTGGTTGTTTTACCGTTATTTAAATTAAATGTTTGTTTGTTGGGCGCACCATTAGCAGGGCTAAAGGTTCTGAGGTAATTGTTATTTACAACAGCAGTTGCATAGTTGGTTTCGTCTCTATTACCTGCAAAACCCAGGTCAAAAATCCACCAATTGGTGCTTACTTTTTTAGGCGCCGGTTTTTTCCTTTCAATTTTAATAACAGGCTTTCGGTCGAGGCCGCTTGCGTTAATGGTGATATTGCCAATTTGAACAGTGGCATCATTGATAACCGAATCACCTACTTTAACCTGTGTTGTAAAAAGTGCATCGCCACTTTTTTTTACAATATAAAAATTGCCCACTTTGATGGTGTCAGCTTTCAGCTTGATGCTATCCGTTTTTGTATAGCTACTATCTGATTGCGCACTTGCCAATAATGTTCCAATACTAAAGAGTGCTGTGAGTACTTTATTTTTCATTTTTGTTATTTTCTTTGTTTTTAATAATCGCATTTACTTTTCTAAAGAGGCCTCTAAATTTATCTTTATCGATTTCAAAAGCGCCAACCATAACAGATCTATTACTGCTAGCGGCTTCTGTATCGATCGTTTCAATCGTTTCGTTTGGTTCTTGTGTTTCTGCTGCTTCGTTAAGTGCAATTGGAGCTGCAGTTATTTCAGCAATAACAGTTGGCTTTACATCTATAATGGAGCCGTTGTAACTTGGTATGGCCCTCGCCGTTTCGCTGGCTGTAACGGTAGAAGCAGTTGGTATAGATGGGTGCGCTAGATTTTCAAAAGCGCCTTGATCTAAATTGTTGTTAGCAATATTTTGTTGATTTTCTTTAACATTTATTGATGCGAGCGAACCAGTTTTTGCAATAGTATCATTAGGGGTTGAAATATTATTTTTTGAATTATTTACGGGTGAAGTAATTGGTTTTACTGAATTATTTTTCGCTACATTATTTTTAGATAGACTGTTACCGGCCTCACCACTAAACATACCATAACGCGCCACTATAAAAATAAAAACTGCCGCAGCACCTACCGCCCACCATTTTAAAAACACAATGGGCGCTTTTTCCTTTTCTTTTTTAAATAATTTTTGTTTGTTAGGGTATACAATGGTTGTTGGTTCTAGGGTAACCGGAAAAATATTTTTATAGAGTAGGGCTTTGCTTGGACAACTAATTGTTTCAATGTCTAGTTTGGTTGATTGTAATAATTCTAATTCTTCCCCAACAGCAGGATGAACCGCTACAAATGCAAGCAGGGCCTCTGTTTCACGCAGGTCTAATTCTTCGTCGATATAACGAAGTAAAAAATCTTGATAATTATGTAGGTTTATGTTTTGCATTTATTTTATAATACTTGCTGCGGACTAATTAAATAATTTCTAAGCTTTAAACGGGCCCTATGCAAATACACACGTACTTGGTCTGTGGTAAGTTTTGTGATTTCTCCAATTTCCTCGTAACTATATCCTTCGTAATCTTTTAATAAAACCAAACTGCGCTGCGTTTCGTTTAAGGTAGCCAGTGCGTCGTGCAATACTTTTTTTAAAGCCTTGTTTTCTTGATAAGCTGTTTGCGTATCGTTTTCAAAACTTTCTTGTAACGAAATACGTTTTGCTTTTCTAGTATGGTCAATTAATAAGTGATAGGCCACCGTAAACAAATACGATTTTGCTTTTTGGGGCTCAACACTGTCTTTGTGGATCCATAACTTTTCGAAGGCAGATTGCACAATGTCCTCTGCGTCTTCGGTGTGGCGAAGATTTTTTACGATAAAGCGGTATACATTATCGGCATACAGTAGCACAGATTCGTTGTAGTCTTTCTCCGTCATAGCAAAAACACAGTTGTTTTGGTCTTTTCTGTGGGTATAACGATCCCGGCTATAAAAAGTTACAGGCTAGCTCAAAAAATTAATAATCAATCACTTGCTCCTTAATGGCTGCCGGTATTTCGCGCCATTCGTATTGCTGATTTCTTAATTGAGGCTCAAAGCCAGCCTCTTTAATAGCGTCTTGCATGGTTTTATAGGTAAAACGGTGAGGCGCACCTGCTGCACTCACTACATTTTCTTCAATCATAATAGACCCAAAATCGTTGGCGCCGCTGTGTAAGCAAACTTGGGCGGTTTGTTTACCCACGGTAAGCCAGCTTGCCTGAATGTTTTTGACATTTGGAAGCATGATACGGCTAATGGCAATCATTCTAATATATTCGTCGGTGGTGGTTAAATTATGCACCCCTCTAATGCGTGTAAGTAAGGTATCAACGTCTTGGAATGTCCATGGAATAAATGCTAAAAATCCTTTTGCATTTTCAGGTTTTAAACTTTGAATTTCACGGATGCGTGTTAGATGAATAAATCTTTCTTCTAGTGTTTCTACATGACCAAACATCATCGTGGCACTGGTGGTAATATTTAGTTTGTGCGCTTCATGCATAATCGCAAGCCATTCGTCGGCACCACATTTTCCTTTAGAAATTAAACGGCGTACTCTGTCTACTAATATTTCGGCACCGGCACCTGGTAGAGAGTCTAAACCCGCTTCCTGTAAGGCTTTTAGCACATCGTGGTGACTCATTTTTTCGAGCTTACAAATATGCGCTACTTCTGGGGGTCCAAGTGCGTGTAGTTTTAGTGTTGGATATTCCTGCTTAATTTCTCTAAATGTCCTCGTATAAAAATCGAGTCCTAAACCTGGGTGATGTCCACCTTGTAATAATAACTGATCGCCACCATAAGCAAGGGTTTCTTCAATTTTTTTACGGTAGGTAGGCATGTCTGTGATATACGCATCGGCGTGCCCTGGGATTCTATAAAAATTACAGAATTTACAATTGGCCACACATACGTTGGTGGTATTTACATTACGGTCAATTTGCCAACTTACTTTACCATGTGGCACCTGAATTTTGCGGAGTTCGTCTGCTACGTGCATGAGCTCGGTTAGGGGGGCATGTTCAAATAAAAACATCCCTTCTTCGATGGTTAAAAACTCAAAATTGAGCGCCTTTTGGTATAAATCTGCTAATTGCATGCTTGCTTATTTTAAATAATGGGTACAAAGGTACTACCGAATAGTTCAAGTTTTAAAAATAGCTAACAGCGTTGTATGTACTTTTGCAGTCTATTATAACTATTATGATTCAATTCGATCGCTTTGTATTAGACAACGGATTAAGGGTTTTGGTTCACGAAGACCCCTCAACACCCATGGCGGTGGTGAATGTGATGTATGATGTAGGGGCTAGAGACGAAAATCCGGCCCAAACAGGCTTTGCGCATTTATTTGAGCACCTCATGTTTGGTGGCAGCGTTAACATTAAAGATTATGACGAGCCCCTGCAACGCGCGGGTGGCGAAAACAATGCCTACACCACCAATGATTTAACCAATTATTATTGTCAGTTACCGGCCCAAAATATTGAAACTGCTTTTTGGTTGGAGAGTGACCGTATGTTAAGTTTAGCGTTTAGTGAAAAAAGTTTAGCAACGCAGCGTAAAGTGGTGTGTGAAGAATTTAAAGAACACTATATCAATAAACCTTACGGTGATGTGTGGCATAAAATGCGCACCCTCGCTTACACGGTGCATCCGTATAGATGGATGACCATTGGTAAGGAACTATCGCATGTTGAAAATGCAAAAATAGATGACGTTAAAAATTTCTTTTTCAAACATTATCGTCCTATCAATGCCATACTAGTGGTGGCTGGAAATGTAAAATTAGAACAAGTAAAACGCTTGGCAGCAAAATGGTTTGGTCCCATCGAAATGGGCACAAAATATGATCGTCAATTACCTATCGAACCTGTGCAAACCGAAGCAAGAAAATTAGAAGTTGAAGCCAATGTGCCACTCGATGCATTTGTAAAAACATGGCATATGGACGCCAGGTTATCACCTGGTTACTACGCCGCAGATTTATTGACTGAAATACTGGGGGGTGGCGCTGCGTCTAGGTTGTATCAGACACTCGTAAAAGAAAAACAATATTTTTCTAGCATTGATTGTTATCATTTTGGAAGTTTAGATACAGGTCTTGTTGCGGTAGATGGTAAACTCGTAAAAGGGGTTTCTATGGAAAATGCAATGAAGGTAGTAGATGAAGAAATAGAAAAATTGAAGGCCACAAAAATTGAAGCAAAAGAATTACAAAAAGTAATTAATAGAACAGAGAGTGTGATTGCTTTTGAAGACATGAGTGTAATGAGTAGAGCAAGTAGTATTGCGCTTTACGAATTACTAGGGGACGCTAGTATGATGAACACCGAATTTCAAAAATATCAAGCCATTGGTATTGATACTATTCATGCATATGCCAATTCAATTTTTGACAATAACAATTCTAATACACTCTTGTATCACGCTCAATAAAAAATGACATGTTAGATAGAAAAATATTTCCAACGATAGAAGAGGCGGTTCATTTTGATTTGCAATTAAAAAATTGTGACCGGTTTACCCTGGACAATAAAGTGCCGGTATATGCCATGAACGCAGGTGCACAGGACGTGGTGATGGTTGAATGGGTATTTGACGCTGGTAATTGGTATGATAAGCAGCCCATGGTGGCTGCAACCACCAATTTTTTAATCAAAAACGGCACGACATCTAAAACGGCCTATCAAATCAATGATTTTTTTGAATTTCATGGGGCCTATTTAAATAGAAGTTGCTACAACGAAACGGCAAGTATTACCCTACACTGTTTGAGTAAACATTTGGAAACCTTACTTCCGGTGGTGCGTGAAATTATTGAAACCAGTATTTTTCCAGCAGAAGAATTAGCGATCTATATTCAAAATCAAAAACAGCGCTTGTCTGTTAATTTGCAAAAGTGTGATTTTATTGCGAACCGTTTAATTGATGAATATTTATTTGGCATCAATCATCCATATGGTACGTATTCCAACGCCGAAGATTATGATGCGCTTAATACGGATCTGTTAAAAGCGTTTTACAAACAGTATTATTTAAACGGCTCTTGTAAAATATTTGTGGCCGGAAAAATGCCTACAGGTTATGAATCGATGCTTAACAAAGCTTTTGGTACACTGCCTTTGCACGCAGATGCACCAGTGGTGGTGGAACATCCGGTTGTAACAGCGCCTGAAAAAAAGGTGGAAATTATCAATGATGAAAATGGTGTGCAAGGCGCTATTAGAATGGCCAGACCTTTTCCAAATAGACATCATCCTGATTTTCAAAAAGCACATGTACTCAATACACTCTTTGGTGGATTTTTTGGTTCTCGACTCATGAGTAATATTAGAGAGGACAAAGGATATACCTATGGCATCCATAGCTATTTTCAAAACCATGTGCACGCTAGTGCATGGATGATTAGTACCGAAGCCGGCCGTGATGTTTGTGCGGCTACCATAGCTGAGGTACTAAAAGAAATGGAAATACTCCGTAATGAGCCCGTAGCTCAAGATGAACTTGATTTGGTGCGTAATTATATGATTGGCTCACTACTAGGTGATTTGGATGGTCCTTTCCAGCTTATAGGCCGTTGGAAAAACTATGCGCTGAACGGACTAGACGAAAATTACTTTTATAAAAGCATTGAAACCATCAAATCGGTGACTCCTCAGGAGCTGCAAAGACTCGCAAATACCTACCTACAACCAGACGATTTTTACGAACTGGTGGTGATTTAAGGGTAGATTCCGGTCGATTTATACGAACTAGAGGTGATTCAGAATTTTATTTCCGAAAGATTTATTTATCCAAATAACTGATTTTCAGTTATTTGGATATTTTTTGCCACTTCGTTTCAAAAATATTTAGTACTATGTTTTGCATAGTACTAAATAAATCCCCATCTTTGTGTTTCAATTCAAAGCAATGGATATTCAAAACACACAATCGCAAATGCGGAAAGGGGTTTTAGAATTTTGCATCCTGTCTATCATTAATAGAGGTGAAGTATATCCGAGTGATATTATTGACCAAATGAAAGCAGCCAATTTGCATATTCTAGAAGGGACTTTGTACCCGCTATTAACCAGGCTCAAAAATGCTGGTTTATTAAATTACAGATGGGTAGAAAGTGTGAGTGGGCCACCACGTAAATATTTTGTAATGACAGATGCAGGCAAAGAAGCCTTTTCTGTTTTATTACAAACTTGGAACGATATGGCAAATGCCGTTTCATTATTAACACAACCACCAACTCCTAACACCGAAGCATAACCGCTTAAATTTTTGATCCATGAAAAAAGTAATCAACATAAATTTCCAAGGTCGTATCCTCCCTATTGAGGAATCGTCTTACGAAACATTACAACAATACATAGAAAGTTTACGTCAATATTTTGACGCCGAAGAAGGCCGAGATGAAATCATCAATGACATCGAATGCCGTATTGCAGAGTTATGTGACGACCGTTTAAAAAAAGGTGCTGTATGCATTACGGAAGATGATATGCGTTTAATTATTGAAAGCATTGGTCGTCCTGCCGATTTTGAAGCACAGGATGGCTTTGAGGCAAGCCCGAGTGCAAATCCTTCAAACGAAAAGCAGGAGCAGTTTTCAGACAACAGTAACGATCCTCAAAAACGACTATACCGCGATGAGCAAAACAAAGTGATTGGTGGTGTGTGTGCCGGTATCGCTAATTATTTAAAATTAGATCCACTACTTGTGCGTGTTTTATGGGTATTGTTATTTGGCATTTCACTTTTTGCATACGTGCTCTTGTGGATCGCTGTTCCAAATGCTTCTAACAATCAAATTGGTGGCGCAAGAAAAAGATTATTTAGAGATATTGATGCTAAAGTGATAGGTGGTGTATGTGCGGGCTTATCTAAATATTTTGATATCAGAGTTAGATACATTCGACTTTTATTTTTAGTACCTAGTATACTACTCGTATTAAATTGGAATCATTTTCATTTGTTTCAATTTTGGGAATTTGATGACTTTCCTAATTTTATTCAATTAACATTTAGCCCTAGCGCTGTCTTTGTATACATTGTACTTTGGTTGGTGCTTCCAGAAACAAAAACCACTGCCGACAAATTAGAAATGCGTGGCGAAAAGGTAGACATCAATAGCATTAAAAATACCATTCAAACCGACATGGAAGGTTTTGGTAAAAGAGCACAAAGCTGGGGTTCTAATATGTACAATAAGACCCAATCAAATGCGTCTCAAACCACTGCGGCTGCTTCAAATGCAGTGCCAGAGCCTGCGCAGCGCGGAGGTTGCTTGCATTTTGCAGGCCGTACCATTACCATCTTAATGAAGGCCTTTGTATATTTTGTTTTTGGAATTATTACTATTTCAATTTTAGCGGCATTATTTGGAATAGGTATTGCAACCACCGGCTTACTTCCATTACGCCGATTTATATTAGAAGATGGTGCCCACAACTGGTACGCCTATGCAATCATTATATTTTTTATCTGGGTTCCGGTCATTGGAATAGTTACCGCTATTATCAGAAAAATTGCAGGTATTAAAAAAGCAAATGTGTGGGTACGCGGAGGATTTTGGTCATTATGGGCATTAAGTTGGGTATTTATTCCACTCTTTTTTGCTACCCTAACTAAAAGTTTTTCTAAACAAAATGAACCTCGAGAAGAAGTATATAAACTTGCCAATGCGAAGGTGAATTATTTAGAAATAAACGCGCAACAAAAACTCAAATACTATAACCATACTTGGTTAAAATTAGAACCCTTTACTTTTTTTGATAGCGATACCGTCTATGTAAGAAATTTACGGATCAGAATTGTAAAAGCAGCGTCTGATAGTTTTGAAGTTAAATATGTGCGCATCAGTAATGGTAAAACAGTAGCAGAAGCAGAGCGTCTTGCCAGCAAAATTAATTTTGACCTCAATCAAGAGGACAGCAGTTTGTTTTTAGATAAAGGCATTGCGATTAACAAAACAGATAAATTTAGAAACCAGCATGTTATCATGACACTCGCAGTTCCAGTTGGTAAGTGTTTTAAAATTACCAATAAAGCATGGGAACAAGTTAGAGTAAGCGTAGATAAAAGAGGGTTACGCTCTCAAACTGGCCCTAATATTGATTTTCCATTTGATGGCGACAATTCAGATTGGTACAACGATGCGGATGCATTTGACTATGACTATGACGTAGAATACATCATGACACCAACGGGTTTAGAAAGAGTAAAAGGCCAGTCAATTGATGATGATAGTGAAGATCCCGAAGTATTAAAAAACCGTTTAGAGGAATTAAAACGCGAAAGTGAAAAAATCGAAAACGATTTAAAGAAAACATGGGAGCAAAAGCAAAAAGAAGCGGACGACATTAAAAAACAGTTAGACAAAAAAGCCGATACTATTAAGCGAAATTCAACAAAAAATGAAGCGACTGTTTCAGATACAGTAAAAGCAATTGCTTTTGGATTTGATGCAATCAAACTGTTGATTTCTAGGTTTCAGTCTTAATCAATTATTCGCATGGAATATGGATAAACCCCTTATTTTTGCTGGCAATATAAAGTACTGCTATGAAAAATACTCCGTTTACCCATAAGCACTTGGCACTTGGCGCGAAAATGGCTGAATTTGCTGGTTATAATATGCCCATTAGTTATTCAGGCATCAATGACGAGCATGCTGCCGTAAGAAACAATGCAGGTGTGTTTGACGTAAGTCATATGGGTGAGTTTATTTTAAAAGGAGAGGGTGCATTAGACCTTATTCAGCGCGTTACCTCTAACGATGCGTCGGTGCTTACCAATGGACATGCGCAGTACAGTTGTTTGCCCAACCAAAATGGTGGTATTGTAGATGATTTACTGGTGTATTGTGTTGAAGCCAACAAAGTGTACATGCTCGTTGTAAACGCGTCTAATATTGAAAAAGATTGGAACTGGATTGTTTCAAAAAATACAGCGGGTGTAGAAATGCACAACATTAGCGACAAAACTTGTTTGCTTGCCATTCAAGGTCCTAATGCTACTAAAATATTACAACCGCTTACGCAGATGGATATTTTAAACCTGCCTTATTATACATTTATAAAAGGTGTTTTTGCAGGTGTAGAAAATGTACTCGTAAGTGCAACTGGTTATACGGGATCTGGCGGCGTAGAAATTTATTTTGAAGATAGTGATGGTGCTGCAGAAAAAATTTGGAATGCCATTTTTGAAATTGGAACACCACAAGGACTCAAACCGATTGGACTTGGCGCACGTGATACGCTGCGTTTAGAAAAAGGTTTTTGTTTGTACGGAAATGATATTGACGACACGACTTCTCCACTAGAAGCCGGTCTTGGTTGGATTACAAAATTCACCAAAGATTTTACCAATAAATCATTTTTTGAACAGCAAAAAGCGGCAGGCGTCACTAAAAAATTAGTCGGCTTTGAAATGATTGATAGAGGTATTCCAAGACACGATTATCTCATTAAAAATGAAGCGGGTGAAACCATCGGTAAAGTTACTAGTGGTACCCAAGCACCAAGTCTACAAAAGGCTGTGGGACTGGGTTACGTGGCTACTGCAAACGCTTCGGTTGGGTCTGAAATTTATATTGATATCAGAAATACACCGGTAAAAGCAAAAGTGGTAAAGTTCCCTTTTGCGTAATAATGCTTTATAGTTATTAGAATTTATACTCGAATCTTATAGACAGGTTTGCATCTGTGTAATTAATGTTTCTATTTGTTTATCGCAAATATGAAAACAGTTAATTATGAATGCAATTAAAAACAAGGTCCAGCTTATTGGACACCTAGGTCAAACCCCCGAAATCACCAACTTCGAAGGCGGTCGTAAAGTAGCCAACTTAAATTTAGCTACCAATGAAATTTACAAAGACGCCAACGGCGAAAAAGTAACCGAAACACAGTGGCACTCTGTTGTAGCCTGGGGCAAGCTAGCCGAAATCGCCGAAAAATATTTAGTAAAAGGAATCGAAGTAGCCATCGACGGTAAACTCGTAAATAGAAACTACACCGATAAAAACGGCGTTAAAAAATACGTCACCGAAGTGCATGCCAACGAACTTTTAATTCTTACAAAAAAAGGATAGCCCCTCTGTTCTTTTTTATGGCCAGTGCATTTGCACTGGCCTTTTTATTTTCACTCATTTGGCTTTATATTTGCAGCCTCATGAGTCAGTCCAAACCACATTTACATACCGTATTATCGCCTAAATTATTAGAACTATACAATGTCAGTGATTGTATTGTAGTTGTTATTGATGTATTTAGGGCCACTTCTACTATTGCAACTGCGCTTTACAATGGTGCAGATCGTATTATTCCTGTAGATAATGTAAACAAGTGCATAGAAGTTGGAAAAGCAACCGGCGGCATTACAGCTGGTGAGCGAGACGGAAAAATTATTGAAGGGCTTTCTTACGGTAATTCACCTGCCGAATACCCGCGCAGTTTTATAGAAGGCAAAACACTGGTTCTAACAACAACCAATGGTACCAAGCTTTTGCATATGGCCCTCAACAATGGTGCGGATCAAATTATTACTGGTTCTTTTCCTAATTTATCGGCGGTTTGCGCACATTTGGTGGCACAAAATAAACCGGTTGTACTCGGTTGCTCTGCATGGAAAGACCGCGTCAATATAGAAGACGCTTTATTTGCGGGAGCTGTTATCGAGCAAATAAAAGATCATTTTACCATCCACTGTGATAGTTCACTTATGGCAAATGATTTATATAATTTGCATAAGGCGGATATCACGCAGTTTATCCAAAAAACCACCCATTGGCACCGCTTGGCTTCCTATGGGCTAGAAGCCGACTTAACTTACTGCGTTACCACAGACGTAGCTCCGGTGCTTCCTATCTACAAAAACGGAGATTTAGTACGCACCAATTAGCAGCTTTTTCGTACTTTCGCAAATTGCCCTTTTTAAACAGGGTGCAATTTAGAACAGCACTATGGCGCTACCTTACTTGGTCAAACATATTTATAATAACGGTACCGAAGAGGTAATCAGAAGAGGCAAAAAAATTCATGCGTTGGGTAACGTAGAATTACTTGAATATGACGACCTTATGGGCAATGTCAATTTCCGTGTCAAGGATGATGGGTATGCTACTTTTTATAAGGTGAGCGTCTCTCAATTCAAAAATCCAAAATTTTTATCGGTTCGCTGTGCTTGCCCATATAATCTATCAGAAATCTGTAGACACAAAGCCGGCGCCTTATTTCATTTACAAGATTTACTAGACCGCAATCAATTAGGTAATTATGAAGCGGCTTATGATCAAAAGCACACGGTTGTTAAAATGAAACAACTAGAGCTTAAGCAAATAAAAATGCTTTCTGATCAATCTAGTTTCGAAGATGCAAGTGATTTTTTACGCACTGGTTCTGCAACTATCATAGAAGCAAAGGAGGAGCGGGTTACAGCCTCTTTGGTATATGAAGGACATACCTATCAATTACTTATTCAAAAAAATGAAGAGCGTAATTTTGATACTTCTTGTAATTGTGGATCTGAAACAGAGCATCCACTTTGCGTACATAAAAACATTATTTTTTTACAGTTACTGAACAAGTTTGGCCCTGGTTATTTTGATAGCATTAGAAACTGGGATAAAGAAAAAAATAAATTATTAGCACTCTACGGTTATTCTTTGTCAGACGACCTTACAAATAAATTTGAATTCACCTACACGGCTGGTAAACCTTTTTTACGTGTATTAGATACTACAATTAAAAGAGTGGCACTTCCTTTAGGCAACGAAGCTATTTCTATCGCGCCTAAAAAGCCTGATTTTATTCCTTTCGAAAAAGAAACGGAAAAGATTGACGAGTCTGTATCCAAAGTAAAAGGGAAAACTTTTCAAAAATTAGGGCTTGTCATTTCTACAAATAGTATACAGTATCCTTTTACGCAGTTTGATATTGTTGAGGGAGAAGTAGACGAAGACCAGCAACGTTTTTTAGGTAAAGTAGAAAAACAAGACCTTACGCGGTTTATTAATACAGAAATGCTAGACGAGCAGGATAAATCACTGGTGCAGCAGCTGCGTAAATTAATGTCTTCAGAAGTAAGTAGGTATCTAGACCGCAATTCGCCATTCAGTGGTATCTGGGAAAATATTGTGCAGCAGCACAATGATCAGCTCCCTGAAGAAACCAGGACACTGATCAACGAATACCTGCATCCAAAAATTAAAAAATTATTTGAGCATTGTGGTGAAAGCCTTTTGGTATATACCTTACCAGAAAAAAAACAGTTTGTAACGGCCAATTTAGAGCCTGCAGAGCTGGTGTGTAATTTTATTGCACCCTATTTTGAAATTCAATATGCAAAAGGCGCTTATCAAATTGAATGCCGCGTAAAACTACCACTCGCAGACGTTAATGTTTCAGAAAACGAATGCACTAGCCCCTTACTTTTTAAATATCATCAGCAGTATTTTACCTGGAAAAAATCTGACGACATTTTAATGATGGAGTCCTTTTTGCCAAGTGGTAAAATTGTAATTCGTAAAGAAGAGTGGGCCGAAAAATTACAAACTTTTGTATTGCCGCTTTCTAAAATGTACCATATTCATTTTGGCAATGTAGAAAAAGAAGAGCTTAATAATATTACACCAGAAGTAAGTATTCATCTTAAAGAACGTGGCGATTATTTATTATTTCAGCCGGTATTTTCTTACCAAGGTTTTGAAGTGCGCGCGATCGATAAAGACAAAATCATTGTTCCGCTCTCTGATAAAATATTAATGATACAGCGTAACCTAGAAACGGAAGCCCGTATCATTTCAAAAATAGAATCTTTGCATTCAGGTTTTGTAAGACCCGAACAAAGTGATTTGCTAGCTTTAAAAGGAGCAGAAGTCTTAAAAAATAACTGGTTCTTTTTATTTGTAGACGCTGTTAAAGACATGAGTATTCCTGTTTTTGGATTTGAAGCACTTAAAAATTTCAGGTTCAATACAGCAAAACCTTCTACCAAAATATTTATTAGTAGTAATACCGATTGGTTTGATGCTAAAGTTGAAATTCATTTTGGGGAGCAAAAAGTAAGTGTCGAAGACGTAAAAAAAGCACTTGCTAGCAAACAACAATTTGTACCACTACAAGACGGAACCCTTGGTATTTTACCAGAAGAGTGGATTAAAAAATATTCACTTTTATTTAGAGTGGGCGAAGGGCGTTCAGAAAATATAAAGTTAAGTAAATACCATTTTAGTGTTATTGAAGAACTTTATTTGCAACGTGACGAAGAAGAATTGTTTTTTCAATTAGAAGAAAAATATGAGCGTCTCAAAGAAAATCATTCGATTAAAGATGTGCCTGCACCAAAGCATTTAAAAGAAGTCTTGCGTCCATATCAAGAAAGTGGTTTTCAGTGGCTCAATTACCTGCGAGAAGTACGCTGGGGTGGTATTTTAGCGGATGATATGGGACTTGGAAAAACCATTCAAGCCCTAAGTTTTTTGCATCATTTAAAATCTGAAGAAGGCACTTTAAAGGCGCTTGTGGTTTGTCCTACAACGCTCATGTACAATTGGCAAAATGAAATTGGAAAGTTTACCCCCAATATTAGTTTTTATGTGCACCACGGTGCTGGACGGTCTCGTGATGCACTAGCATCCAATGAGGCTGATGTTATTATCACTACTTACGGAACACTACGTAGCGATATCAAACAATTTGTAGAAGTGGCGTTTGATTATGTAGTACTTGATGAAAGCCAAGCCATAAAAAATCCAAATAGTAAAGTGACCAAAGCGGCAGGCCTTTTGAAAGCAACCAATAGGCTTTGTTTAAGTGGTACACCTCTTCAAAACAATACATTTGATATATACGCGCAAATGAACTTTTTGAATCCTGGAATGCTTGGAAGCGTTGAGTTTTTCAAACAAGAATTTTCTATTCCTATTGATAAGTTTGGTGAAAAAGAACAAAAAGATCATTTACGCAAACTCTTGTATCCTTTTATGTTAAGGCGTACCAAAGAGCAGGTGGCTAAAGACTTGCCAGAAAAACAAGAAATGGTATTGTTTTGTGAAATGGGAGACGAGCAGCGTAAAATTTATGAAGCATTCCGTAACGATTACCGTGATAAAATTTTAGGTGTTGTAGACAATCAAGGCATTCAAAAATCTCAATTAACCATTTTACAAGGCCTCATGAAGCTGCGTCAAATTTGTGATAGCCCTTCTATAATAAAAGACGAAGAAAAATTCCCGAATGTATCTGTTAAGCTTGAAGAGATTGGTAGAGAAATTACAGAAAACATTAGTAATCATAAAGCGCTTGTGTTCTCTCAGTTTTTAGGGATGCTTGCACTTATTAAAGAGCGTCTCACAGAGCTTGGCGTTGATTACGAATATTTTGATGGAAGCAGTACCGTACTTGAAAGAGAGCGCGCCATTCAACGTTTTCAAAATGACGAATCTTGCCGTGTGTTTTTAATTTCACTGAAAGCGGGTGGCGTAGGTTTAAACCTAACGGCTGCTGATTATGTTTACATTGTAGACCCTTGGTGGAACCCTGCAGTAGAGCAGCAAGCGATTGACCGAACGCACCGTATTGGTCAAACCAAAAACATTTTTGCGTACCGCATGATTTGTACCGATACCGTAGAAGATAAAATATTAAAACTTCAAGACCGCAAGCGCAGTTTGGCACGTGAACTCATCACCGACGATGAAGGTTTTGTTAAGAGCCTTACCCGTGAAGATGTTGAATATTTATTTAGCTAAGCTTACTGGATTTCTGCAGCAGCAATGTTGGCATCAGGCGCTAATTTAAATTCGTCTTTGCAACCTGATGAGCAAAATCCTATCACTTTGTCTTTATAATGCGCTGTATCTGAAATGCCTGCCGTAACTGGCATGCCACAGGTAGGATCTTTTTTGTTGTTCACCATGGATACTGGAAAACTAGTTGCTGCTGCCTCCATATTTGTTTGGGTAGTAGTATCTGTTACCTCTTGTTTTGGAGCTTCTGAATTGTTACAACTTGCAAAAACTACTGTTAAGACGATTAATTGGGTGAATCTTTGTTTTATACCGGTGAACATAGTGTAATGTTTTATTTTGTTACAATATTTTGTTTTTCAATTCGTTTTACAAAATTAACAAACTTTATCCTTATTCAAAGGGTTCTCACCGATATTCAATCACAGTACCCTATTATCCTGCTACCTTGCCTTTAAACTTTTTTAAACAATATCTGTCTATCATTATAGATTAACTTTGCACTGCCTAATTAGCACCTTTTTATGAAAAAATTACTCTCTTTACTTTCTCTTGTATTTTTTGTTTCTTTTGCGAGCGCTCAATCTGTAGCGACTGTAAAAGGAATTTTAATTGATTCTTTAAATAAGCAATCTTTAAAAGACGCATCCATTGTTGTATTAGCTGCTAGTGATTCATCACTTGAGGTTTTTACACTTGCTAAAGCAGATGGTAGTTTTATCATTAACAATGCGCCTTTTGGTGAAATGCTCGTGGAAGTAAAATTTCAGGGTTACGAACCATTTTCTAAAAAAATCACTTTTTCAGCAAAAAATAGCCTAGTTGATCTTGGTAAAATTTATTTAAAGCAAGCCGCCAATGATTTAGGTAATGTAACCGTATCTCAGTCGCCGGTTCAAATGAAAAAAGATACCGTAGAATTTACGGCTTCTGCTTTTAAAACAAAGCCAAATGCAGTTGCTGAAGATTTGCTTAAAAAAATTCCTGGTATACAAGTTGATAAAGATGGTGGTATTAAGGCGCAAGGTGAAACGGTACAACGTGTACTTGTAGATGGTAAACGTTTTTTTGGTGATGATCCAAAAATGGCAACCAGAAATTTACCTCCAGATATTATTGACAAAATTCAAGTATTTGATGCGGCAAGTGATCAGAGTGCATTTACTGGATTTGATGATGGTAACCGTGTTAAAACCATTAATATCACAACCCGCAAAGACAAACGCAAAGGTTACTTTGGTAGAGCAGCACTTGGTGCAGGCGCCAATAGTGACGATGCGTTGTATGACAATAACATCAACATTAGTAAATTTAATGGTGACCAACAAATCACATTTACGGGTCAGGCCAATAACGTAAACAAGCAAAACTTTTCTGTGCAAGATATGCTTGGTTCATTAGGCGGCGGCAGCTTTGGCGGCGGCGGGGGTGGTGGTCGCGGCGGCGGCGGTGCAACTATGGGTGGCGGTGGCGGACTGCTTGGAACCGGTGGTGGTGGCGGTATTGTAAAAACACTCTCAGCTGGTTTGAATTATAAGGATAACTGGGGTAAAAAAACCCAATTTTCTGGAAGTTACTTTTTCAACGATCAAACAACCAATAGAGATCAAAACAGCTTAACTGAAAATTTAGTTACGGGTAGCACTGACTCTTCTATTTTTAGCAAGCAGGTACAAAGTTCTGTAACCAATAATAAAAATCACCGTATCAACTTTAATATTGAAACCAATTTTGATACCAGCAACACGTTAATTATTAGACCTAATATTAGTTTTCAAAATACGCATTCAGAAACCTTTCAAACAACAAGTTCTACCCGAGGTAAAATCACAAGCCTAAATAGCTCTCGCGTAAACTCTGTAAGAGACAATCAGGGTATTAACGGAAGTTTAGAGGCTACGTTTAGGCACCGTTTTGCAAAACGCGGCCGTACCTATTCTATTGGTTTAAATAGTAGTTATAATACCAATGACGGGTCTGGAAGTAACTGGTCGCAAAATCAATTTAATCTACCAACACGTAACTACACCGATACACTAGACCAAATTTATACAACTAACCGCGATGGCAAAAACAATAGTGCTACATTGTCATATACAGAGCCTATTGGTAAAAATAAGCAACTAGAATTTAATTATAATATTTCTAGTAATGTTAATAATTCTGGAAGGGCAACACAGGGCTATAATAAAGTAACTAATGACTATGATATTGCTGTTCCTAATTTGAGCAATATTTTTGAAAACACCTTTAATGCCAACAGGCTTACTTTGAACTACCGTGTTCAAGAAGCTAAATATAATTTTAGCATTGGGTCTGGACTTCAGGTTGGTGATTTGGTAAGTAAAAACATTAGTACCAATGTTAATCTAAAGCAACACTTTGTAAATTTATTTCCATCTGCTAATTTCAGATACGATTTCACAAAGGCAAAAAATATGCGATTCTTTTACAATGGACGTACGTCACAACCTAGTGCAGAGCAGTTACAGCCTGTAATTGATAATAGTAATCCGCTCCTTATCAGAACAGGTAATCCTAATTTAAAACAACAATTCTCACATTCATTTAGATTCTTATTTAATTCATTTGATATTTTTACTCAAAAAATAATTTTTGCAACCTTGAGTGGAAGTTTTATTGAAAACGATATTCAAAATTCGACAACCATTTCTGGTGGCGGTGTACAAACCATTAAGCCTGTTAACCTTAGTGGCACTTACAATGTAAATGGATTTTTCAATTATGGTTTCCCTATTAAAAAGCCAAAAAGCAATTTGAACTTAATGGCTAATGTTTCTCGTAGTCAAACACAAACACTGGTAAATAGTATTAGCAATTTTACACGCAATACTAACTTGGGTGGAACGATTTCTTGGACGACTAATATCAAAGAAGGGTTTGATATGAATTTCTCTTCTAACTCTAATTTGACAATGGCTAGATATACTTTACAGCCTCAACAAAATGGAGACTTCTTTAGTCAAACCATTTCTACAGAAGCAACTATTTATTCAAAGAGTGGTTGGGTTCTATCTACTGACTTTGATTACATTTATAATGCGGGAAGAAGCGAAGGATTTAATACAAGTATCCCACTTTGGAATGCAAGCTTATCTAAGCAAATGCTAAAAAATAAAGCCGGAGAATTAAAGTTTTATGTGTTTGATTTATTAAATCAGAATATCAGTATTTCTAGAAATGTAACTAGCAACTTTATTCAAGATTTACAAACCCGTGTTTTAAAGCGTTACTTCATGATTAGCTTTACGTATAATTTGCGCAAGTTTGGAGCAACACAAGGGCCTCAAAATCCAATGATGCGAATGATGCAAATGCCAGGCGCAGAACGTCAAATGAATAATATGATGCGCACCTACAGAGGCGGAGGACAGTAACCGAACTTATTTTACTTCAAAAGGCTACTTCTAAACGAGGTAGCCTTTTTTAATGCTTACAACTGTTAGTGAAAATGAGGATTTTTTGTGGAAAACCCCTTATTTTACTGCAAACTAACCTATTTTTACAGCTTCAAAAGCGCAATATACCAAATGGTGAAAACAGCATTTCAATATAGAAACTCAATATGTCTTCCAACCTCTATTTGTTTGGGACCTGTTTCTGTGGCTAGGCTTGTGGTCAGATCGCGACGTGGATGCTGATAGGACGAGCAACTGGCACTTGCCCCTATCAGTGAAAAAACCCCCAGTTTATTTTTTTTCTTTTCTACAACTTTAATTGAACGCGTTGGAACAAAAAATAATTGTTCGCGTAGCAAATGCTAGCGACGTTACATATGCTCAGACCATTACAGACGAAATGCAATCTTCTGCGAAAGCCAGGGGAACTGGTATTGCCAAAAGAACGCCTGAATACGTTGCAAAAAAAATGGAAGAAGGCAAGGCGGTAATCGCCATCGAACAGGATGGTACTTGGGTAGGTTTTTGCTATATCGAAGTTTGGGGTCATGAAACATTTGTGGCCAATAGTGGTCTCATTGTAGCACCTGCACATAGAAAAAGTGGCGTTGCTAAATTAATTAAGCAAACTATTTTTCAATTATCTAGAGAGCGCTATCCAACAGCAAAAATATTTGGATTGACAACAGGTCTTGCTGTGATGAAAATCAATAGTGATCTAGGTTACGAGCCTGTAACCTATAGTGAATTAACAGACGATGAAGAGTTTTGGGCAGGTTGTAAAAGCTGTGTGAACTATGAAATTTTACAAAGTAAAGATCGTAAAAATTGTATGTGTACGGCTATGTTATATGACCCCGCCGATCATTACACCACGCAAGAAACATCCGAAGAATTTAAAAGTAATTCTAAACTCTACGAACGCTTTATGAAATTCAAACATAATAATTTGTTGCAGTGGTTTAGAAAAAAAGAAAAGAAAACTAGCAAGCTTTAATTTATCGAAAAAATAATAAAATGGCAAGTGAACTACATCAAGTAAAGGCAGGTGATAAAGTGGTACTCGGATTTAGTGGCGGTTTAGATACTTCTTATTGCGTTAAATATTTAACAGACGAAAAAGGCTATGAAGTGCATAGTGTAATTGTAAATACTGGTGGTTTTTCGGAAGAAGAATTAAAAAATATTGAAGCCCACGCTTATAATTTAGGCGTAAAAACACATACCACTATTGATGCGGTAACATCCTACTACGATAGCATTATCAAGTATTTGATTTATGGTAATGTGCTTAAAAATAACACCTACCCACTGAGTGTAAGTGCCGAGCGCTTAAGTCAAGCACTTCATATTGCGGAGCATGCCAAAAAGATGAATGCTACTGCGGTAGTACATGGTAGTACAGGCGCGGGCAATGATCAGGTTAGGTTTGATATGGTTTTTCATATCATGATACCTGGCGTTACCATTATTACCCCCATTAGAGATATGCAACTAAGTAGAGAGGATGAAATTGCTTACTTAAAATCTAAGGGGGTTGCCATGAATTTTGAAAAAGCAGCCTATTCGATTAATAAAGGCCTTTGGGGAACCAGTGTTGGTGGTAAAGAAACTTTAACGTCTAAAGGCATGTTGCCAGAATCTGCATGGCCAACACAGGTAACTGCATCTGGTTCCGAAGAAGTGAGTTTGCATTTTGAACAAGGGGCTTTAACTATGATTAACGATAAACGCTTTGATCATCCAACAAAAGCCATTCAATATTTACAAACCATTGCAGGTGCATACGGCATTGGTAGAGACATTCATGTGGGCGATACCATTATCGGTATCAAAGGACGTGTTGGTTTTGAAGCAGCAGCACCCATGGTTATTTTAAAAGCGCATCATGCACTTGAAAAACATGTGTTAACCAAGTGGCAGTTAAATTGGAAAGATCAATTGGCGCAGTTTTATGGCAACTGGTTGCATGAAGGTCAAATTATGGATCCTGTGATGCGCGATATCGAATCGTTTTTAGAAAATACCCAAGAAAATGTAACGGGTACCGTGTTTGTACAATTGCATCCTTACCGTTTTACTATTACTGGTATTGAATCTGCATTTGATTTAATGAGTAGCAAGTTTGGTAAATATGGTGAAATGAATAGTGGATGGTCTGGAGAAGACGTGCGTGGATTCTCGAAAATATTTGGCAA
>JBIISK010000037.1:0-22736 GCA_044341045.1 Sediminibacterium sp. | reverse complement strand
CATTTTTCAACAACAACAATCAGGTTAGGTATTTCGCCGAAAATATTGCAGTGATTTCTTTTGATCCAAAAGGCAATATGGAATGGAGCAATATGATTCGTAAAAATCAATACGACGATAATTCAGAAAATTTTATAGGATTTTCGATGTTGAATGCGGGAGATCAGCTCAATTTCATTTTTAACATGCAGGAAAAAAACCAAAACGTATTAACCAATCAGGCCATAACAGCTGAAGGAAGAATTAACCGTAACCCTGGCTTTAAAAATGTAGATCGGGGTCATGAATTTATGCCTAGGCTTGCAAAGCAAGTTGGACTGAGGCAAATGATTGTACCATGTATGTTTAGAGGATATACTTGTTTTGCTAAAATTGATTATTAGCTTACTTTTAGGGAGAAACGAATTCCATGGTTTTTTTATTTAGAGATAGATCTGTTGTAAATATTTTACTTGTACTGCTGTTAAGCGTGGGTGTTCATTTTCACGGGTTTGAGGAACTTGTACCCTTACAAGTGGTTTCTGGCCAACAAAATGGCTTGTTTTCTTATGTGCTTGCCCATTATATATATACCTTACCCCTTGCCATTCAGGTTATCATTTTTCATGCATTACTAGTAACACAGGCGCTTCGCCTTAATATGGTGATGCAGGATTTGCGCATGTTTGCTTCTGTCAACTATGTGCCCGCCATGACTTATATTTTGTTGTCAGGACTGCTCATGAAATCTGATTTGATAACAGAAACACTGGTAAGTAATTCATTGACGCTTTGGATGTTTATCAAACTAAGTAGGCTCTATAATAATCCGGAGCCTAAAACACTCTTATTTAATATTGGATTAATCGCAGGCATTTCCATTTTACTGTTTCATCCATTGTCTATATTAATTGTGGTGGTACTATTTGCTTTAGCCGTTGTAAGGCCTTTTAGAATAGCCGAGTGGCTGGTTTTATTATTAGGTATTTTACTGCCTTACTATTTTGTATTTGTGCTTTTGTACCTGAATAACGCGTGGTCAACGGCAATCAACTATTTGCCAATTATTACATTTGGTTCTCCTCTTGATGGCGAATCAAATCTTTACCTAATCAACCTTGGTTTTGTTCTATTTGCCATACTTGTTGGGCTCTACCAATTACAATTACATGTAGGTAGGCTAGTGATACAAATTCGAAAAAACTGGGGGGTAATTATGGTGCTTCTTTTTATATTGATGATTAGCCCCTTTTTGTTTAGCAGTTTAGGAGCGCAAATACTGCTAATGGGCCTCGTGCCACTTTCTGCAACAATCTCTAACGGGTATAGTAACCCTAAAAGCTTATTACTTCCTAATTTCCTGTTTTGGACTGCTTTGGGGCTTATAATTATCAACAACTGGCATTTGGTGAAAATTTAGCCTTTTTCTTCTGTTTTTGAGGGTTACCTTTGCTATATTATATCAGATAACTATACATTTTATGAAGTTTGGCGTGGTTGTTTTTCCAGGTTCTAATTGTGACAAAGACATGCAAGATGCATTAGCCCAAGATTTGGGTAAAGAAGTGATTATGTTATGGCATAAAGACAAAGATCTTAGCATGTTTGACACCGATGATTGTATCGTACTTCCGGGTGGATTTTCTTATGGTGATTATTTACGTTGCGGAGCTATTGCTCGTTTTAGCCCGATGATGCAATCGGTTATAGATTTTGCAAATAGAGGCGGCAAAGTACTTGGTGTATGTAATGGATTTCAAATACTGTGTGAGAGTGGTTTACTTCCGGGCGTATTACTTCAAAATGCCAACCAGCAATTTATTTGTAAAAATGTATTTATCACGAATCCAAAAACAGGCGCATTAAAAATACCTATTGCACATGGCGAAGGCCGTTTTTTTGCAGACAACAAAACACTCGATGCATTAGAAGCAAACGGTCAAGTTATATTTACTTATTGTGACGAAAATGGTGATGCTACAGAAGGAAGTAACCCTAACGGAGCTACCAGAAATATAGCTGGTATCAGCAACGCGTCTAAAAATGTGTTTGGTATGATGCCGCACCCAGAGCGTGCCACATCAAGTATACTTGGCAATATCGATGGAAAAAAAGTTTTTGAATTACTTGGGTTAAATTAATTATTATGAAAAAAATTATTGCTCTTTTTACTGTTGTATGTATTACGTTGAGTGCTGCAGCTCAAATTCAAGATCCTGTCGATTGGTCTTATTCTGTAAAAAAAGTAAGCGCAGACACGTACACATTTACAGCTACTGCTATTATAGAAGGGGACTGGCATATGTATTCACAAACAACGGGTAAAGGTGGTCCGGTTCCAACTAAAATTAATTTTAAAAATAATCCGCTCGTTACCAAAGTTGGTGCTACCAAAGAAATGGCTAAAGTAAAGCAGGTATATGATGAAATTTTTAAAACCAATGTGCGCTATATTGGCGAAACTGCCACCTATATACAAACATTAAAAGTGCGTGGAGGTGTTAAAACAAATATCAGTGGTAGTGTCGAGTATATGGTTTGTGACGACCGTCAGTGTTTACCACCAAGCAAAAAAACTTTTGATCTTAAGCTTCAATAATGACTAAGAAAATATTATTTATTCTTTTACTTGCCAGTATACAATTAGTATACAGCGCTGCTGCACAGGAACAACCTGTGCAGTTTGTTTTTTCGGCGGCTAAGTTGTCTGATACTTCGGCCACATTAACGGTGAAGGCTAAAGCTTTAAAAGGCACGCGCATTTTTACTGCTGTTAAAAAAAATAATGATGATGTTTTTGTGTCAGCGTTACAATTAGATAGTAGTGCAACCGCAGACGCTACTATTAAAGAAACAGGTGTGGCTGGCGCAGTGGCGCTTCCGGGCATGACGGATAAAGGAACTGCTTATGATAGTGTAACATTTGCTTATACTGTGTTTTTTAAGACTGGCACCAGCGCTATTAAAGGGACCTTTAATTGGCTTGGTGTAAAAGGGGAAGAATTTCCAAGCGGCGAAGAAAAAATAAATGTAGCCATTGAAGGTGATGCTGCAAATACTGCCGCAACTACCACAGACGCTGCTACTGCAAATGAAACGGGTTCTATGTGGAGTATTTTTTTACTTTGTTTAGCAACGGGATTACTCGCAGTTATTACCCCTTGTGTGTTTCCATTAATTCCAGTAACGGTTAGCTTTTTTCTGAAGCGCAGCAAAACAAGAATGGAAGGATTAAAAAATGCACTTTGGTATTCTATATCTATTGTGCTTATTTATACTATTCCCACACTCGTGCTTACGCTCATTTTTGGCGATAAAATTTTATATACTATATCTACGCACCCGGTTTCTAATATTTTCTTTTTTGTGGTATTTATTGTTTTTGCTATTTCATTTTTTGGTGCTTTTGAATTGGCGCTCCCTAATAGTTGGGCCAATAAAGCAGATCAAAAAGCGGGTAAGGGTGGATTACTGGGCATCTTTTTTATGGCCTTAACGCTTGTGATTGTTTCGTTTTCTTGTACGGGTCCTATTGTTGGAACCTTACTTGGACAAACCAGCATGCAAGGCGTAGGACTCGCGCCCATTATAGGTATGATGGGCTTTGGGGTTGGTCTAGCGATTCCGTTTTCTTTGTTTGCATTTTTCCCGTCGATGCTACAATCATTACCAAAAAGCGGCGGTTGGTTAAATACCATTAAAGTAAGTTTTGGATTTATTGAACTAGCACTGGCGCTTAAGTTTTTATCCAACGTAGACCTCTCTTATCATTTAGGTATTTTAAATAGAGATGTGTTTTTAGTACTGTGGATTGTTATATTTTTCTTGTTGGGCGTTTACTTATTAGGCAAATTAAAATTTGCACATGATAGCGATTTGCCATTTGTATCGGTACCACGTTTATTTTTTGCAATAGCTAGTTTTAGTTTTGCAGTGTATATGGTGCCAGGTTTATGGGGTGCGCCACTTAAGGCACTTAGCGGATTTATTCCTCCATCCACCACACAAGAATTTAATTTAAATGACCTTCAGTATAAAATTGGCAATGCGGGTGTAGTAAGCCCTAGCGCTGGACCGCAGGCTGCGCCACCCAAAAAATATACCAACAAATTAGAAGTACCTTTTGGATTAACGGCTTATTTTGATTTGGAAGAAGGGATGGCTGCTGCTAAAATTTTAAAGAAGCCCATCATGCTTGATTTTACAGGACATACCTGCCCTAACTGCCGTAAAATGGAAGAGCAGGTTTGGAAGGACCCTGCGGTATTATCGCGTATCAAAGAAAACTTTGTGCTCGTAAGCCTATATGTAGATGAAACAGAAGAACTTCCTGCAAATGAGCAGTACACCGATAAAAATGGCGTTAAAATTGCAACGGTTGGTGATAAAAACCTAGACTACGAAATCAAAACCTTTGGCTTTAATGCACAGCCACTTTATATGTTTTTGGATTTAAACGGGAAGCCCTTAAGTGATGTAAAATATGGCTACGATCCAAGTGTAGCAGGTTTTATCAAGCATTTAGATGCAATCAAAGCTGCATTTGACGCAGCAAATAAGTAGGTAAACGGTTGCTTTTAGTGCGCTGTTCACACTTATTTATAAAGTCATCTGATTTTCTGTCATCATTTTACGGAGGTTAATAAGTCCGTAGCGCATCCGGCCAAGGGCCGTATTGATGCTGCAATTGGTAATTTCAGCGATTTCTTTAAAGCTTAAATTCGCATAGTGTCTGAGCACTATAATTTCTCTTTGCTCTTCTGGAAGTAAATCAAGCATGCGGCGTACTTTTTCGTGGCTTTCACCGCGCATTAGCTTTTGGTCCGGTGCTTCTTGTGATACATTGATCACCTCAAAAATATCTTGATCGTCTGAAGTTTTGATAGCAGGGGTGCGCTTTACCTTTCTAAAATAATCGACACATAAGTTGTGCGCGATTCGAAGCGCCCATGGTAAAAACTTACCTTCTTCTGTGTAGCGCTTATTTTTTAGGGTATCAATAATTTTGATAAATACGTCTTGAAACAGGTCTTCGGCTAGGTAGGTATCTTTTACAAAAAACAAAATGGAAGAATAAATACGGTCTTTATAGCGGGTTACCAGTACGTCAAATGCTTCTGTATCGCCGGCTTGAAAGGAACGTATCAAATCTAAATCTGCAACCTGCTCGAGTGTTTTCATAGTTTATTTTCTTCTCGGGGTTCAAATTAGCCATCTTTTATGCTGGTTGCTCGCTTGTGGATACATTGCAAAAGAGCGGTTTGGTTATTCACATCGAATAAATCCAAAAAAAATTGTGTGTACCTCAAAAAAATCCGGGTTTATTTAAGGTGCAACTAAACCTATGCTGCAATAATCTGTTTACATTGTGTACGTATTTATGGCAGCAAAAAAACAAGTAGAAAAAGCGGTGGCAAAGAGCGAGAAAGTGGATCAGGCAAAGGGCACAGATGCTATTGAAATAGTGGGTGCGCGCGTGCACAATTTAAAAAATGTAAGCGTGGCATTTCCGCGCGGCAAATTTATTGTAGTAACGGGCGTTTCAGGAAGTGGAAAATCATCTCTAACCATTGATACTTTATTTGCAGAAGGTCAGCGCCGCTACGCCGAAAGTTTAAGCGCTTATGCTAGACAATTTATGGCCCGTATGGAAAAGCCAGACGTGGACATGATAAAGGGCCTTTGTCCGGCTATTGCGGTAGAGCAAAAAGTAATTACCCGCACGCCCAGAAGTACGGTGGGCTCCATGACTGAAATATATGATTACCTGCGCCTATTATTTGCTAGGGCTGGTAAAACCATTTCTCCGGTTAGCGGCAAAGAAGTAAAAAAAGACGAAGTATCGGATGTGGTTGCAGCTATTTGCGCGCTTCCAAAAAATAGTAAAGTAGTGATTGGCGTTGCCTTAAAGCAGCATAAAAATAGAGCCGTACTTGAAGAGTTGGGCATACTATTGCAAAAAGGTTTTACAAGAATATATGTTGCAACAGCTCCGGAGCCACTCATGCGCATTGAGGAGTTAATGGAACAAACGCCGGCTGTATTAAAAAAAATATTACCGCTTGCCAAAGCAACTTCAGCAACGGAGACCATTCCACAAACCTGGGTACTTATAGACCGTATTGTTGTAAAAGACTTTGACGAAGATGATATGCACCGCCTTTCGGATTCGGTACAAACTGCATTTTATGAAGGAGAGGGTGAAGTATACATTGAGGTAGACTCAAAAAAAGTGCATCACTATAGCAGCCGTTTTGAAATGGACGGCATTGTGTTTGAAGAGCCGGTGCCGAATTTATTTTCGTTTAATAATCCATTTGGTGCCTGCCCCACTTGCGAAGGTTTTAGTCAGGTATTAGGGGTAGAAGCGGATTTAGTAATTCCGGATACGCGTTTAAGTTTATTTGAAGGGGCGGTAGCGCCATGGAAGGGTGAAAAATTAAGTTGGTGGAAAGATCAATTTATTAAAGGGGCTTCAAAATTTGATTTCCCTATTCATAAACCCATTGCACAGTTAACCAAAGCGCAGTATCAGCAGTTATGGGATGGTGTTGGTAAAGTGTATGGCATTCATAATTTTTTTAAAGAGGTAGAACAAAATTTATATAAAGTACAATACCGCGTTTTATTAAGCAGGTATCGTGGCCGTACTACTTGCACTGATTGTGGCGGATACCGTTTACGCAAAGAAGCACTCTATATAAAAGTTGGCGGTAAACATATTGGTGAACTTTGTCAAATGCCAGTGCGTGATGTAAAAACTTGGTTTGACACACTCGAATTATCGGAGCATGATAATAGCGTAGCTAAACGAATTTTAATTGAAATACACCAGCGTCTACAAACCTTACTAGACGTGGGTCTTGGCTATTTAACACTGGATAGACTTGCAAATTCGTTGAGTGGTGGTGAAAGTCAGCGTATACAATTAACTAGAAATCTAGGAAGTAATTTAACCAACTCACTATACATACTTGATGAGCCTTCTATTGGTCTTCATTCGAGAGATACGGAGCGTTTAATTGGCGTATTACAATCACTGCGTGATTTAGGCAATACGGTTGTGGTGGTAGAGCACGATGAAATGATTATGCGTAAAGCAGATCATATTATTGACATGGGACCTTTTGCTTCGCACCTTGGTGGCGAAGTAGTAGCGGCAGGTAATTACAACGAGCTTATTAAAAACCCAGATAGCTTAACGGGTAAATATTTATCGGGCGCACTTGCTATCGAAGTGCCTAAAACATTAAGAAAGAGCACCCGTTTTATAGGGGTAGAATGTGCTAGGCAAAACAATCTAAAAAATATTACCGTTAAATTTCCGCTACAAACACTTTGTGTTATTAGTGGCGTGAGCGGAAGTGGTAAAACAACCCTTGTTAAGCAAATTTTATATCCAGCACTCCAAAAATATAAGGGAGAACCAGCCGATAAAGTGGGTCTTCACAGCAAATTAATTGGTGATGTCGATTCTATTTCACAAATAGAACTGATAGATCAAAACCCCATCGGAAAATCTTCTCGTAGTAATCCGGTAACCTATATAAAAGCCTACGATGGTATTAGGGATTTATATTCCAAACAGCCACTTTCAAAAATGCGTGGATTTATGCCCAAGCATTTTTCATTTAACGTAGATGGTGGACGATGCGACACCTGTAAAGGAGAAGGTGAACAAGTAGTAGAGATGCAGTTTTTAGCGGACGTGCATCTTACTTGTGAATCTTGTGGCGGTAAAAGATTTAAAGAAGAAGTGTTAGAAGTCAATTACAAAGACAAAAATATTTTTGATGTGCTTGAACTTTCGGTAGACCAAGCGCTCGATTTTTTTGTAGAAGATAAAAATATTTACAATGCCATACTGCCACTACAATCGGTGGGACTTGGTTATATTAAACTAGGTCAAAGTAGTGACACTTTAAGTGGAGGGGAAGCCCAGCGTGTTAAGCTTGCCAGCTTTTTAGGCAAGGGTAAGGGGCATGGTCAAATGCTATTTATTTTTGATGAACCTACTACGGGCCTTCACTTTCATGACATCAAAAAATTGCTGAATTCCTTTTCGGCACTTATAGGTCAGGGTCATTCACTGATAGTTATTGAACACAACACAGACGTTATCAAATCGGCAGATTGGCTTATAGACATGGGGCCGGAAGCAGGTGATGGTGGTGGAACCGTTGTGTACGAAGGCGTGCCAATGGGCATTAAAAAATGCGCCGCTTCTCATACCGCAAAATATTTGTAAGTAATTGAAAGCGTTATTAATACGCGAAATGAGATGCGCGCCCGCTATGTTTTATCTTAATCGATCTAAGCTCTTAAGTAACTTTTGGTCTTTGTACATACCAATAATAGAGAGTATAAAAAATATAGGCACTAAAAAACTAAATATCGAATACAGCGATAGTCCACCCGATTTAAAGTTACGCATATATAGGAAGTAATGCATCAGATTTGCAAGACCTAACAAAACACCAACTACACTAATTTTAATTTGTAAGCTTCTGTTGCTGTACAAAAAAATATTAATCAGTGCAACAAGCCCGGTAGCAATCACAAATACGAGTAACATGAAATGATCGTAAGGCGTTATGGTTACCGTTGGGCCAGGTATTTCTACGCTGCCAAAATAAAACGGTAGCTTAACAGATGCAAAAGCGCAAATGCTTGCTAATAGTAACCATAGGGTTTGGATGCGTTGGATCATAGTTCTGGGTATAAAACAAATTGAGACATAAACTCGTTTACCTCGCCTTTTAATTTTTCTAGAAGTGCTGCATCATCAGGATTCATAAGCGCTTTGTCAATTGCATTTACAACAAAAGCCATATCTGATTCTACCATGCCTCTTGTGGTAACGGCTGCTACACCAAATCTGATCCCTGAGGTAACAAAGGCAGACTTATCATCGTAAGGTACCATATTTTTATTGGCTGTTATGTCTGCGTGTCCTAGAACCTGCTCTGCTTTTTTACCGCTAATATTTTTATTGCGTAAATCAATAAGCATTAAGTGGTTGTCTGTACCGCCACTGATAATTTCATATCCTTTATCCGTAAAGTTTTTAGCCATGGCCTGCGCATTTTTTTGCACCTGCTGTTGGTATACTAAAAACTCATCGGTTAAAATTTCACCAAATGCTATGGCTTTAGCAGCAATGACGTGCTCTAGTGGCCCACCTTGTGTGCCCGGAAACACAGCCATATCAATAACATTAGACCATAGTCTTAAATTTCCTTTAATATCTTTTAAGCCTAAAGTATTTTCACCATCCTTCGCCATCATAATCACACCGCCACGAGGTCCACGTAATGTTTTGTGGGTAGTAGAGGTAACAAAATGACAATGTTCAAATGGAGAAGACAATAAACCTTTTGCAATTAATCCTGCAGGATGTGCAATGTCAGCAAGTACAAAAGCGCCTACTTCGTCGGCAACTTTTCTGATACGTACGTAATCCCAATCTCTACTGTATGCACTTGCGCCACAAATAATTAATTTTGGTTTTGCAGCACGCGCTTGTGCTTCTAACATCTCATAATCAATAAGGCCTGTTTCTTTTACAACACCATAAAAATGGGGTTTGTAAATTTTACCAGAAAAGTTAACGCCCGATCCGTGCGTTAAGTGACCACCCATGCTAAGGTCTAAACCTAAAATCGAATCACCAGGTTGCAAAATGGCAAGCATAAGTGCCGCGTTGGCTTGTGCACCACTATGTGGCTGAACGTTTGCGTATTCGAGGTTAAAAATTTGCTTTAAACGATCAATGGCTAACTGCTCTGTTTGATCTACAATTTCACAACCACCATAATACCTGCGTCCTGGATACCCCTCGGCATATTTATTGGTCATCACACCGCCCATTGCCTGCATGATTTGAAGGCTTGTAAAGTTCTCAGAAGCAATGAGTTCGATGCCTCTACGTTGGCGTGCTAATTCTTGGTTAATGATGTCAAAAACAAGGGTATCTCTTTGCATGGTTGCTATTTTTAATGCTTGACTACAAAGATAAGTTAAGGCCTTCATTATGCCCGGCTAAAATGAAGTAAGCAATAGTAAACTATTCACAATTGTTGTTCCAATGCCTAATTTTACTAATTTCGAACCCCTAATCAATGTGGGTAAATCATATTCAATTCCCCAATTTATGAAAGCTGTTATCCCTGTTGCTGGTGCTGGAACAAAATTAAGACCGCATACCTATACACAGCCTAAAGCGCTGATACCAATTGCCGGAAAAACAATTCTGTCGCATATTGTAGATCAGCTCAAGGAAGCGGGCATAACCGAGTTTATATTTATTGTTGGTTATTTGGGTGCAAAAATTCAGGATTATGTTAAACAAACTTACCCTGACTTAACCACGCATTTTGTTTACCAAAATGAAAGACAAGGCACCGGACATGCAGTTGAATTAACCAAGCAATTAATTGGAGACGAGCCCATTTTTGTAGCACTTGGCGATACCATTTGTGAATTTGATGTAAAAGAAATTATTGACAGCCCTGTTAGTATGATTGGTGTTCATAAAGTAGATGATCCCCGAAGTTTTGGTGTGGCAACAATAGACGACAATGGTTTTATTGAACAACTGGTAGAGAAGCCATCGATTCCTAAAAGTAATTTAGCCCTTGTGGGGTTATACAAGATTAATGAAACAGCTGTTTTGTTTGAGTGTTTGAAACAGTTATTTGTAGAAAATATTACCACGCAAGGCGAGTATAATTTAACCGACGCACTTGCTTGTATGCTGCAAAAAGGAACGACGTTTAAATCCTTTAAAGTAACCCACTGGTTTGATTGTGGTAAAAAAGAATCGATTCTTGAAACCAATGCAACCCTATTAAAAAAATTAGGCGGTCATGTGCCGGAAGCACATGGTTACACCGATACCATTATTATTAATCCGGTTAGTATTGCAGAGGGTTGCAAAATTTCTAATGCCATTATTGGCCCCAATGTAGCAATTGGCCCTAACACCACTATAACACAATCTATTATTAGAGATAGTATTATTGGCGGCTATACCAGCCTACATGAAGTGGTACTTGATAATTCTTTAATAGGAAGTGACGCTAGTGTTAAAGGTTTGTCACGCAGTTTAAATATTGGCGACAATACCGAAATCGATTTTGGATAAATTTATTTGAAATTAATCCCGCGCAATTTTTACTTCTGTAAATAAAAGGAGTTAGCCTGACTGGTGCAGGTTACTACAAGTTCATTGATGCATACATGGTCTGGAAGGGTAGTAACATAATAGGCTACATTTGCAACATCAACCGCTTCTAATGCTTTATATCCTTCGTAAACGGCTGCTGCTTTTGTCTCGTCTCCTTTAAATCTTGTATTGCTAAAATTGGTTTCTGCGGCACCCGGATGAATGGCTGTTACTTTAATATGCTGTGGTAATAAATCGATACGCATCGATTTTGAAATAGCAGCTACCGCGTGCTTGCTGGCGCAGTATACATTTCCTTCTTTGTATACTTCCACACCTGCTGTAGAGCCTATATTAATGATATGCCCTTTTTTATTATTGATCATGAGTGGGAGCACTGCTTTACTCACGTAGAGTAAACCTTTTACGTTGGTGTCAATCATGGTTTCCCAATCGTCTAGGTTAGCGTCCTGAAAAGCGTCGCGACCAAGTGCAAGACCGGCATTGTTAATGAGTATATCAATGTCAGAAAAATTTGTTGGGATTGTTTTAATGGCTGTAAAAACAGCTTCTTTATTTTGCACATCAAAGCAGAGTGTATGCACTACTGCATTATATTTTTGAACAAGAGTTTCTTTTAACGCGGATAAAAAACTTTCTTTTCTTCCGGTTACAATTAATTTGTTACCTGCTGCTGCAAAAACATGGGCCATAGCTTCTCCAAAACCAGAAGTAGCACCTGTAATTAAAATTGTTTTACTCATAATTATATTTATCTAATGATCACACTAGTTCCTTTGGTATATACTTTTTTATCTGCGTAATCGATGCCTACTGCTTCATACACATACGCGCCACTTGGTTGAAATTCACCTTTATAAGTTCCGTCCCAACCCTCACCCATACGGTTGGTGGTATAAATGAGTTGTCCCCACCTATTAAAAACATTAAATTGAATTAATTGTTTGATGCCTTTTGTTATTGGCCTTAAAATATCATTTTTACCATCTTTATTAGGTGTAAATCCGGACGGCACCCAAATATTAGCGATGCCATTAAAAACGGTAACGGTAACATTGTCTTCGGCGTAGCAACCAGCTTGCGTAAAAACCCTTACAGTATATACAACAGAGTCGGTACCTGCAGCACCCGTAAATACCGGGTTGGCAATTTGCGGGTCATTTAAAAAGGTAGAAGGCGTCCATAAATAAGACAGTCCACCACTTGCACCAAGCTGCATAGGTCTCCCAATCACTGCAATGGTGTCGATGCCTGCATTTGGTATTATGCGCGGTACAACCGTTACGCGTATGGTATCGGTAACAATTTTTGGACAACCAAGTGTGTCAGAAACAGCGATCACATATGTAGTAGAACCAATTGGTTTAGCAACTGGTTGTAGGGTATTAAAGCCTGTTAAACTATTTATAGGACTCCATGTAAATTTACTGGCACTTATTGTAGCTTGTAATGGTAGTGTAGTGCCAAAACAAATGGTGGTATCCAGTGTTGCATTTACCTCAGGGGTAGCAATTACTTTAATAAGTATAGAGTCTTTATCTTGACATTTGCCCAAATTCGCCATTACAAAATACCTCGTATTACTTACCGGTTTTACTATTGGATTTTTAACAGCATCTACTACTTCGCCATTAGAGCTCCGCCATAAATATGAGAGCGCAAAAGAAGTAGGTGCGAGTGCAAAACTATCGCCCCTACAAACAGTACTATCTGTTTTTAAATCTACTTTAATAAATTGAAGTACGTTTACCATTACACTATCTGTAGCGGTACATCCATTGTCCTTTACCGTTACATAATATTTAGTGCTATCGTTTGGATACACAGTGGGGTTTGCAGTACTCGCGCCAACAATTCTTAATTTATTGGAATTGTTATTGGGTACCCAATTAATGGAGGTGGTATTGCTAATAACCGCTTTCAAGGGAAGGGTATCGTTGCTGCAAATTAGTGTGTCTTTAAAAGGAAGATCGATTCGAGGTTTATCTAAAATATCAATTTGTTTGGTGAGGGTGTCTATGCATCCTTTGTTATTGGTAGAAATTAGTGTGACAGTAGATTTTTGCGCAGTATTATATTTCCAAACGGCGTCTTTTGTTGTAGCGCTATCTGCAGTGCTACCAGTATCGCCAAAACTCCAGCGCCAACTATTTACAATACCATATTTACTATTGGTTAAATCTTTGAAAGCGTAATTATTAAGTAAACAGGTTCCTGTTATAGAAAAATCTGTTTTAAACGTAGGATATACTTTCACAATCGATGTTGCCGAATCTTGACAACCGCCTGTGCTTGTAACCACTAATTTTAAAACATAGGTACCCGTATCTGCGTAGGTGTGCGTTGGTGTTGGGGAAGGGCTACTCTTGCCATCTCCAAAATTCCATAAGTAACCAGCAACACTGGGGCTGGTAGATTCATTTTCAAACTTGAGTGTAAAACCATTGCAAGAAATATATTGCGGTTTTACTTCGGCGGCGGTGATAGAACAGTTTTCAACTTTTACTTGAAACTCTTTTTGGTGCTCACTAATTTTTACACCTTTTCGATATTCTTCTACGCGAACAGCTAGTAAATAGATGCCGGTAATAGCAGGTGCTATACCTGTAACAAGTCCTGTTTTTGCATTTATTTGTGTGGATGTATTTCCAAATGGTCTATTAAAACTAAATCCGCCAAAATAAGAAACGGTTGCAAAAGGAGGTGTGTCGGATTGGATTGGTAATTGATTGGGTGGCGGGCCTGCACCAATATAACCTGGAGCAAATGAATATACCAGCGAATCTTTGTCTGGATCAACGGCGCTAAAATCGAGCTGAAGTGGCGATGATACACAAACAAGGATGGTGTCTTTTTTTAAGAAAGTAGCACTTGAATTATCTGGCGCAAACGGGTTGGAATCACTCCCAGGAATTTTTACCCAGTAGCTGATTCCAACAGAGTTTGAGTTCATATTTAAAACGCCACTTACCCTGCAGCACTGCGAATGACTTGCAAAATAACCACTAGCGTTAGGGTCTAAATCTACAACAACTTCATAGGCCGAAACTGCAAATTCTACACGTGGAAAACTAGACAAGCATTTATCGTAAGTGCTTAGTTTCATAAAGTCATAACTCTTTCGACTCATCACATAATTACCAACAAGTGTGTTGTTATCACCTCTATAAATAGAAATATTATAATTGCTAGATAATGTTGCTACTGTTGGTCCAGTAACGGTTGTGTCTTTGAATAGTAAGAGTGTTATGGCGTATCTTAATTTATTGGTATTGGTGGGTGATTTGCCTAAATAGGTGTAATACATTTCACCACCTGAAATATGTGATGCATGCGCCGTGCTAAAACAAACGCTAACAAGTAATATTAAAAACCATTTTTTCATGCGTTCACTTTATCCAAAAAATCTAGGACAGCGGTATTAAAAATAGTAGGATGCTCAAGCATCCCCATATGTCCACAGTTTTCTAGTATATAAAGATAGGCGGTATTGGGCATTTTTGTTTGGGGAAGTGTGTCTTCTAGCGCAACTGCAATGTCCTGAGTTCCTAATATAAAAAGCACGGGTAGGGTTGTGTTTGCTAATACATGGGTTAGGTTGGGGCGGGCCATCATGGCATGGTAGTAGGCTATTAATGCTTCGTTTGAAAATAGAGGCAGCGCTTGTATAAAATTTGAAACAATAATTGGGTTTGATTCTTTAGTATGGGTGCCAAATAAATTAGGTACCGTGGTTTCTAAAAAAGTAGTGGCCCCCATTTTTTCTATAAAAGAAATACCCCGTAATCTATTTTCAATTTTTAGGGCTGTGTCTTGTAAAGCGGTTGAATGTATTAATCCAAAGCCTTTTAAATAACCAGGGTATTTATTTGCAAATGCCATGGTCGTGTATCCACCCATACTATGCCCTAGTACAATACAATTATTTATTTTCTCGTGTTCTATTAATGCAGCAGTGCTGTCTGCCAAATATTCGATCGAAAAATTAGCAGGGAATATATTTATTGGCGACATACCCGTGCCTGGTAAATCTGGCGCGTATACCGTATAGTTTTTTTTGAGTGCTGTAACAGTACTATTAAATATATGGTGGTCTTCTCCAAAACCATGTAGTAAAATCACAGCAGGCCCTGTTCCCGTTTTTTGGTAACCCATTTGTCTGTTGTCAAATTCAAATGAAAGGTTAACCATGGTCTATTACTAAAGATTTTTTTTGAAACGCTTATACAAACCCTGTAATAAAAGGAGGACTGCAAAAAATGAAAAAATTTGATAGAGCCAATCACCATATTTAGTATAAAATGTAAGGGTAGATTTTATAGGAATACGGTATTTAATGACTGCCCTTTCGTCCCATCCTTTTTGCGCTAGTATATTGCCGAGTGGATCAATTACTGCTGAAATGCCCGTATTGGCACTTCTAGCCACCCAGGTCCTTGTTTCGATAGCTCTGAGTGCAGCATACTGCAAATGTTGTTTGTGCCCACTAGTGTTGCCCCACCATCCGTCGTTGGTTATAATGGCAAGGAGGTTAGCGCCCTTTTGTTTGTAGGTGCCAACATAAGCACCATAAACACTTTCGTAACAAATAATGGGCGCACTAATATACTGGCAAACATTATTTGTAAAGATTTCTGCTTCTTCCGATTTTCCGTATCCACCCGTTGAGCCCCCAAACTGCTCTAAGACAGGGCCTAAAAAGTTTAAAAAGGTAGGGAGCGATTCTACTCCTGGCACCAATTTACTTTTGTTGTAAAATGCAATTGGTGTTCCGTTGTTGATGTATACGGCTGCGTTAAACGCGTCGTAATAAAAACTTCCGTCGCTTGATTTTTTTGCGGTGGGTGTTTCTTTAGCAGCGCCGTATTTTTTATAGGTTTCGATGCCTGATAAAATAGAAAGCTTGGGATGTCTTTTACTTAATTCAAATATGGGTTGATAGTAGGGGTTACTAGTAATATTGTCTTGCCAGTCTGCAACGCTCATTGCTGTTTCAGGCCATAGTACCAGTGTGGTATTACTATCAATATTAGATTCGGTGGCTGTGATAAGTTCAGCAATTTGTGATGATGCGCTTGAAAGTTCAAACTTTTTATACGGGTCTATATTGGGTTGTACGATTAGAACGTTTTGTGTGCTTTTTGGGCTACTTGTTTCTGCGCTATTCAGTGTTTTTTGATAGCTGAGTATCAGGTTTGAGCAAACAACGGGAACCACAAAGCTAGATACAATTTGTACAACGTATTTTTTGATGGGCTGTTTTTCTTTTTTAGCGATTATTAATTTATATACGAGAATGTTGATGAGTAATATCCAAAAACTTCCACCGGCTACGCCGGTATATTCGTACCACTGAATTGTGCTGGTATGCATGGCAAATCCATTGCCTAGTGTAAGCCATGGCCAGCTTATTTGCCAGTTTAAATGAATGTATTCGAAAGTTAACCACGCAGTAATGAGGGTAAAATAACCGATGTTTTTATTTTTCTGCGATGCAGAAAAATAAAATAGCCAAGGCACACACATTAAGGAGGTATTTATAAGTACGGCAGCTATGCTACCAACATCGGTGGAATTCCATAACCAATACGTTGTGCCAATATTCCAGATAAGTACCGACAAAAAAGCGTAGCCAAAAAAGGTAAGTTTTTTTGTTACGTTGTTAGCAATAATGAGTAGGGGCACCCATGCAACAAATAAAAGGAGGGCCAACCAAAAAACAGGCCATGCTACAAAGATTAACAGGCCTGTTAAAATGCTATAACCTAGTAGGGTTGATTTTTTCAAGTCGTATAATTATTTACGGCTGTAATTAGGTGCTTCTTTTGTAATATCAATATCGTGTGCATGACTTTCTTTCATACCCGCGTTGGTGATTTTTACAAAAGTGGATTGTTGTAATGCTTTAATATTTTTTGCACCGCAGTAGCCCATGCCTGATCTTAATCCACCAACATATTGGTAAATAATTTCAGAAATATTGCCTTTATAAGCCACGCGTCCTTCAATACCTTCTGGCACATATTTTTTAATATCCGCTTCTACGTCTTGGAAATAACGGTCGCCACTTCCCTGACTCATGGCGCCTAAGCTTCCCATGCCACGGTATTCTTTAAACTTACGACCTTCATAAATAATAGTGTCTCCAGGACTTTCTTCGGTACCTGCAAAAACAGATCCCATCATAACCACGTTGGCGCCAGCAGCAAGTGCTTTTACCATATCGCCGGTGTATCTGATACCACCATCCGCAATTACTGGAATGCCTTTAGATTTTAATGCCATGCTTGCTTCCATAATGGCTGTAAGCTGCGGTACACCTGCACCTGCTACAATACGCGTGGTGCAAATAGAGCCAGGACCAATACCTACTTTAACGCAGTCGGCGCCGGCTGCGGCAAGCGCAAGGGCGCCATCTGCCGTACCCACATTACCAGCAATAATTTGTAGGCCTTTAAAATTTTTACGAAGTGCTTTAAGTGCTTCAATAACACCTTTGCTATGTCCGTGTGCGCTATCAAGTGTTACAACGTCTACACCTACGTATTGAAGTGCTGCGGCTCTATCCATTAAATCGGAAGTGATGCCAAGTGCAGCGCCCACTAATAAGCGGCCAATGCCATCTTTTACTGCGTTAGGAAAATTACGAAGTTGTAAAATATCGCGGTAGGTGATAAGACCAATCAGTTTACCTTGTTTGTTTACAACCGGTAATTTTTCAATCTTATGTTTGCGTAAAATAATTTCTGCTTTTTTTAAGTCGGTACCTTCTGGCGCAATCACTAAATTTTCTTTAGTCATTACTTCTTTTACTTTACGTTTTTTGTCTGTTTCAAAACGAAGGTCTCTATTGGTTAAAATACCTACTAATTTTTGTCCAGCGTCTACAATAGGAATACCACCAATTTTATTATCGCGCATCAGTTTAAGTGCATCTCCAATGGTAGCGTCTACTAAAAGTGTGATAGGGTCAACAATCATTCCGCTTTCACTTCTTTTTACACGTCTTACTTGCTCGGCTTGTTTTTCGATGCTCATGTTTTTGTGTAAAATGCCTATGCCACCTTCACGAGCAAGCGCAATGGCGAGGTTGGCTTCAGTAACGGTATCCATTGCAGCGGATAACATCGGTACATTCAGTGTTATTGACTTTGTAAGTTGAGAACGGATATCAGTGTCTCTTGGTAAAATTTCGGAGTAGGCTGGCATGATTAAAACGTCGTCGAACGTTAGCCCTTCTCCAAATAATCTTGAGGATGCTGCCTTATTGGCGGTCTTTGTATTTCTTGTTGCCATGTGCAAAGATAATAGGATACCTATATTTCAGCCAAAAAAATGATTTAGCCCAGTAGCCTTAGGTATGTTTTGCCCGGAAGTGCGCCAATGAGGCCATTTAGCTCCAAATTAAGCAGGCTGCCTGCTAAAACTGCATTTGAAAGCATGCTTTTTAGGTAAATTTCATCGATAGATACTGGTATTTGATGATCTAATAGGGCAAGAATTGTTTTTTCTGCATCTGTTAAATTTTGCTCGACTTTAGGGGCATTTTGTTTTGTTGTGATGGGCGCCCAACCCAGTGCTTCAATAAAAGTAGCTACAGAATCAAGCATGGCTGCTTTATGTGTTTGAATGAGCCTTAAACAACCACTACTTTTTTTATCGGTAATTTTTCCGGGGCAGGCAAACACTTGTCTGTCGTAATCAAAGGCAAGATTTGCCGTAATCATACTACCCCCTTTTGTTTCTGTTTCGATAACAATGGTAGCGTCCGATAAACCGGCAACAATTCGGTTGCGTTTTGGAAAATTAAATTTTTCGATACGCGCTGTGGATGATAATTCAGTAAGTAGTCCGCCCTGCGCAATAATATCTTTTGCAATATGCTGGTGTGCTGCCGGATAAATGGTGGCGAGTGAATGCGCGAGTACACCAATGGTTTGCAAATTACAATCGAGTGCGCTTTGGTGCGCTGTAACATCTATACCATAGGCAAGCCCACTAATAATAAGTGGATTGTAAGGCGCGAGCTCCTCAACAATTAAACTAGTAAGCCACTTGCCATAATGCGTTGGAAGCCTGGTCCCAACAATGCTTATAACGCGCGACTGATTGATGGGTGCAGATCCTTTGTAATACAGTATGGTAGGGGCATCGGAGCAGGCGGCTAATTTTTTAGGGTAGGCCGCATCATTAATAAATAAAGGCGTGATTTGTTTTTGATGAACAAATAAAACTTCGGTATCGGCGGCTGTAAAATTATTGAACCGTATAATTTTTTCGGCTCTATAATTACCAAAATATTCGATGTCAAGTAAGTCTTTTTTAGAAGCGTTAAATACAGCACTAGCAGACCCAAAACGATCCAGTAAATGCTTGGCAAGGCTAGGCCCAATAAAATCTATTTGTGTAAGCGCTATTTGATAGCGAAGTTCAGTGTCTGAAGTTTGTGTGTCCATGGTAATGCAAGTTCACGCAAATAGGCATAACAAAAATTAGTAGTAGTACTAGAAAATATGCGCAAAGCTTTCAATAAAAATGATGCAACAACAACGCAAGGTTCGCAACAAAAAAGCGCAACGCAACCACCGCAGCAAGCATTAAAATTTACAAACGTGTAATGGTAAAACTTGTGCGTCTATTCAGTGCACGCCCTTCTGGCGTTTCGTTGGTGGCTATTGGATTATCGCTTCCAAATCCTTTGTAGCTAAGCCTATCAGTAGCAATGCCCTTACCTGATACATAATTAACAATGGATTTTGCTCTATTTGTAGAGAGCACAAGATTATCTGCGGGTTTACCAATATTATCTGTGTAACCACTAATTTGGATATGCATACTAGGGTTCTCTTCTAATATTTGCACGAGCTTATTTAATTCCGGTAATGAGGCGGGTAAAAGGGCATAACTATTATTATCAAATAGTACTTGTGTAAATACAAAACTAGAGGCTAGCTTAATGGGTTCTAACGCAATGTTTTTAACATAAGTACTATCAGGTGCTGCACCCGATAATGCATAGGCACTTGAATAAAATAAATACCCTTTTCTGTTAACAGTAAACGTATAATCTTTTCCTTCTGGGAGTGTAATAAAATAATTTCCGAGTTCGTCGGTTTGCACTTTATTAATGAGTGTACCACTTGCGTTGTCTGTTAATTCTAAATTAGCAGGTAGTCCTTTTTTTGAAATTGCATCTGTAATATTTCCTTTTACATAAAGGGTTTTATAAGGTCTTGCATGTGTTGGTAGTGTAAAAGAATATATATCCAGGCCTCCTCTGCTGTCTTCTCTATCGCTTGCATAGTAAGCGGTGTAACCGTCTGCGGCAACGGCTAAACTACCTTCATTTTCGATGGTGTTAATAGGGTAGCCCATATTTTCTGGAATGCCCCATTTACCATTTGATAATTTTTTTAATACAAATAAATCAGATCCACCATATCCAGGTAAACCATGGGAAGTGAAATAAAGTGTTTGATTGTCAGCGTGAATAAAAGGCGCCATTTCATCACCAGCGGTGTTTATAGTAGGGCCCATATTAACTGCTTCGGTCCAACGGCCATTGGGTTTTAAATAACTCACATATAAATCAGCACCACCGTATCCGCCGGGTCTGGTGCTACTAAAATAAAGTGCACGTTTGTCGGGGCTAATTGCGGGTGAACTTTCCCAAAAATCAGTATTAATCGAATCGCCTAAATTTTCCTCTATGCTCCAGCCTGTTGGTGTATACACCGATTTGTAAATATCAAAACCACCAAGTCCAGCGCCCGCAATATCTGCTGCAAAAAATAACCAATCACCATCCTGAGATACGGTAATTGCACCTTTACGTGGTTCTATATTAATGTCGCCATCTAGTGGTGCTGCTTTAAAAAAACTGTCTTTGCTAGTAATTGTACTGAGCATAAAATCTTCTCTGGCATTACCCGTGCGTCTTGTAAACACAAGAGCGTCATCGGTAACAGTTACAGAAGGATAATATTCGGAAGAAATGGAGTTAACACTATCGCCTAAATTTTTTGGCGCAAAAACATACGATGCATTTTTATTTATTTGCGCATCGCTAACCGCAAATTCAAATGTTTTTTTTCGGTACTGTGCCGCTTTTAAACTTCTTCCACTTAAATCAGAAAGCGTTAAAAATTGATTGATGGCTGTTAGTGCTTTGTCAAATTGCCCAAGCCCTGCAAGATTGATAGAATAGGGTAGTAAATAAGGTATAAAATAAACACTGTCTTTTAAGCGCGCACGCTCATAAACAGTAACCGCTTTTTTATAGTGCTTAACATTCCCGTATGCGCCAGCAAGTGATAAATAGGCGTCTATAAAATTGGAATCTATTTGTAGCACGTTTGCAAGTAGTGTAATACCATCTGCGCTGCGGTTATCTTCGAGTGCAAGTATGGCTTCGTTGTATTTTTTTAAAGCTTTTGGACTACTGGATTGACGTGGCGTTTGTGCATGCGCGAAAGGGCTAATAAAAACGAAGGCGCAACAAAAAAAGAGGCCCCAAATGCTACCTACTACAATACTTTTTTGCTTCATGTAATTAAGGTACGTTAATATACTTATGCAGTTGGGCACTGAGCTCCCATTTTGGGTTTTCTTTAATATATTGGGTAATTAAAGGCAGCATAATTGACGCTTTTTCCCACTCTGGTTGGAGGTATAATTTACATGTAGCTGGCACTTCTGCCGCAAAGCTTTCGGCCCATTCAAAATCGTGTTTATTAAAAATCACCACTTTTAATTCCTGCGCTACTTGTACCACTTCAGGTAAGGGTGCCTTAAATTTTTTAGGGGAAAAACAAATCCAGTTCCAACTACCAGATAATGGTGAGGATCCAGAGGTTTCTATATTGGTTTCGAGTCCCGCCAATTGAAGCGCTGCAGTTAATGCATCTAATTGATGTAGCAGTGGTTCGCCACCTGTTATGACTACTAATTTGGCCGGTGTTTTTTTTACCTCTGACACTAAAAATTCTACAGATTGTAAAGGATGTTTGCTAGCGTCCCAACTATCTTTTACATCACACCACACGCAGCCTACATCACAACCACCTAGTCTAATAAAATACGCAGCTCTACCTTGGTGATAGCCTTCACCTTGGAGGGTATAAAAATACTCCATCACGGGTAACAGTTCTGCTGCGGTTGCTTTGTTATTCATGGTTTAATTAAGCGTGCTGTAAATAAGCTTGCATGGTATTTTTTAGAAGGCCTGCAATGGTCATAAGTCCTACGCCACCAGGTACCGGCGTTATAGCGCTTGCTACTTCGGATACTTCGTTGTAGGCAACGTCACCTTTAATTCTAAATCCACTTTTTGTGGTGGCGTCTGCAACTCTTGTAATACCCACATCAATAATGACAGCACCTGGTTTCACCATATTTGCTGTAATAAAACCGGGCTTGCCAAGTGCAGCAACTAGTATGTCTGCGTCTTTACAAAACGATTCAATATTTGGTGTGTGTGAATGACAAATGGTAACGGTACAATTGCCTTTGTTTACGTTACTACTTAATAAAATACTCATAGGACGCCCAACAATATTACTGCGTCCAA
>JBIISK010000065.1:0-6867 GCA_044341045.1 Sediminibacterium sp. | reverse complement strand
CCCAAAAACTTTTGAGTGCTGGATGATGCGTCATGCCGCCCGTGCTCCAAAGTGCACTGATACCAAGGGCTTCGGCGCCAAGTAGTATGTTTTGCATGGCCGCGGCGGTAGCCGCGATTTCTTCTACGACAGCAATTTTTGCAGGGACCTGTCTTTGCATATACACGCCTATGATATGGGAAGTTTGGCTCCCCAATTGTTGCAGGCTTTCGAATTTAGCAGTGGTAAATACTTCGGAATCTGTGTTTGTTTTGTAAAGCGCCGCGTGGGCCTCATAAAATGTTGCAACGCCATTACCCGCATATACTTTAAATCGCCATGGTTCTGTTCTGCCATGTGTAGGCGCCCAGTGTGCGAGGTTTAATAAATTTGTAATGATTTCGTCTTCAATTTTTTTGCCATTAAATGAAGCAGGCTTACTTGACCTTCTTGATAATATAATTTCAGAAAGCGTATTGATTTTTTCCATGCTGTAAATGTAAGTGCGTTATCTTATATTTATAGCACAATAAATTTTAGTTATGTTTTATAAACGCGCTTATATTCTATTTATTTTGATTGCTACTGTTCAGTTGGCAAAGGCGCAAACTTTTGGTACTACTGTGTTTGAGTCAGGTACAGAAGGGCATAAAATTTACCGCATACCAGCTATTATAAAGCTTCCTAATAAAAATTTGTTGGCATTTTGTGAAGGGCGTGTTAATGGCGGTGGCGATTTTGGTGATATCAATATTGTACTTAAAAAAAGTACCGATGGAGGCGTTACCTGGTCGGCACTTTCAACCGTTATCGATTATGATAAATTACAAGCAGGTAATCCAGCGCCGGTAGTGGACCTTACAGATCCGCGTTACCCAAAGGGCCGTGTTTTTTTATTTTACAATACAGGCAATAATGATGAATATTCGATGCGGTTGGGAAAGGGTATTCGGGAAGTTTGGTATGTAACATCAGAAGATGGTGGTGATACCTGGTCTAGCCCTACAAATATTACGGCGCAGGCGCACCGCCCCAATCAGCCCGCTTTTAATGCGGCCTACCGCTTTACCGAAGATTGGCGCAGTTATGCCAATACACCGGGTCATGCCACACAGTTTACTGCTGGGATTTATAAGGGCCGCATTTATGTAGCGGCTAACCACTCGTCAGGTCCTCCACAAAAAAACTTTGAAGACTACAATGCGCATGGTTTTTATACTGATAATCATGGTCAAAGTTTTTCGCTTTCGAACCCAGTTTTATTACCAGGAAGTAACGAAGCAACTGCTGCTACTTTAAGTAATGGCAGACTAATTTTAAATGCACGCAATCAAGCGGGCAATATTAAACTCAGACATATTTCTTTTAGTAATGATGGCGGTGTAAGTTGGCAAGAAAATTATTTTGATACTAGTTTAGTAGATCCTGTAAACGAAGGATCTATTCTTGAAATAGGGCATAAAAAAGGAAAAACAATACTAGCATTTTCTAATGCTGCAGATGCAAAAAAAAGAGACAACCTAACACTTCGCATTAGTTACGATGAAGGAAAAACATGGACAAGTAACACTACAAATAATAAAGCTATTGTTATTGCGAAAGCGCCAGAAAATTACAAAGGAGATTACGCTGCTTATTCAGACCTTGTTGCATTAGACGCAAAACGAATTGGCGTTCTTTATGAAAAAGAAAACTACAGTAAAATTGTTTTTACAGTATGTAATTGGAAATAAAACTAGTAGCGTTTTTTAAAGCCACCACCGCTGCGGTTGTCACGACCACCTTGGCCATTACCTTGTCCGCCGCCGCCTGGTCTATTACCGCCGCCACCACCGCTGCGACCCCTGTTGTTATTGTTGTTGCGGTTGTTTCTACCGCCAAAATTTTGTTGCCAACGACCACCACCACTACGGCCGCCGCTTCCGTAATCATCTCTTTCAAAATTTTGATTGCGGTGTTTAATATATGGCGTGTTGCTAAATTCTAATTCACCACCTGTGATGGTATCGAGTTCACTTCTAATCGCATCATCATGCACAAGTTCTTTGTGCCAGTTGCTGTAAGCAAGCTTCATGTAATAAGCAATATGATGTGCAAAGCCAGCCTTTTTTTCTGGGTCTTCTTGTGCGAGTGCTTTATTGATCACCACTTCTAAATTTTTTCCTAAATGCGCATATTTTGGATGACGCTTTGGATAAGGAAGTGGATCTGGTTTTAATTTGTAAGTTTCTTTTTGTGGAATCGGATACGGGCTATCAACGTCTAATTTAAAATCACTGATAAAAAATAGGTGATCCCATAATTTATGCTTGAAATCTTCTACATTTTTTAAATGCGGGTTTAAAAATCCCATCAGTTCAATAACGCCCTGTGCTTGTTGCTGACGTTTTGCTCTGTCTTCGATCGTGAGTAAATATTCAACCATCCTTTGTACGTGACGGCCATATTCTTTCATTCCTAAATAGTTTCTTCCAGTATTGTAGTCCATGTAAATTTTCGTGTAAAGTAAAAAATTGTAGCCCCCACTAAACCTGTAATGGTTGTGTAATTATTACGTAGGGTATGGCAAATGTATGAAATAGTGGCTTTAAATCATTTTTTAATCAGTGGCAAAGGCTGTTTATCTTTGGGAAATGGAACAGATTCTGCAACAAATTGAGGCCTACAAGTCTGAAATGGCTGCTTTTGAAGCTACAACCCCTGATACGGTTGAAGCTTTTCGTATTAAATACCTGGGAACCAAGGGATTAGTTAAGTCGGTGCTAGGAGAAATGAAAAATGTACCACCCGATCAGCGCAAAGAATTTGGTCAGGTTTTAAATGAATTTAAAGCTTTTGCAGAAGCTCGTTATGAGGCATTACAGGGCGCTGCCGCTCCAATAAGTGCTGCAGCAAATGCAGGTATTGATTGGTCATTACCTGCGGATCCTACCGAAGTGGGTACCCGTCATCCATTAAGTATTGTGCGCGGACAAATGGTTTCTATTTTTAGAAGACTCGGTTTTGCTGTTGCAGAAGGTCCTGAAATCGAAGACGATTGGCACAATTTTGGTGCCATGAATTTACCAGAAGATCATCCTGCTAGAGATATGCAGGACACATTTTATATTCAACAAAATCCCGACTGGTTACTACGTACACATACGAGTAGTGTTCAGGCTAGGGTGATGGAAACGCAAAAGCCGCCTATCAGGGTTATTTGTCCGGGCCGTGTATATCGTAACGAAACCATTAGTGCGCGCGCGCATTGTTTTTTTCATCAGGTAGAAGGTTTATATATCGATGAAAATGTAAGCTTTGCAGACCTTAAGCAAACACTTTATTTTTTCGTACAAGAAATGTTCGGCAAAGATGTTAAAGTGCGTTTTAGACCTAGTTATTTCCCGTTCACAGAGCCTAGTGCAGAGATGGATATCAGTTGTCAAATTTGTAGTGGCAAAGGATGTAATATTTGTAAGCACACGGGTTGGGTAGAAATATTAGGTAGTGGTATGGTGCACCCAAAAGTGCTAGAAAATTTTGGCATCGACGCTACAAAGTATACTGGCTTTGCGTTTGGTATGGGTGTAGAAAGAATCACGCAGTTAAAATACCAGGTCAACGATTTAAGATTGTATTCTCAAAACGATATGCGTTTTCTGAAACAATTTACTGGCGCTTTATAAAAAAATATGCTGCATAACACCAAGGGTATTGTGTTACGTGTTACTAAATACGGCGACACAAGTATTATCACAACTATTTATACCGAGCTTTTTGGTTTGCAACAATATATTGTTAAAGGGGTAAGAACGTCTAGTAAAAAAGGCGCTACCAAAAGTGTTTTTTATCAGGCCGGTGCTATACTAGAGTTAGAAGCGTATCATAGTCCTTTAAAAGCGATGCAAATTTTAAAGGATGCAAATTGGAGTTATGTATACCAGGAGGTATATGCGAGTGTGGTCCGAAACGCAGTGGCTACCTATATTGTAGAAATCTTACAACAAATTTTACAGCCCGAACCCCACCCCGAATTATTTTATTTAATTGAAGACACCCTTAAACAATTAGACAAAGGCGGGCCCGTGCTGGTTAGTAATTTGCCCATTTATTTTTTAATTCATTTAAGTGAAACCCTGGGTTTTGGACTGCAAGGAAGTTATAGTTCGGAGACCCCTTTTTTAGACGTTAAGGAAGGTCAATTTGTGATCGAAAAACCGGTGCATCCTTATTTTTTGGAAGGGGTAGAAGCGCAAACGGCGTCTAATTTTATGACCCTTCAATTTTATAATAATTTAGAAACGATTGAGTTAAACGGCGCCCACCGAAAAAAAATACTCGAATTATTTCAGCTCTCTTTAAGTTGGCACTACAAAAAGTTTAATGAAATAAAATCTTTACCTATCTTACAAGCTGTTTTACACTAATACGTTTATGGAAGTACATCACCACTCGCACCATCCCAAAAAGTGGAAGGAATATATTACCGAGTTTTTAATGTTATTTTTAGCGGTTACGCTAGGCTTTTTAGCCGAAAATTTAAGAGAAGTTTATGTAGAAAAAGAAAGGTCACATGAACTTATTTCAAGTTTTATTCGAGACGTTGAATTAAATGTTGTTTTGATGGATTCACTAATTCAATCAAATAAAAAATCACTATTAAAATCCGATTCAATTGCCTTATATATTGTAAAAACAAAAAAAGACATTGATTTGAATGTTGTATATGAGATTCCGGCAGTAAGCTATAGATACTTAAGCAATAATGACACCTATGATCAAATGAAAAGTTCTGGCTCATTGAGATATGTAAAAGATACTGTTCTATTGCGAAAAATGATTGAGTATAGTAATTTGAGTAAAGCAACAGAATTCAGAAGCGTTATCCAGGAATATGATTATACAAAAAATGAATTTCAAAATACCTTGAATAAATTTATTCCTATTGAAATAGCTGCAAATAAGCACTCAACAGCAATTACATCCATAAAATTTCACAAGCTTTTTTCGTCAGACTCTAATCATGTAAAGTTCTTTCAAGAAACAAAAGACCTTGTGAATGGTAAAACATTTATGCTCGACAACTCCATTCTTACAACATTCAAAAAAGAAATGGTTCCGGTGATATATAGAAAAACTTCGCTAATGTATGCTTCTATTAACTTCTTGTATATGACTAGAAGATCAGCTCAAGAGTTATTGCAATACTACAAAACCCATAATCAACATTAATATGGAAGTGCATCACCACTCGCACCATCCCAAAAAGTGGAAGGAATATATTACTGAGTTTTTAATGTTGTTTTTGGCGGTGAGCCTTGGTTTTATGGCCGAAAATATTAGAGAACATCAAATAGAGCAAAATAGAGAAAAGCAGTATATGGTTTCTTTTGTTGCTGATTTAGAAAGCGACATAGTTAATATTTTGGAGGGTATGCCTCGTAAAGATGCAAGGATGAAAGCCATTGATACACTCTTTCAATATTTCAATGAAAATCCAAATGTCACAGCAGTTCCAGCCATTATTGTAAAAAAAATGAAGCGTGCGGCATATGACAGATCCTATGTTAGAAACACAACTACGATCAATCAACTAAAAAATTCAGGAAATTTAAGATTGATTCGAAATAGAAGAGTTGTTGATTCTATTGCATCTTATGATTGGCGCTGGTCAAGAATGGAATATTATAGAGAAACGTATATATCCAATCAAAAAGATATTTATCAATTAGAAGAACAAATAATAGAGGCTACGGATATAATTGGGTATTTTATAAAGAACGACTCATTAACTAGTGAAAATAGTAGTCCTAAAACCGGAAATATTCGGATTAGAAGAGAAAAGCTAAATTCGTATTTGAATTTATTAGCAAGACAGTTAATTGTTACAAAAATTGATAAAGAAAATTATCTCAAAGTAGCTGTCATGTCAAGAGACTTAATCAATAATATCAAGCAGGAATACAATTTAAAATAATGTAATCATGGAAGTACATCACCACTCGCACCATCCCAAAAAGTGGAAGGAATATATTACCGAGTTTTTAATGTTATTTTTAGCGGTTACACTAGGCTTTTTAGCCGAAAATTTAAGGGAACAACAAATTGAAAAGCATCGTGAAATATCTTACTTAAAAAATGTTCATGATGACTTGCAATTAGATTTAACTGCAATAAACAATGTGTTAAATCAAAATACAATTAGGTTGCGAATAATGGATACATTGTTTCATTCCATCAGTAACAATACCCTCACCAACGAAGACGTCTATTATTATGTCAGAAATCTAGCGTTAAGGGCAACTTTCGAAAGTTCACATATTGGCTTAGATCAAATCAAATCGGCAGGTGGATTACGTATGATTAAAAACGTAGAAATTACTGCAGGCATCCAAAAATATGAGCGGAATTTAGATGCTATTGAAAAACTTGAAAGTTTAAGAGAACGAACTCTTGAACAGGCTAGATTTAAAATGGCCAACGTGTTTGACCCAATGATAGCATACGATTTACAGATCACACAGGCAGAGAGCGGTGTTATGCGGTTTAAAAAACCATCAAAAGCAGACCCCATCATACAAAAACACAGGTCTGCAGTAAATGAGTTACTAAATCTGATTTCTTTTGGGTTAAACACCAACCGTTATTTAAACAGTAGTTTAAATAAACAAAAAATTATTTTGCAATCACTAGATAGTGCGATAATTAGTGAATATGGTGCTAAGTTTCACTAAATAATTCTTAGCAACCTCGCGTCAAAAATGCCATTTCTGTTAATTGAGTTTTCAATTAAAACTAGCCCCGGCTTTCTCCCTTTTTCAATGGTTCCAAGTGTGTCTTCCATTTGGAGGGCGCGAGCGCCATTACTGGTAATCCAAGTGAGCATTTCCGCTAAGGGTATTTCAGGAA
>JBIISK010000036.1:0-23495 GCA_044341045.1 Sediminibacterium sp. | reverse complement strand
GAGCATGCCCGGATCGAGGGTTATGTTTTTTGTAAGTGTTTTAAAATTTCCAAGTGCGCTAGTACGAAGTAAATCATGATGCTTATAAACAAATTGCGCATTACTAACATCATTGGTTTCCGTCGCATAATGATTGTGCCAAAAAAGTGTCATTTTTTCTCGAATACTGCGATCTTGGTTGATTAGGTTTCCAACCCACCATTTTTTAAAAGACGCACGCCTGTAACTAGCAATGGTTCCATCATTGTTAATATCAGTAACCCAAGTGCTTCCCGCTGCAATATTTGTATCTGGAACAAGTGTAGTAGCTGCTACTACATATTCTTTTACCGGAGGCGCCGGTAACGGCGCCGTAGGATTCAATAATTCATTTACAACCTGCGTAACTGATTTACCAGAAAAGTAAGCCATATCGGCTTTTGTGGCACCAAAAAGGGTTCTTCTCAATAAATGCCTGAGTTCAGATGACCCAAAACTGCCTGTAAAAGGCTGTAAACCAGTGGTTGGTGGTGGTGTAAACTCAGTGAATCTGTTTTTTTCCATGGTAATGGGGGGATTTACAGTATTATTCGGGGTTTAAATTACAGAATTTATACGTGAATATTACTCTTTTCCACGTTTTTTTTAACTAAATTTAACTTACTATCAAATCAACTCAATGACCGAGCAGGCTATTATTGCGGGTTGCCTACACAACGATGCTGCTGCACAAAGGGAGCTATTTAATTTTTATAGCCCTAAAATGCTAAGCGTATGCTACCGGTTTGCACAAAATAGAGAAGATGCAGAAGATATGCTGCAAGAAGGGTTTATTAAGGTTTTTACACAAATACATACCTTTCAAAACAAAGGTTCATTTGAAGGTTGGATAAGACGAATTATGGTGCATACTAGCATCAACTTTTTAAAAAAGTATAAAAAATTTACTGAAAGTTTAGATTTAACCAGTGCAGAAAACTTGGAAGTAAAAGAAGAATCAATTGCTTCCATAATGCAAGCTAAACAAGTTGTTGAATGTATTAGACTATTACCCATCGGTTACAAAACTGTGCTCAATTTATTTGCTATCGAAGGATATAGTCACAGAGAAATTAGCATTTTACTAGACATTGAAGAAAGCACAAGCAGAAGCCAATACACAAGGGCTAAAAATATGCTTTCAAATATATTAATAAAGAAAAGAATTATTGAAGCACCCAAAGAGAAATTTGAGTTGTTGTCGGTGATACAAAAATAATTACGTGAAGCGGGTAGATATGGAAAAGAGGAATCAACTAGATGCATTTGAGGAGTTTATACTTGACGAAGTAAACGAGCACAAGATGTACCCATCTGGTCGTGTTTGGGATAATATACGTACCGAAGTGCATGGTAATAGATCATGGCCAGCCCTTACTATCATTGCGTTAACAGTGCTTGTGGCATTAACCGTTTCTACATTTATAGTTACTCAAAAATCGGAACCAATTGCACTTACGAGTAATATTTTGAAACCAAAAAATAATAGTCAGGCACTTATAAAGCCTTTTATAACGTATCATTCTAGTGCACAAATTATCGCCTCAAAATCTGCAATAAAAACGCTGGCTAAGCGACGTTCAGCGCAACGTTCTTCGTCAAATTTTCAAGTTGAACATGCTATGACTTCCGCTTTATCCCATGCAACAAATGATATTATCACTGATCATTTTACCTCAGAAATCAATTCTTTTAGCGACTCACTAGTTGAAAATAAAACAGAAAGCTTGGAAGCAGCAGATATCATTTCAAGTAGTGATGGTACAAATAAAATAAAAAATATTTCTCTATTACCAGCATTAATACATCAGCAGGTTAACAATAGTTTTGACATTGGTGCTAATTCTTTAGCGCTAACAAAAAAGAAAAAATATAGTGTTCAATTTTATGCAACACCGTCTGCTAGTTTTAGGGTGCTTAGTGACCAAAAAGTAAAAGAGTTAATTCAGCCATCACTCATTGCCATTCCAATCAATTCACCACTCGTTCAAACACCTACATTTAACCAAGCGGTAAGACACAGACCTGATATTGGATTAGAACTTGGATTTACATTCAATTATTCAATTGCACGAAAGTTACAATTCAAAACCGGGCTTCAGCTCAATATTAGACAATACCAGATTGATACCTATGAAACCGGTGCCAATGCTGCCACTCTTGCTTTAGTGAATGGCGGCAGGGTGCAAACCATTTCTGTGATGTCTAGCTATACTAACAATGTTGGTTTTAGAGCTGCCAAACTCAATAATAAAGTATATCAAATAGCACTTCCAATTGGACTAGACTATCAACTCATTAGATTTAAGAAATTTGGTATTCACACACAAGCAACTATTCAGCCCACATACAATATCAATAAAAACGTTTACCTGCTATCAACCGATTATGCAAATTATACTGCCGGCAATGACTATGTTCGTAAATGGAATGTCAATACCAGTGTTGGTATTCAATTTAGCTATCAAAAAGGAAATACCATTTGGCAGTTAGGTCCTCAAATCAGATACCAAACACTACCTACCTACAACAACCCTTATCCAATCAAAGAAAATTTGATTGATTACGGATTCCGAATAGGTTGGAGCAAACAGTTTAAGTAATTTTACGGAATGAAACCTTTAATTCTGGCGTGTATTTTTTGCATGATGTTGGCTGTTGCTTGTAATGATTCTAAAGAAAAAATCAATAATACAAATACAATAACTGATACAACAAGTTTTTATCCAATAGCTTCTTATATCAATAGTCAATTGAAATATTTTGACAGCATGCGCGTCAGATACAGTGTTGTCACAATAGAAGGGGCACATAAAGATAGTATCACTTCTCAGCTGACAATAGTAATGCCCATTATTCAAGCATTTATAGACGCAGATATTAGTGATAGTATCCAAAAAAAGGATTACAAAGAATCGGTTTTTAGAGACGCAGGAACCGCTAGTTTTAATATCAATTATACGCCTATCAATACCAGTGTTCCAGTAAGAAATATTGATATTTTAATGGATGAACAAACCTCTATCATTAAAAGAATATTTGTAAGAAAACAATACCTAAAAAAAGACACCACATACACAGAACAATTGAGCTGGAAAACAAATGAGGGCTTTACCACTTCAATTAATAAAGAAACAAATAACGGATTTTCACTCAACAAAACAATTACTGTTCGCGTTATACTTCCATAAATGACACAGGAGCAGTACCAACAAATAGCACACAAATTACCCTTAGATCCAGGCATTTATAAGTACTATGATGCAAGTGGAGTTCTCATTTATGTAGGTAAAGCCAAGTGCCTAAAAAAAAGAATAGCCTCGTATTTTACCAAAAATCAAAATAGTTTTAAAACCATCGAACTCGTTCAAAAAATTGATCGTATCGAATTTACTATAGTTGACTCGGAGCAAGATGCATTATTACTAGAGAACTCGCTAATTAAGCAGTACAAACCACGCTACAATATTTTATTAAAAGACGATAAGGGCTACCCTTACTTAGTTATTAAAAAAGAAAGATTCCCACGCGTATTTTCGACCTGGAAAAAATACAATGATGGCTCTATTTATCTCGGTCCCTTTACTTCTAAAGGAACCATTAGAGAAGTATTAAGTTTTATCAAGCAGTTTATTCCACTACGCACTTGTAAGCTTAATTTAAGCCAAGAGAATATCGATAAACAAAAATTTAAACCATGCCTAGAATACCATCTAGGTAATTGTTTGGCCCCCTGCGCTGCATTACAAACTGAAGAGGGTTACCTTGATAGTTTAGAGCAATTGAAGCATTTGCTAAAAGGCAACATGAGTCAACTCATGAACCATCTAAAAAAAGAGATGCAAGCACATGCAGAGGCCCTCGATTTTGAAAAAGCAGCGCAGCTAAAATATAAAATGGACCTCTTACTTACCTACCAAGAAAAATCGGTAGTAGTAGGGAAGCACTTTTCTAATCTAGACGTGTTTTCGATACTTAAAGACGGGAAACTCGCTTATGTCAATTACCTGATGGTTCAAAACGGAAGTATCATACAAACGCATACGGTTCCATTAGAGGGTAAATTAGATGAGCCTGAGGATGAACTACTTTGTTTTGCCATCGAAAGGCTAAGATCTGATTTTAATAGTTTAAGTACCGAAATCATAGTTCCATACGCCATCGAATATTTTGATAAAAATACTATAATCACCGTTCCTAAACTTGGAGATAAAAAAAAGTTACTAGACCTTTCTATTAAAAACGTTACATATTTTACCAGAGAACTACAACTCAAAAAAATATTACAACTAGAAGGCAAAACGCCATCTGAAAAAAAATCTGTACTTACCGAATTACAATCTTATTTGCATTTACAAGAGGCTCCTACCCATATCGAATGTTTTGATAACTCCAACTTTCAGGGAAGCTTTCCCGTATCTGCGATGGTATGTTTTAAAGACGGCATGCCTAGTAAAAAAGATTATCGTCATTTTAATGTAAAAACGGTAGAAGGCATCAACGACTTTGCCACCATGAAAGAAGTGGTGTATAGAAGGTATAAGCGGTTGCAAGAAGCAGGCGACTCCATGCCACAGCTCATTGTAATTGATGGAGGTAAGGGACAATTAAGCGCCGCACTGGAAAGCATAGAAGCCCTAGGACTCACTGGCAGCACGACACTTGTAGGTCTTGCCAAAAATGAAGAAGAACTTTTTTTTGCAGGTGATAGCCAGTCCTTAAAATTACCCTGGGATAGTGATAGTTTAAAACTACTCAGAGGCATTAGAGATGAAGTACACCGTTTTGGCATTACTTTTCATAGAAACAAAAGATCCAAAGGTACTTTTACAACTGCACTGGAAAATATTGAAGGCATTGGACCAGCTACAAGAGAAATCCTTCTTAACCAGTTTAAATCGGTGGCAAATATTAAAAAAGAGTCTACCCAAAATATTGCTGCACTTATTGGCGCTAAAAAAGCAGCCGCGCTGCAAAAATTTTTTGAGGCCAACCCATAAAAAAAGGGACTTGAAAAGTCCCTTTTTTTATTAACTGCCTTTATAATTAGTAAGACCATAGGTCTTGTTCGTAATTGAAAATTCTTTCTTTAATATTTTCACCTTCCAGTAATCTAAAGAGCGGATTCTTTATCATTTGGCTGATGAACTTGTCGTTTGGATTGTTATTGCTAGACTTTACAATATAGCTAGAAAAGAAACGGCTTTCAAAAAGCTCTTCCCATGTCATACGGCCCGCATAATTTTTTGGATTGTACACCATATACTTATTTAACGTTTTGCGTAAATCAGGATAGTACACCCAAAACAATGTTTTAGTTGTTGGCTTATTATTAATCATGATTTTCGCAACAGGTGCAATGCCAATAATTCTGCAAAAAAGTCTACTCGCTTCTTTGTCTACTATCCACTGTTCTTTTAGACGAAATGTATAAATTGAATCTGGGTTTGGAGCAAACTTAGTATCAAAAATAACAGTGGTATCATATACGTTTGGAAAATTAGCATTTTGAACCAAAATAGTATCCAGCTTTCCTTTCATCATTTTTGTAACATCATCGTAAGCTAACTGCTTGGTAAAACGGTCGTCTCCGCCCTCAGCCGAAAATGCCGCAACGCTGTCATTTTGTATAGCACTCAATAAAATAGAAAAAAATCTTTGGTCTCCAGTATTGTCTTTACCAGGATAAATAAACGATTGATTCATTTTTTCTCTTGCATCAATTTCACGCCAAATAAACTCTGAATACAAAAAATCGTCTTCTCTCAAATACTCGTATTCCAATGGATTTTTAGAGCGGTTTGTTTTACGATCAGCAACAGTTTCATTGCGCAAACTTTTTGCTACCACTTCGCCAAAACCACCCACAATTGTGGTATCCACTGTTTTGGTTGGTTTAGGTGCCACAACATTACTGTTGTTACTAGGCGTTACCACTGGTGCACTTACAGGTGCGACAGTTTGAATACCTGTTTTTTTGGTTGTATCAACAGCTGTAGCTGTTTTTTTGCCTTTTAAATTACCAAAGCCTTGCGCAGAAGCACAAATACTTAAGGAACAAATAGCAACACCAATTAATAATACTTTTTTCATAGTAACCTGCTTTATTGCAATATGAACGTTATGTTTTGATCTAATTTTCTACTACCGCCGCCTGGCTCCAATACTTTAATCTCACCAATTGTAACTGTAGTTCCAGCTTGACATCTTTTAATGAGTGCTTGAGCAGCGGCATCTTTAAATGAAGCACTATTTACTTCTGCAAATTCAGGTTCATCAAAACCTTTCCCTGTACAAATAAGCATGAAAGACATTACTTTATAAGCGACTCCTTCAAATACAAAATCTCTCAATTCTGCAATCGCACCACTTTGTACACGAAATACGTTGGCCGGCATTGCGCCACCAGCGCTTCCTCCAACAATAACAATTGGATCTGGAACGCGCTTAACAGGAATTGCAATTTTTTGTACGTTTTTGCCATCATTAGCCACAACATTAACAGTACCCAACTGTGTACATGTTACAATGTATTGACCTGGTCCTGCTTTTCGTAATGAAGCGCCTGCACCTTCAATAGATACATTTACTTTTTCGTCACCACCGCCTCCAGTTACGCTTAACGGGTTTTCTAAACCTTTGTAAAACACACGCGTTTTATCGGTGGAAACGGTTAAGCCTGCAGGCACACCAACGGTGTATTTAATTTCTTTTTCAACTACTGCAGCAGTACCATCAGGTTTTGCATAAGAGATTCGTACACGCTTAATGCCAGACCCAGAGCCCCCAACACGCGTTTTATATTCGGCGGTACCTTCGGCGTTAAGTGGCACGTTTGCACCGTCAATTGAAATAGATGGTTGAGCCGCTTTACTAAATGCACCAATGCCGGCTGTAATAACTAGCTCTTCACCTGGCATTAAATATTGTGTATTGGTTCCAGCAAAAGCTTGGAACTGATCATAAATAATTTCTACTTGTCCGATTTGCTTATGACAAAACTCAACTGCTTTTGATTCAGAGTTTTTTACATCATTTTGAAACTTACTCATGATTGTAATTGCAGCAATCGTAGGCGTCATATGAAAATAAGCGTAAGCCCAATCGCTTTTACCAGCATCACTAGTTGTAGGTGGAATGGTTAAATCAAGTGGCAAGCCAACTTCAATTTCTTTTTTCATATCGGGATCGATAGCCAATAACTGCTCTTTGTAGGCTTTTAATTTTTCAAAAAGCTCTTTGCCCTTGCCTTTTCCTTCTGGAGCGTACTGAACAAGTAAACGAGTTCCAGCATCTAAATCATCTTCTTTGAATTCTTCCTTACCATCAACGGTTTTAAGACCAGACTCTTTTTTAAGTTCAAGTTTAAGCGCTTCAATGTAGTTGTATAATTCGTCAGATATTTTTTTAGCTTGTTGCGCTTTGGGTTCCCAAATCGCAGCTTTTTCTCTAGATGTAGGGTCTTCAAGTTTTGCTTTGAAAGATTTGAAGATCTCTTCATTTTTTTGCTCAGCAACACTACTCGCAATCATCAAGCTGCGATCTACTGTTTTAAATGCGTTTAAAATTTCGGCCGAAACATTCAGTGCCAATAGTGCGGTAAGCACTAGGTACATCATGTTGATCATTTTCTGCCGCGGTTCCTTGGGTAGTGACATATTGTACTATTTAGGTAGTCTTAATTAATAATGTGGTTAAATCTTGATGGGTTACTATCTACCCTGCATTGCAGTTAACATGTTACCGTATACTTGATTTAATTTACCCAAATTATTAGCAAGGGCACCGATTTGTTCTTTTGCTCTTAATGCATCTTCTGCAGTTCCGTTCATCGCTTCAGAGGCTTGCGCTAATTTGCCATAGAACTGGTTTAATGCTTTAAGGTGATTATTGCTTTCTTGTAATTCAAGTTCATAAATTGTATTTAATGAACCTAAGTTTTTGGCTAAACCTTGTACTTGTTTGTGATATTCGTTGGTACTATCAGAAGCTAAAGAAATACTTCCTAAAGAATCTGTTGCTTTAGTTGCAGCATCTTTAATAGAACCGAGCGCGATAGCAGCTTCATTTGTTTTGGCAGAAAAATCTGAAGTAGATTTTACAACATCACCAATTTGACCAATCTGATCTACAGTGGTTCCTAACTTTTGAAAGCTAGTGCTAAGCTTAGATAAATTTTCTTGTGTTAATCCTGCGTTAGCAAATAATTCATCAAATCTTTTTGTTACATCAGCCACTACTGAAGAAGGAAGATCTGCACCACCACCACCTGCAGGAGCATGTCCTTCTGGAGGTAAAATTGCATAAATCAAAAAGATAATCGCTTCTGTAGTTAAACCAATTTTAAGCGCCCAATCTGCCCAAGACAAGTGAAGAATTTTTGCCATTGCACCAAAAATTACGACAGATGCACCGGTACATACAAAAATGTTTACAAGTCTCATTGTTGTTTGAGCTGGTAAGCCAAAGATTTTTTCTTGTTGAGCTGACATGGATTAGATTTTTATGAATTAAAAAAGTTAAGATGAATAATTTGTAATGGGATTATTTTTTTGTTCTTGGCGCTAAATCAATAACGGTTCTAAATCCGATATATGATTTTGCAGTGTCTTGATATTCGTAAGCACGTGCGCTAACCTGCAAAGCGTTACCAACGTCTTTCCAGCTACCGCCTCTTACAACTTTACGCTTCATACGTGGAGGGTCATTCTCATCGGCTTCAATTCTAACATCTGGACTTAAGTCAGACATAAAATTGTAGGAACCTTCGTAGAAATAAGATGCAGTCCATTCTGCAACGTTTCCAGACATATTGTATAAACCAAAATCATTAGGCCAATAGGCAGTTGCTTTAACTGTGTAAAAACCACCGTCTTCTGGATAGTTACCTCTACCAGGCTTAAAGTTTGCAAGCAAACAACCTTTTTTATTTCTTAAATAAGGTGAGCCCCATGGAAACATCGTACTGGTACGGCCACCTCTTGCTGCATATTCCCACTCGGCTTCGTTAGGTAATCTGAAATCACCATCAACCGCGATTTTCTTTTTTTCAAAATTTGCGTTTTGAATATGCGTTCTCCAATGACAAAAGGCAACGGCTTGCTTCCAAGTTACCCCTACTACAGGATAATTTCCGTATGCCGGATGTGCATAATATCTTTTCGCTAAAGGTTCGTTGTAAGAATAAGAGAAATCTCTGATCCAAACTAAAGTATCAGGATATACTGGAACTGCGTAACTCACAATTTGATCACGACCTTTTTGTGTTGGGTCGTTTTTATTGATTTTAGCTGCCGCTGGTAAGTCAAAATAACGAACCCTGTAGATTAAGCTATCTGGATCAATCGCTAGTTTTCTAGAGAGTGGGTTTTCGTATGTTAAGCCGTTTAGCGTGCCAAGTTGCTTGTTATCATATTTATACAGAGCAGTTTTTTTCCAATTTACAGCGGTAGTATCAGAAGGATTATTTAAGCCAACTCCAGAAGTTACTTTGTATGCAAGTGAATCTCGTACCCAATTTACAAACTGACGGTAATGGTTGTTGGTGATTTCAGTTGCGTCCATCCAAAAACCAGGAATAGACACCATTCTGTTACGATTGCTGTAATTAAAACTAACGTCTTCATCACTTGGTCCCATATGAAATGTCCCAGGCGGAACGTATACCATGGTCTTTGGTGTTAACATGCTTTGCTTAGCTGAAGGGGCAACGCCATGCAACTGGCCATCATCAGGCACACCCTTGCCTTTGTTTTTTCCAAAGAAGCAAGAAGTCAAGCTCAACGTAAAAAACGCCAAGGTAATTGTAGTTAAATATCCTTTCATCTGATCTATGTGATTTATAACAGTGACAAATATAAGTTTTGAAACGACAGGAACCTGAGTTTTAGCGCTTAAAAACCAATAAATTTAGAGATCTAGGGTAAAAATCTATTCAGTAGTTATTTGTTTTATGTTACACTGTTTTGCCGGGGATTGGCTAAAACCGAAGTGCAAAATAGTTGATTCCCGTTTACACAATTGCTAAAAAACTGTCAAAATCAGTAATTTGATGGAGTTGGCAGGTTTGATTTTCACAGATTTGAAACGTAACTTCTTGATTATCAATTATTTTTTTAGAAATTGCTGAAATGCTCGTTAACCGATTTTCTGAAATATTTAATATTAAGTTTGGTCTAAATAAGGGTAGTGCAGCTTCCAAGTAGGGTAAAACACCCAAACCAACAAGGGTCAATTCCCTCAAACCTACCACTTGATTCAGTAAAATGGTTGCCCAAACCCCAAATGACCCAGGATGTTTTGTAATGGCAGGTAAAAGTGATAAACAAGTTTGCTTACTTAAGGACAAATACTTGTCATTACCATATGCGACACTTAAGTGAAGTAGATTACCAGCCATTACAGCGTTACCACTTGGGGTGGCGCCATCGTACACTTCTTTTTTTCTTATTATGACATCTGTTTGGGCATCGTGGGTATAAAAATAAAATCCAGTGCTAGATTCGATAAAATGCGCATTCACATAATCTGTGATTTCGCCTGCTTTTTCGAGCCAATGAAAATCACCAGACACGGTTTGTAGTTGAATGAGCGCTTCAATTAGATACGCATAATCATCTAAAAATGCAGGGGTTTTTGCAGTTCCATTTTTATACGTGTGCAACCAGCCATCACCATTTGAATCTTTGAAACATTCAAATAAATGCATCATATTTTTTTGCGCAAGAGTTAAATAATTTTTATTTCCAGTTGCGGCATAGGCTTTGCTGAAAGCTGTGTTCATGAGCGCGTTCCAACCTAATAATTGTTTATCATCTGTTTGAGGTCGAACTCGTTTGTTTCGCTCTACCATCAAAACAGCATTACAATTTTGTATTATAAGTAGTAGTTCAGATTCACTGATACCAAAGCTTTGCGCTACAGCGTTCCTTGATTGCGGTATATGCAAAATATTAGTATGCTCCCAATTTCCATTTTCAGTGACGCCGTAATACGCCATAAATAATGGTGCATCACTTTTTAGCAATTGCTTAATTTCTGACGCGGGCCAAGTATAAAATTTTCCTTCCACACCTTCACTATCTGCATCAAGTGCACTTAAAAAACCACCATCCTCATCCATCAACTCTCTTTCAACAAATTGAAGTGTTTCAGTAATAGCTTTATGGTAAGATTCTTTTTTTGTTACTTGATATGCTTCTGATAGCGTGGTTACTAAAAGCGCATTATCGTATAGCATTTTTTCGAAGTGAGGTGCGAGCCACTGAACGTCGGTGCTATACCTAGAAAAGCCACCACCCAATTGATCATAAATGCCGCCTTCAATCATTTTATCCAAACAAACCAAAGCATGTTCCAATGAAGCTTGATGTGTCGGATTAAAAAAGTGATACTTTAATAAAAAACGAATCGATGCCGTTTGCGGAAACTTAGGAGCACCGCCAAAGCCACCCCAAACAGTATCAGCCTGTGTTAACAGCATAGATACCGCAGCATCCAAATCACTTAATGCAGGCCCCGCCTCCGGGTTATTATGCTGAAATCCAAATCTGTTTGAACTTAATAAATGCTGGGTTAACTTATCTGCTTGCGCATCAATCTGATCTCTATTTTCTTTAAACCCTTTAGACACGCCTAGCAATACATCTTTCCAACTAGCTCTATTGTGCATGGGTTCTGGCGGAAAATAAGTGCCTCCATAAAAAGGCCTTTTATCCGGTGTTAAAAAAACATTAAGCGGCCAACCTCCACTGCCCGTCATGGCTTGCACGGCGTCCATATAAATATGATCTAGATCGGGCCTTTCTTCTCTGTCAATTTTAATATTAACAAAGTGATCATTCATGATTTTGGCAGTCGCCAAATCTTCAAAACTTTCACGCTCCATTACATGGCACCAATGACATGCCGCATATCCAATACTCACTAAAATAGGTTTGTCTAACTCTTTGGCGAGTTGTAAAGCAGCTTCGCCCCAAGGATGCCACTCCACCGGATTGTAGGCATGTTGAAGTAGGTAAGGACTGGTTTCCTCAATTAATAAATTGGGTGTAGAATGATTCGTTTGCAAAAAGATTATTTTTTTGCCACAAGCGATTGTAAATAGTGGTCTAAAGCGGCTACTAAACTTGGTCTTTGAGGAGCCGGCGCTTTAATGTCTAAGCGAAGTTTAGCATCTTCCACTGCCTTAGAAGTATTGCTACCAAAAGCACCGATGACAACTTTGTTTTGCTTGAACTCAGGAAAATTATCAAATAAACTTTTTACGCCACTAGGGGTAAAAAAGCAAATAATTTCGAACCCTTTTTTTGCAAATAATGGTGTGATATCATTGCTGATACTGCGGTACATGAATGCTAATTCAAAACTGCACTTGTGCAGTTTAAGCCAGCCGCAAATATCATTGTCTTGCTGATTTTCGCTACATACATAGAGGAATTTCTCGTTCTCTTTATGTTTATTAATAACGTCAAGCATGCTTTTGCTAGATCCGTCTGCGCCGTAAAAAACTTTACGCTTACGGTATAAAATAAATTTTTGTAGGTAAAGAGCAACGGCCTCCGTAATACAAAAATACTTTGTGTCTTGACTGATAGCAACCTTCATTTCCTCTGCGGTGCGAAAGAAATGATCAATGGCATTTCTACTAGTAAAAATAACGCCCGTGTAAGCTGCAATATCAATCTTTTGCTTTCTAAATTCTTTGGCAGGAATACCGTCTAGTTTAATAAAGGGATGGAAAACCAGTTCTACCTGGTACTTGCGTTCTAAATCGTAATAAGGAGATTTGTCACTTTCCGGTTTTGGCTGAGAAATTAAGATTCGCTTTGGAGCGACTGCTTTAACAGCTGTGCCAGTTTTTGATCCGATTTTTGCCATGCTACTTATCTAGGGTTGTGCAAAGTTAAAAAGTTCCGCTAATAAAATCCATCGTTAGTTTGTATAAAACGAACATAGGTAGTACTTCGCAAGTGCAAAGGTACAAGAAAAAATGGAAGGCACTCACCTTCAAAGAAGCCCTTACGATGGAAAAAGATATTAGATACCTATACACAAATAGAATACTGATGACGATTAAAGCGCTATTATAGGCAAAATCTTGAACAGATTTAGGCGAAAACGCTAATAATAAAATGGCTGGTATTAAAAACACACCCATCACTTTATTGGTCAGAAAAACAATAAAGCTATAATTACCAATTGCTTCCCGTTGTGAAAATAGCCAACCAGAGAACCATAAAAATAAAAACTTGAATAAATACAAAGCAGAAAATCCAACAGCACTATATGCGATGCAGCTATACAATGAAATATCTACCCATACATTTTTAACAGCTAGTAGTGATAAAAAAATAGAAGCGTTGAGAATAAACAAAATATTACTAAACAGTGAGGCCAAATTATTTTGCTGCAGCTGTTCTCTAGTTTGTTTTTGCCTAACAGGGCTTTGAAAAATGAGTTGAAAAACATTAGAAAAGTACTTTGGAAACGTGACTTTAATAAAGGCCAAATAAAATAGCATACCAATAATCAAATAAAATCGCCCATCAAAATTAGGAGCTATACGTAGTTCATTGATTCGAAAAGAAGGCTTCGTTTGCATGGGTAAGTAAGGATGCGTCATTAGCTTTTTAAATGACGTGGTGTCCTTAACTGGCTTTTTATTGGTAATCACTAATAGTGAATCAGATACCCGCTTCACACTGTCTGCATAAACCGAATCTGAAGAAACTATATTGGAAGTAGTGTCGACAATTATAGTAGTATCCGGTCTTTGCTGTGCCATTAGATGAGTGCCCATCAAAAGAGAAGCAGTCAAAAAAGCGATGATGAATAACAAATAACGGACTTGCATGGCTACAAAAATAAGGAGCTTGGTCTAACAACAACCGCATAGTAGCAACTATTTGGTAGATTTGCAAGATAAACATTTACATGGCAGGCATTTACATTCATATTCCTTTCTGCAAACAGGCCTGCCACTATTGCAATTTTCATTTTAGCGCCTCTACCAAATTATTAGACCCTATGGTAAAAGCGATTTGTAAAGAAGTAGAATTACAACAAAGTTTTTTTGAAGAACCAAACCTTATTATTGACACTATTTATTTTGGTGGTGGCACACCTTCACTATTAACCACTCAATATACCCAGCAAATAATTGCTACCATTAAACAGTTCTTTGCCCTATCTCCAAATATTGAAATTACACTCGAAGCAAATCCCGATGATATTACACTAGAAAAACTGTTGGCCTTTAAATCGATGGGCATCAATAGGCTAAGCATCGGTGTGCAATCCTTTGTGGACGAAGACCTTGTTTGGATGAACCGAGCACATAGATCTAAAGCTGCTATTCAGGCCATTAAACTTGCCAAAGAAGTTGGGATAAACAATATTTCAATAGATCTTATTTATGGCATACCTACACTTTCAGATGAAAACTGGATACAAAACATTGATAAAGCAGTAGCGTTAGAAGTGCAACATTTATCATGTTATGCATTAACGGTAGAACCCAAAACACCCTTAAGTGCACTCATTGTAAAAGGTGAAAAAGAAGATATTGATACAGCAAAACAAGCTGGACATTTTGACCTACTAACAAAGCACACAAAAGAGGCTGGCTATGAACAATACGAGTTATCAAACTTTGCAATGCCAGGCTATAGAAGTAAGCACAACACGAGCTATTGGCAACAAAAAAAATATTTAGGTATTGGGCCATCTGCACATTCATTTACTGGCAAAATGCGTCAGTGGAATATTGCCAATAATGCACTTTACATAAGGAGCATCGAAAAAGGCATGGTGCCCTTTGAGTCAGAAACTTTATCAATATCAACACAATACAATGAATATATCATGACATCGCTTAGAACCATTGAAGGATGTTCGTACGATTATGTGGTTGAAAATTTTGGTGATACAGCGCTTGCAAGAACCAAAAATATTGCTATAAATTTTATTGAAAAAGGGCAATTAGTTGAGCAGGAAAATACTTTGAAAGCGACGCCGCAAGGAAAGTTTTTTTTAGATGGAATTGCCGCAGATTTTTTTGAAATATAGCTGTATGATTAGCATAGAATTTTCTCAATCTCTGCAAAGCCATTTGCTGCGTGCACATGCTTCCACAAAATTTGATAGATTGCAGTGGCAATAGGCATTTCTGCGCCGTATGCCTGATTGATTTCAAAAATACATTTACTCGCATTGTACCCCTCGGCTACCATATTCAATTCAAGTTGAGCCACTTTAACAGAATAACCTTTACCAATCATGTTGCCAAATGTTCTGTTTCTAGAATATAAAGAATAGCAAGTAACGAGTAGATCGCCTAAATACACAGAAGCGTTATAATTGGGGGGCGACGTCACTAAATTTGCTCCTTCACAGTGATCACATTTTTGTAAAAAATTTGCCATTTCATTGGCGCAATTTGCAATGTAAACGCTTAAAAAATTATCTCCGTATTCTAGTCCATGTGCAATACCAGCGCCTAATGCGTATATATTTTTTAATACAGAAGCAAATTGTGAACCATAGATATCGGTATTGACAACCGTATTTATATAATCGCAATTAAAATGTGAAGCAATCTCCTGCGCCCCTTCTGCAGAGGTTCCAGAAAAAGTTAAATAGGAAAGTTTTTCGGCGGCCACTTCTTCTGCGTGACAAGGACCGAGTAAAGTAAAATAATGTTCGAGTGGAAAATTAAATGCATTTTGTAGATGCTGATTGAGTAATACATTTTGATCCGGCAAAATACCTTTTACAGCAGATACAATTTTTTTACCTTCTAGTAAGCTAGCATCAATACCTTCAAAAATTGAAGCCACATATGCAGATGGAACAGCCACAACAATAACATCTACTGCAGCCACGAGCTCCTGTACGTTATCCGTTAAGTGAAGTTGTGCCTGATTAAAATAAGCAGCGCTTAAATAATGTGGATTGTGTTTGCGTTTTTGAATATACTGTATGGTGTCAGCATTTCTTACCCACCAGTGAATAGCATTGCCATTATCCGTTAAGATTTTAGCAAGGGCTGTAGCCCAACTTCCACTTCCGATAATTCCAAAACGCATATCTAGTTTGATTGTTGATCAATCACAAACATACGAAAGGATTTTTTATTGAAAATCTTAGTCTTTTTTCTTGTCTTCAAAGAGTTTATCCTTGCTTACTACTTTTACAAGGCTACTATCTTTAATTAGCTTGCTAACCGTATTATATGGGCCTGTAATTACCTGATCACCTGCTTTAATGCCATCTATAATTTCGATGTAATTAAGGTCTTGAATATCCGTTTTTACTTTTACTTTTTTAACACGGTTGTCTTTTTGTAGAACAAAAACAACTTCTTCGGTATCATCTGTTTCCAAAGATTTTTTATCTGTAGCAGGAGCAGCATCTTCTTTTTTAACTTCTTTACCACTACTTGCGCCTGCTTTGGCTTCTGATTTATCTCTTGTAGTTACTGCATTTAGAGGAATAGATAAAACATTTACCTTGGTTTTAGTTTGGATGTCTGCACTCGCACTCATACCTGGTCTAAAAGGAAAACTATTACCGGCCACCAACAAATCTTGATAGCTGCTTGCTAATAAACGGATATGCACTTTATAATTGGTTACTTCAGAACTTCCACCAGCAGCAGAAGCAGCAGTAATTGGATTTGCAATTTTATATACAAGTCCTTTAAACTTTCTATTGGTATAAGCGTCTACTTCTACTACAGCAGTATCGCCAATTTTTACTTTAGGGATATCATTTTCTCCAACGTCTACTCTAATTTCGATGCTACGCATATCTGCAACACGCATCATTTCGGTACCTGCCATTTGCGCCGTACCCACTACACGTTCGCCTTTTTTAACAGCGAGTAAACTAATAATACCATTCATGGGCGCTACTAGTGTTGTTCTAGATAAATCTTTATTGGCGCGCGCTAATTGTGCCTCTGCCCCACTGATTGCGGCTTGCGTTCCTTTAAGTCCTTCTTTGGCGCCATTATAATTTGCTTCTGCAGATCTTAAAGCTTGTTGCGCTTGTTCAAATTCTTGACGAGAAGTTACTTTGTCGTTGTATAACTTAAGTTGGCGATCATACACCTGCTTTGCATTATCAAGTGTTGCCTTGAGTCCACCAATGCTTGCAGATGAATTAGCGAGCTGCGCCTTAGCCTGGTTTACACCGGCAGCAACTTGATCACGCTGTGTAGAATAAATGTCGGCATAAATACGGGCTAAAACTTGGCCTTTGGTTACACTATCGCCTTCGTTTACATTTAACTCAACAATTTCTCCACTGATATCCGGACTTACTTTTACTTCAATTTCTGGATATACTTTACCACTCGCATTCACTGTTTCAATGATGGTACGCATATCAGCTTTTTCTGCAGAAACGGTAAGTCCATCTTCTTTTCCAATAACGCCTGTCTTTTTAAGTGTTACAAACAAAACAACTACAACAACAAGTGAAACGATCGTCCAAAGTAATTTTTTATTCATGATTTTTTATTTCAAACTTTTTAAAAATGTAATGATTCTATATTAAAGTGTAATGCCTTGTCCTTTGTAGAATTCGAGCACTTTCATCTTAAATATATAATCATATTGATTACTTAATTGTTGCACTTTAGCACGCAACAAATTATTTTGATTGGTAATTAAATCAAGTGAACTTAAAAGCCCAACTTCATATCTTTTTGAAGCAAAGTCATAAGCTTTTTGAGATGTTTCAACAGCTTTAGTACTTGCATTTAATCTTTGCAAAGCAGCCGTGGCATTGTTAAACGCCGTATAAATATTTTGCTTTAAAGTAATATCCGCTTGTTCTTTTTGCAACTCCGCAGATTTTACATTGAGGTTGGCGCGTTGGTAAGCCCCTTTGGCCTGCCCGCCATTAAAAATGGGTACAGACAAGTTAAATCCAATGTTCTGACCAAAGTTATTGCTCAGTTGTTTAGCCCAACCATCCCATATTTCACTAATATTTCGGTTGGTTTGATTGAGTTTATACATGGGGCTTTGAACAAAATAATCTTGGCCTCCAATAGATACTTTTGGATCAAACCCGGGTACCGGTGTTCCATATCCTAAAAAGCTAGCACCCGTTGTTCGTCTAAATGAATTAGAAAAATTGGATGCCAAATTGCCCCCCACAGTTAAGACTGGGTATTGTTGCGCTTTAGCTACTAATACTGATTTTTTAGCGGCTTCTAAACGAATAGCATTTGCTTTTTGTAAAGGTTGTGTACCAAGCGCCATTTCATACACCACCGCTGGTTGTAATTCAGCAAAACTTGGAATAGGAATGTTACTGATATTTGGAGTAGCCACTTCAAATGGTACAGCTGGATCTAAATTTAATAGTCCTTGTAAATTTAAAATATTTTGCTCATAACCCGTATAAGCAGCAATATAGTTACTACTGTCAGAAGCAAGCTGCACTTGTATTTCAGCCAAATTTAATTCTGGTAATGCACCAGCATCCACTCTTTTTTTAGTGATTTCTAATTGCGTTAATGTTTGGGCAATTTGCACTTGTGTGATTTTTACTTGCTCTGAAGATGCTAATACATTTAAATAAAAATTAGCCACGTTTAAAGAGATATCGTTAGCAATTCTATCAACATCGGCAAGGGCTGCTTTAGCGTTTAAATCTGCAACAGTTACACTGTTTTTAAGACTACCATAATTATATAGTTGCATACCCCCAGACAAACCTATATTTTGGAATAAAAACTGTGTAGTAGCGAAGGCGTTAGTGGTAGGGTCAATAGATCTACCAAAACGCACCCCCATTCCAGAATTACCTGAAACGGAAGGATATAATGCTAATTTAGACAGCTTGGTTTGAACCGCTGCAATTCGTGCCTGAATATCAGCTTGTTTAACAGAAATGTTATGACTGGTCGCATATTCTACACAACGTTTGAGATCCCACTTTTCGGTTTGAGACTGCGCCTGGAATACGACAAGGGCAGCAAGGAGGGTAAATAATGATTTCATAGAAGAGCAAAAATAGTGCATTCCATGGCCTTTGTCCTAAAATTTAGACAGACGGAAAGAAAGGCGGTATTTTGGCTATTTATGGGGTATGAAGGGCTTTTCGGTACCTAGAAGTGGCAAAATAGAGTACCATAAATGCGGCCAGCACGGCAACACCCACTCCTGCTGTTTCTGGGGTTTGCATGGCAATACTTACCCCGACAAAGAGGTAATTGGCAATAAAAAATAGGGGTATGAGTGGGAATAATTTCATTTTAAAAATGCCCGTGCCATCGAGGTGCTTTGTTTTACTGCGGAGCTTAAAAATAGCAGCACTTGAAGCGACCATACCAAAGCAATCTAAAAAGATGGTGAAGTTTAAAATCTTTTCGAAGGTTTGCGCAAAAAACAAAATCACAATACATACCGCTGCAAAAATGGTTAAGGAAAAAACGAGTACATCCGTTTTTTTATCTTGTTTAGAAAAAACAGCGGGGAGTGTTCCTTCGGCACTCATGGCATACATCACCCTTGGGTTACTCATTAGTAAGGCATTCACATAAGCGAGTACGCCAAAAAATAAAAAGAAAGAAAAAATATTTGCTGCCTGATCACCAAAAGTTTGTTGAATGAGTGCGTATGCAATTTCACGTTCACCTTTCATGTTGTCAAAACCAATAATCATGTAGTAACTAAAATTGGCAAGTAAATAAAGTGCAATAATAATGGTGATACCAATAAAAATTCCTTTGGGTATGGTTTGAGATGGCTTCTCTACTTCATTACCAAAATTAATAGTTTGTTGATAGCCGCCATAGGTAAATGAAACCGCAATCAAACTGATGCCAAAACTTTGAATCCAACTCATATTGCTAGCGGCTTGGGCCGGCGCAGACGCAGCGTGCAAAAGGGTTTCATGCGGAAAAAACAAAGCTGCTATAATAACCAGTATCATGGTGATTTTTATAAGCATGAGTACGTTTTGCGCCCGTGCACTCATTTTTAACCCGCGTAAATTGATAAAATAAAAAATTAAAATAGCGACTACACTTAAGAGTGCTTTGTCAATATCAGACCAACTATGTCCCGGAAATAATTTAGCGATATAGCCACTACCAATAAGTGCAACACCGCTTAAACTTGCAGCGTTACTTATTAATATAATACAATTAATCGCAAAGGCAATACTTGGATGATACGCATAAGAAAACACTTTATAATATCCACCCGTAACAGGATATCTACTTCCAATTTCTGCATACGTGAGCGCACCACACATGGCAACTAGGCCCCCCACAATCCAAGCACTAAAATAAACAGAGGGTTCAATAGCATCTTTAGCGCTAGTGGCTGCTGTCCTAAAAATCCCCATCCCAATTACAAGCCCAACCACAATCATGGTGAAGCTAAATAAATTTAATTTTTGTTTCGATTGCATATCATACAGTGTGGGCTTAAATGTAGTAAACTTTCAGGAAGTTTTCAACGCTTGGTGCAAAACTAAACAGGTTACTTCATCAAGATATAAAATCAGAATACCTACTTTTGTTTTGTAATTGGTTCTCGAATGTTTCGAGATTAAAAGGGAAGCAAGTGTAAATCTTGCGCTATCCCCGTAGCTGTAAACGCAACCATGCAACCAACTCTACTAGCCACTGTTCAATTTTTGAATGGGAAGGCCCGTTGGAAGCGCGTAAGCCAGAAGACCTGCCAGTAACAAACCATCATTCACGGCTTTCGGGCGAAAAGCATGGAATGTAAATGCTGTATCAGCGGCAATTTATGTTTCTACCGTTTTAACTCTTGAAAGCTCATTGTACAAATTAAAAAAAACAAACAATGGGCAAAAAATTAATGCTCCTCACCTTGCTATTTTCAGCGAAAATGGTAAGCGCACAACAAGACACCACCACCCTCGACGAAGTTGTGGTGACGGCCAATAAAATGGCTCAAAAACAATCGACCACAGGCAAGGTTGTTACCGTAATTACCAAATCCGATTTGGAAAAAATGGGTAACAAAAATTTAGCCACCCTCCTACAAGAACAAGTAGGTGTAACCGTAAATGGAAGTAGCAATAATGCTGGCAGTGTACAAACCATTTTTACACGCGGCGCTTCTGGTGGAAGAACACTGGTACTTCTCGACGGCATTCCGGTAAACGATCCTTCATTTATCAACAACGATTTAGACTTAAACCTATTTGCAACAAGTAGTATTGAGCGCATAGAAATTTGCAGAGGTGCGCAATCAACACTGTATGGTAGTGACGCTATTGCAGGCGTGATCAATATCATTACCACCAGTAAAGATATTTCGAGGCCGTTACAAATCAATGCCAGTAGTATTTTGGGCAGTTTTGACACGCAAAAAAACAACTTGCAAGTAGCCGGCAAAAAAAATAAATGGTCTTACTCCGGACGTTTAGCGCATACCAATTCAAAAGGATTTTCTGCAGCAAATGATACCACAGGAAAAAATAATTTTGACGCCGATTTGTACAAAGGCCTCGCAATACATGGCCAAATCAACTACGCAGCTACCGAACATTTTTCGGTTAAGGCTTTTAGCATGTACAACAAATATAAAGCTGGTGTTGATGCGGGCGTTTTTAGAGATGATAGAGATTTTACGATCGAAAATAGCAGCTTATTATTGGGCACAGGATTTGTGTATAAGAAAAAGAATTTTCAAATCACAGGAACCTACCAACACAATACATTGGACCGACATTTTTTAAATGATAGTGCGCACAAAACAAGTACTTGGTTTGAAAAAAACGACTATGCGGCTGCTTCGGATTACGCCGAAATATATACCAGTGTAAAATTATCAGACAGGCTAACAGCCCTTGCAGGGCTCGATTACAGAAAAGGTTCCTACAGTCAAGACTATCTTTCTGTTAGCGGCTGGGGACCTTATAAGTTTAACGACCCTACCAGATATGCCGAGCAATCTGCCATCTATGGTTCACTTCTCTACACAAGCCTAAACAAAAAATTAACGCTCGAATTAGGTAGCCGTGCCAACAAACATTCGGTGTATGGCAACAATCAAACATTTACGCTTAACCCGTCATTTGCTGTAAATGCAAATACTAGAATTTTCGCAAGTGTTTCAACCGGATTTAAAGCGCCATCATTATACCAAATTAGTATCAACGATAAACTTGATCCAGAAAAAGCAACCAGTTACGAAGCAGGCTTTAGTTATCAAAACAAATCACTTCAAACCAGGCTTGTTTATTTTAACAGACAAACGGCTAATGGCATCGATTATAACTACATCAATTATCAGTATTTTAATTATGTAAAACAAGCAGTAAACGGATTGGAATTTGAAATTAGAAAATCAATCACCCATCAGATTTCTGCTTTTGCCAACTACACTTTTTTAGCTGGAAAAGAAACCACACAAAATAGAATCACTAACAAAGACACCATCACATACGATTATCTATTACGTAGGCCTGCACACCAATTAAACATGGGCATCAGCGCGCAAGTCAATACAAAACTGCGACTCGAAATTACGGGCAGGTATGCGAGCAAAAGATATGATGTAGGAGGCTATGCAGTGCGTGACATACTTTTGAAATCTTATGTAACACTTGCCGCAAATACGGGGTACCAACTGAATAAACATTGGCGCTTTACCGCTGATATTCAAAACTTCACCAACACTAAATATTACGAGGTCTATGGCTTTAAAACCATGCCGTTTAATGCAAGTGTTGGAGCCGTGTTCAGTTGGTAAAATAATTGGTTATATTTGTAAGAAGGGTACCAATACTTACCAATATGAATTTTCAATTTGACCAACTCATCACTGTTACATTTACACTATTTGCGGTTATAGATGTTGTGGGATCTATCCCGCTTTTAATATCCTTAAAAGAAAAAATGGGTGGCATTAAATCTATTAATGCTACCCTTATTTCTGGAGCCCTCATGATTGCATTTTTATATGTAGGTAAACCATTTTTGAAAGTATTAGGCCTAGATATCCGGTCTTTTGCCGTGGGTGGATCTGTAGTGATCTTTTTACTAGGCCTCGAAATGGTGCTTGGACACGAAATTTTTAAAGGCGACAAAAACGCCAAATCTAGCACCATGGTTCCTATTGCCTTCCCCATTATTGCCGGAAGCGGAACCCTTACCACCATCATGTCACTCAAGGCAAATTTTGAAGAAGTGTACATTTTATCGGGTATTGTGGTAAACCTCGTTATCGTGTTTATCGTGTTAAAATCACTGAATTGGATCCAAAGAGGCCTTGGAGAAGGCGGATTATTGGCCGTTCGGAAGTTTTTTGGTGTGATTTTGCTAGCCATCGCCGTAAAGATCTTTAGTAGCAATATTGCCGCTTTTGGCAAATAATAGAGCTGTTTTTAGCCTACAATTCTTACCTTTGCAGCCCATTTAACCCCTTTGGCCTATTTGGGCCTCAGGCAAAACCTTATAAATAAGAAGACATGGC
>JBIISK010000008.1:0-68622 GCA_044341045.1 Sediminibacterium sp. | reverse complement strand
TAAAAACAGTAGAGTGTTTAGGTGCTTGTGGTTATGCACCTATGATGCAACTTGGTAAACATTACCGCGAACATTTAACCAAAGAAAAAGTAGACGCTATCATTGACGAATGCAGAAAAACTGCAGGCGTACTCAACTAGAAATATATGAGTGTAAAATTATTATTAGCAAAAGCACATATTGAGGGTATCAGAGGTTTTGACGTGTATAGACGCGAAGGTGGTTACCAAAGCGTAGAAAAAGCGCTGAAGCAAATGACCCCCGACAGTATTACAGAAGAGGTTAAAAAAAGTGGCTTGCGTGGTAGAGGTGGAGCGGGTTTCCCGGCTGGTATGAAGTGGAGTTTTATTGCGAAGCCGGAAGGGGTTCCTCGTCACCTCGTTTGTAATGCCGATGAGAGTGAGCCAGGTACTTTTAAAGACCGCTACCTCATGGAATTTATTCCGCATTTGTTAATTGAAGGATTGATTGTATCAAGTTTTGCCCTTAACAGCAATAATACATATATCTATATCCGTGGTGAATACGCATGGATTGTTGATATTTTAGAAAATGCAATTAACGAAGCCAAAGCAAATGGCTTTTTAGGAAAAAATATTTTAGGCACTGGCTTTGATTGTGAAATTCACGTGCATCGTGGTGCTGGTGCATATATCTGTGGTGAAGAAACGGCGCTTATCGAATCATTAGAGGGTAAGCGTGGAAATCCACGTATCAAGCCGCCATTCCCTGCTATTGAGGGTGTGTGGAGAAGGCCTACTATGGTTAACAACGTAGAAACACTTGCTTCAGTTGTTCCTATTATTAATATGGGAGGCGAGGAGTATGCAAAAATTGGTGTTGGAAAATCTACGGGTACTAAATTAATTTCTGCATGTGGCAATATCAATAAGCCAGGTGTGTATGAAATTGATATGACCATTTCGGTTGAAGATTTTATTTATTCTGACGAGTATTGTGGTGGTATCGCAAATGGTAAAAAATTAAAAGCATGTATTCCGGGTGGATCATCGGTACCTATTTTACCAGCTAACTTATTATTAAAAACAGCTAAAGGCGAAACACGTTACATGAATTACGAAAGTTTAAGTGATGGTGGATTTGCATCTGGTTCTATGATGGGTTCTGGTGGATTTATTGTACTCGATGAAGACCAGTGTATCGTGCGCAACACCTTATCGCTGGCACGTTTTTACAGACACGAAAGTTGTGGACAGTGTTCACCATGTCGTGAGGGAACGGGTTGGATGGAAAAAATATTACACAATATTGAATATGGCAAAGGCAAGATTTCTGACATTGACCTGCTTTGGGATATTCAAAGAAAAATAGAAGGTAATACCATTTGTCCATTGGGAGATGCTGCGGCTTGGCCAGTAGCAGCTGCTATTAGACATTTTAGAGATGAATTTGAGTGGCATGTAAATAATCCACTTGAAGCACAAGATAAAAATTATGGTTTAGCGCATTATGCAGATCCTATTCATGTGCCAGTAACCGCTTAATAAATTAAAGTATGTCCGAACAACAACTTTTTAAAGTAACCATCGACAACATTACTATTGAAGTGCCAGCAGGTACTACAATTTTAAATGCTGCCAGACAAATTGGAGGCGATGTTACGCCACCAGCTATGTGTTATTACAGCAAGCTAGAGGGTAGTGGTGGTAAGTGTCGTACCTGTTTAGTAGAAGTGAGCAAGGGATCTGAAAAAGACCCTCGCCCAATGCCTAAGCTCATTGCTTCTTGTCGTACCACCGTAATGGATGGTATGGAAGTAAAAAATATTACCAGTGAAAAAGTAGTAGACGCGCGCGCAGGCGTTGTTGAGTTTTTATTACTCAATCACCCACTTGATTGTCCTATTTGTGATCAGGCCGGTGAGTGTCATTTACAAGATTTAAGTTACGATCATGGTAAAGAAGGTACCCGTTACGAATTTGAGCGTCGTATATTTAAAAAGCATGATTTAGGTCCATACATACAATTACATATGACGCGTTGTATTTTATGTTACCGTTGTGTGTATACCGCTGATCAACTTTCTAAAGAGCGTTCACATGGTGTACTTGATAGAGGTGACCACGCACAAATTGCAACCTTTATTGAAAAAAGTTTAGACAATGAATTTATTGGTAACGTTATTGACGTTTGTCCAGTAGGTGCATTAACAGATAAAACATTCCGCTTTAAAAATCGTGTTTGGTTTTTAAAACCAATGGATGCGCACCGCGATTGTCCTACTTGTTCTGGTAAAGTAACGCTTTGGAATAGAGGTGATGAAGTGTATCGTGTAACAGCGCGTAAAGATAAATGGGGTGAAGTGGAAGATTGGATTTGTAATACTTGCCGTTTTGAAACTAAAAATACTTCAGACTGGGTTATTGAAGGTCCACGTGAAATTGACAGACATTCTGTTATTGCACAGGGTCATTACCAAGGTTCTGTAGGAATGCACAAGCCTACCGAAACTTTTGCTGCCGTAAATGCTGGACGCGCGCCACATTTATTAATGGATATTCATAGTGTGAGTGAAGTAAACAAAGATTCATCTTTATAAATTAGATTAAGACATGACATTACTTGCTGTAGATTGGCTTTTAATCATCGAAAAATTAGTACTCATTGCAATCATTGTTTTTGCAAGCCTTGGTATTGCCTTATATACCACTTTTGCAGAACGCAAAGTGGCCGCTGTTTTACAAGACCGTCCAGGACCTAACAGGGCCGGACCTTTTGGGCTACTGCAACCGTTTGCCGATGGATTAAAACTCATCATGAAGGAAGAAATTATTCCTACTAGTTCTAATAAAGCATTGTTTGTATTAGGTCCAGGACTTGCCATGACAGCAGCACTTATGACATGCTCTGTAATTCCTTGGAGTAGTCATATCGAAATCTTTGATCGTAAAATAGATTTACAAATTGCAGATATCAATATTGGTATCTTATACATTTTTGGTGTGGTGAGTATGGGTGTGTACGGTATGATGATTGGTGGTTGGGCGTCTAACAATAAGTTTTCATTAATGGCAGCACTGCGTGGTGCGTCTCAAGCCATTAGTTATGAACTAGCGATGGGTTTATCGCTTATTGCGGTATTAATGCTTTCAGGATCACTTAGTTTAAAAACAATTGTAGATGGTCAAATGGCCGCTGGTAGTTACTGGAATATAGTTTACCAACCACTTGGTTTTATTATCTTTTTTGTTTGTGCTTTAGCAGAGTGTAACAGAACACCTTTTGATTTACCAGAAGCAGAAAACGAATTAAACTTTGGTTACCACCAGGAGTATTCTTCTATGAAACTTGGTTTCTACTTATTTTCGGAATACATCAATATGATTATGAGTAGTGCGGTAATGGCTTCTTTATATTTTGGTGGTTTTGATGTTCCTTTCTTAGACGAAAGCACACTGGCTCCAAACATCGCAGCGGTTATTGGTGTAGCAGCGCTACTTATCAAAATTGCTATTTTCATTTTTGTATTTATGTGGATTCGTTGGACCGTTCCACGTTTTAGATATGATCAACTCATGAACTTGGGTTGGAAAACAATGATTCCACTTGCACTATTTAACATGCTTGTTACCGGTGCACTTATTTTATTAAAAGCAGGCGTTTAAAATATTAATTCAATTAGCTATGCAGGCGTTAACCAATAGAGCACAGGAAGTATCAAGGAAGCCCATGACATTTATGGAGCGCTTATACATTCCTGGTATTTTAAAAGGAATGGCTATTACATTTAGTCACATTTTTAAAAAGCAACCTACCATCCGTTATCCGGAGCAAAAACGTGAGTTTAGTCCAGTGTTTAGAGGGCTTCATGTTTTAAACAGAGACGAAGAGGGTAGAGAGCGTTGTACGGCTTGTGGCCTTTGTGCAGTGGCTTGTCCTGCCGAAGCCATTACCATGGAAGCTGCAGAGCGTGAAGTGGGTCAAGAAAATTTATACCGCGAAGAAAAATATGCAGCCAAGTATGAAATTAATATGCTGCGCTGTATTTTTTGTGGCCTTTGTGAAGAAGCTTGTCCTAAAGACGCCATTTATTTAAGTGAAACTTTTGCGCCAGCTAATTTTACGCGCACTGGTTTTATTTATGGAAAAGATCATTTATTAATCCCAAATCCGGTAACGGAACCTGAAGCATACGCTGCAGCAAAGGGTCAAAGAAATTAATAACGAACGCATGAGTATTACACAATTCTTATTTTACTTTTTAACGGTGCTTGCGCTTTTTAGTGCCGTGATGGTAGTGGTTAGTAAAAACCCAGTGCATAGTGTGCTTTGGTTGATTGCTGTATTTTTTGCCATCTCTGGGCATTACATTTTATTAAATGCACAGTTTTTGGCTATCGTAAACCTTATCGTTTATGCAGGTGCGATCATGGTATTGTTTTTATTTGTGATCATGCTTATGAACCTCAATGCATCTACCGAGCCGCAAAAAAACAACTGGTTGAAACTCGCTGGTGTAATTGCGGGCGGTTGTTTTTTAATGGTGTTGGTATCACTGGTAAAGCAAGCCAACGAATTAAACAATATCGCAGTAACCATGGGTACTGGTGAAATTGGACTGATTAAAAATTTAGGAAAGGCGCTTTTTAATGATTTTGTAGTGCCTTTTGAAATTAGTAGTGTACTCTTTTTAAGTGCCATGGTTGGTGCTGTTGTTATTGGTAAAAAAGCATAATTAACATTAAAGTATTCGCATATGCCTATTCAATATTATATCTACCTCTGTCTTGCCTTATTTAGTATTGGCATTGTTGGGGTTTTAACGCGCAGAAATGCTATCATCGTTTTCATGTGTATCGAGCTCATGTTAAACGCTGTTAATTTATTACTCGTTGCATTCTCTAAGGTGCACAATACCGCTGCACTTGCTGGAGATAAAACTTCTATGATTGGTATTGAAGCGCAACTCTTTGTATTTTTTATTATGGTGGTTGCCGCTGCAGAGGTAAGTGTAGGACTAGCCATTATTGTAATGATGTACAGAAATGTACATAGTGTAGATATTAACTTCTTGAATAGATTAAAAAACTAACTAGGATATGAGTAAGCTTGTTTATTTAGTGCCCCTTTTTCCGTTACTCGGCTTTCTGGTTAACGGACTTTTTAGAAAATCATTATCAAAGCAACTGATTGGTATCATTGGCTCTGGTGCTATGCTGGCCTCTTTTGTGGTGAGCTTATTAATTTTCTTTGATGTTAAAAATGGTGGCGGCGCAACCGTGCAACTTTTTAATTTTATCCATGTTGGATCTTTAATTATTCCTTTCGAATTTTTAGTGGATCCATTGTCTTCTTTATTCTTACTTATTATTACGGGTATTGGATTTTTAATTCATTTGTACTCGACTGCATATATGCACGAAGAAGAGCCCATGCATTTTGGTAGGTATTTTGCCTATTTAAATTTGTTTGTGTTTTCAATGCTACTACTGGTATTAGGTGGCAACTACGTTGTAATGTTTATTGGTTGGGAAGGCGTAGGATTGTGTTCTTATTTACTGATTGGGTTTTGGTTCAAAAACAACAATTACAATGCCGCTGCTAAAAAGGCATTTATCATGAACCGTATTGGTGATCTTGGATTCCTACTCGCAGTTTTTTGGTTGATTGTTAAATTAGGTACTGTTTCTTACGCTTCTGTTTTTGCAGCCGTATCACAGTTATCTGCTACTGATATCACTATTATCACTACTTTATTATTTGTAGGTGCAATGGGAAAGAGTGCTCAAATTCCTTTGTACACCTGGCTTCCGGATGCAATGGCCGGTCCTACACCAGTGTCTGCGCTTATCCACGCGGCTACCATGGTTACCGCTGGTATTTATATGATTGCTAGAAGTAACATTTTATATACCATGGCGCCAGCAACACAAACACTTGTTGCGGTTATTGGTTTATCTACAGCCATTTTTGCGGCTACTATTGCACTCAAGCAAAACGATATTAAAAAAGTACTCGCTTACTCTACTGTAAGTCAGTTAGGGTATATGTTTTTAGGTTTAGGCGTTGGCGCTTATACTGGTGCGGTGTTTCACGTAATGACGCACGCATTTTTTAAAGCCCTTTTATTTTTAGGCGCAGGTTCTGTAATTCATGCCATGCATCATGAGCAAGACATTACTAAAATGGGTGGACTAAAAAGTAAATTACCTATTACGCATCTTACTTTTTTACTAGGATGTATTGCCATTGCGGGTGTACCTCCGTTTTCTGGTTTCTTTTCTAAGGATGAAATTTTAATGGCAGCTTATGCAACCAATCCTATTTTCTATTATGTAGGAATCGGTGGTGCATTACTCACTGCATTTTATATGTTCAGACTCTATAGCATTACCTTCTTAGGAAACTTTAGAGGAACTGCGCACCAACAGGAACACTTACACGAAAGCCCAATTGCGATGACAGTTCCACTAATGGTGTTGGCGTTTTTTGCAGTGGTTGCTGGTTTTGTTGGTATTCCTGCACTTTTTGCACCTAACGCGCATGCGCTTGAGCATTTTTTAGCACCGGTGTTTGCAGGTTCTACAGCACTTGTTCACGCACATCATATTGAGCATTCTACCGAATGGATTTTAATGGGTACGGCAACGGTACTTATTTTAATTGTGATTGTATATGCAGTTACCAAGTTTAAAAAATATACGACTACTGAACCTAATACCGGCATTGCTACAATATTAGAAAACAAATGGTATATCGATGAGTTGTATGATACCGTGATTGTAAATCCGCTACACTGGTTTGCAGGATTTTTGAAAAATACGATTGAGAAATATGTAATTGATGGCGCTGTTAATGGGGTAGGTAAATTAGTGGGCTACGGTAGTCGTCAATTTAGACTTTTGCAAAGTGGGCAAGTGGGCAGTTATATTTTAATGATGGTAATGGCACTTGTGCTCTTTATTATCATTTGGTTTAATGACAATACCATTATGCATTTTATTCGTAAAATATTTTAGTAGATCCTTTAACCGTTCTATTAACGTTAAATAAAAGATATGATTCCTGTTTTATTACTTTTTATTCCGCTGGTTGCAGGTATTTTAGGGTTCTTTATTAAAGAACAAAAAGCAGCAAGCAACTGGGCTATAATAGCATCGGTGGTTACTTTATTGACAGCCGTTATTGGTATTTATGCCATGCCAGCTTCTATGCATCAGTTTGAAGCGTCCTGGTTGCCTAGTATTGGTGCAAGCTTTAGTGTTGCTTTAGATGGTATGTCTAAAATGTTGGTTTTGTTAACCGCTATTAGTATGCCGCTTATTTTTATTGCTACGCGTAATAATAATTATAGTAATCCGGGTGTTTTTTATGCATTAATGTTACTGGCGCAATCAGGTTTAATGGGTGTGTTTATTTCGATGGACGCGCTTTTATTTTATTTCTTCTGGGAGCTTGCATTAATTCCTGTTTACTTTTTGTCTTCTATTTGGGGTGGCGAAAAAAGAATTGCAGTTACCTTTAAATTTTTCATTTATACGTTTGTTGGTTCTTTATTAATGCTAGTAGGTATTTTATTTGTTTACATGCATACCAAGGATCATAGTTTTGCTTGGTCTTCATTTACCAACACCGATTTATTAAGTGGTCAAGAAACCTTGCCTTTCTTTTTATTTTTTATTGCATTCGCTATCAAAATGCCAATATTCCCCTTACATACCTGGCAGCCTGATGCTTATGAGCAGGCGCCAACTGCAACTACCATGGTGCTTAGTGGCGTGATGGTTAAAATGGGTTTATTTGCAGCGATACGTTGGGTGTTGCCTTTATTTCCGGTTGCTTCGAAGGCATTTGCTATGCCTATAATTTTATTATCTGTTGTGGGTATGATTTACGCTTCTTTAATTGCCATAAAGCAGGATGATATTAAGCGTTTAATTGCCTATTCATCTATTGCACATATTGGGCTGATGGCTGCTGCTATTTTTGCTGGCGGCACACTAGGATTACAAGGTGTACAAGTACAAATGTTTAACCACGGTATCAATGTGATTGGACTTTGGATACTTGCAAATGCAATTGAGTCTGCACTGGGTACGCGTAAATTATCGGAACTAGGGGGCCTTGCTACCAAAGCGCCAACTATGGCAATATTATTTGTGGTACTAGCTTTTGCAAATATTGCTTTACCACTTACCAATGCTTTTATTGGTGAATTCTTATTATTTAATGGTTTATTCCAATATAATATTTGGATTGCTGCAGCTGCTGGTGTGAGTATTATTTTAGGTGCTATTTACACACTTCAAATGGTGCAAAAAGTATTATTTGGAGAAGTATCTGCTGCTACAGCAAATGCAACCGAAATAAATAGTTACAGCAAGTGGGCACTTATTGTAATTGTTATTGCGGTTTTGGCGCTTGGTGTATACCCGCAACCACTCATTGATTTAACCAAAGATTCTGTTAACGCTTTACTCGTTATAAAATAATTTCTTATGAACGCAATTATTGTATCGGCTTTACTGGGAGTTGTGATGATGTTTAGTGGCATTTTTACCACCAACAAAACAATCATAAAAAACATTGCAACAGTGGGCGTGCTTGTATTACTGGCTGCCAATTTAATGGAAATGAACAATCTGTTTTCATTTGATATCAATACACATGACTTGATTGTAACCCAGCGTTATGGTTTGTTTTTTAACTGTATTGCATATGGTGCAACATTTATTTATTTAGTGTTGAGTGCAAGTGATATAGCAGAAGTGGGCGTTAATGTGGCAGAGTATTTTGCACTCATCTTTTTTGTGCTTTGTGGGGTTGCTATTTTAAGTTCATTTAATGGGCTACTCATGTTATTTATTGGCGTAGAAATCTTATCAATCCCACTTTATATTTTAACAGGTTCCGATAAAAGAAATTTAAAAAGTAACGAAGCGTCGCTCAAGTATTTTTTAATGGGTTCATTTTCTACCGGTGTGATGCTTATGGGTATTGCACTTATGTATGGTGCAACTGGTAATTTTGGTATGGTGCATAATGCAGGCATAAGAGGCGCCATTATGGCTTCTCAACAACCTCCATATCTGCTAGTAGCCGGTGTTATACTACTTTTTGCTTCTATGTCTTTTAAAGTATCGGCTGCTCCTTTTCATTTTTGGACGCCCGATGTTTATGACGGTGCACCTAGTGTGTTTACATCGTTTATGTCTACCATTGTAAAGGCTGCCGGTATGCTTGCATTTATTCGTGTATTTGAAAATTTATTCACAGTGCTTGGCCCTACTTGGCATATTATCGTTGACTTTGCTATTGTTACTACTTTATTAATTGGAAATATTACAGCTGTGTTTCAGCAGAGTGTTAAGCGTATGCTCGCGTATTCAAGTATTGCACAGGCTGGATTTATGCTCTTTGCACTCTATGCGAATAACACAGAAATTGCAAAAGAAGGAATGTTGTTGTATGCAGCTGCCTATAGTTTAGCAACCATTAGCATTTTTGCAGTGCTCATTAAATTACAGGATTATTCGTTAGATGGATTTAACGGTCTTGCTAAAAAAGAACCCGTGCTTGCTTTTGCAGCAACTGTTTCACTTTTATCATTATCAGGTATTCCTTTAACGGCTGGCTTTTTTGCTAAATACTATGTTTTAGCTGGTGCCTTACAAGCAGGTGGCTCACTTTGGCTTATTGTTGTAGCCGTGCTTTTAGCAGCTGTAAGCGTGTACTATTACTTTAGAGTAATTCAGGCCATGTATTTTAAAGAAGGTGATCCGCAAACACTGCCTATTTCAGGTGGTTTTAAAGCGGCCTTGATTGGGGTGGCTGCATTCATTGTAATACTGGGTATCTGGCCTTCCGCGCTTTTAAGCTGGCTTTACTTTTAGTATTTTACCATACTTATGGGCCCGCTTACCGCTCCTCACTTTTTTGAGGCCCTCTGTTTAGGGGCTGCTTAATCTGTGCTATCTTTACAGCTACAATGCTACTATTATGGCAGGAATGACTTCTTTAGATTCTTTATCACTTGCTTGGCGTACCGTACGTGCCAACAAATTACGTACAAGTATTACTGTTGCCATTATCGCATTTGGTATCATGGCACTAATTGGTATTATTACGGCTATTGAAGCCATGAACCAGAGTTTAAAAGAAAGCTTTTCGTCGATGGGTACCAATGCCTTTAATATTAGGTACAAAAATTCGCGTGTAAGAATGGGAGGCAATAATTCCTCCGTTGCAAAATCGGTGCGTGGTCAAAAAGAAAAAAAATCAAATTTAGATAAGCCCATTCGTAAAGAAGATGCTGAGTTTTTTAAAAAAACCTACAGCTTTCCGGGTGCTTTTGTAAGTATTTATAGAAGGGGGCCGGGTGGTCAAGAAATTCATTACCAAGAGAAAAAAACCAATCCGCAAATCGTGTTAATGGGTGGTGATGAAAATTATTTAGCGGTGAGTGGTTACACATTAATTCAGGGAAGAAATTTAAATGAACAGGACATACAAAGTGGTCGCAATATTTGTATTTTAGGTAATGCCGTTGCAGTTACTTTATTTGGTGATAAGCCAGAAAAATGCCTAGATAAAATTGTGCGTGTTAGTGGTGCGCCATACCGTGTGGTAGGACTTTTAAAAGCAAAGGGCTCTAGTGCCATGATGCGTCAAGACGATGTTATCATTACATCGTATAATAATATTAGAAAGTATGGTAACGCCAGTAACTCTTATTTGATGGGTGTTATGGTTGCTAACGTAAAAGAAATTGATCCTGCTGCTGGTCAGGCTACGGCTTATTTTAGATCTATCCGTAAACTAATGCCTACCGAAACAGATAATTTTGTAATTGAAAAAAGTGACAAGTTTGCCGAATTGTTTATTGGCTTTTTAAGCAGTATTACGGGCTCTGCGGGCGCTATTGGGCTTATTACACTCATTGGTGCTGCAATTGGACTTATGAATATTATGCTGGTGGCTGTTAACGAAAGAACCAAAGAAGTTGGTTTAATTAAAGCCATTGGCGGAAAAAGTAAAAATGTGCGTCAGCAGTTTTTATTTGAGAGCGTTATTATTAGTTTGCTCGGCGCCTTTTTTGGTATTTTACTCGGCGTTGGCGTTGGAAATATTTTTGCAATCTACTTAAATACAGGATTTATTATTCCATGGGGCTGGGTTATTACGGGTATTGTAATTTGTACCGCCGTGGGTTTAGGTGCTGGTATTTATCCAGCTATGAAAGCCGCTAAACTCAATCCAATTAACGCACTTCGTTACGAGTAGGTTTGTAATTTTTTAACTGCGCATTAATATAATATACTAAATCTTCTCTGGTTAGGTTTGATCGTAACCATTCTGTAGAAGGCCTGTAGGTTTGCATAAATCTTTGCAGCTCATCGTCTTTAAATCCGGTAAGAGAAGCTACAAGTTCTGGTGTAAAACGGTAATTGATATAGGCCTCATTTTCGTTAGACTCATAAAAAGAGTAAGCCCTTCTTTTCTTTTTTTCATTTTTTGAAAAACGGTCAATATTAAGCGCTATCCCTGCTCCCGAATTGGCTTTTGCAACCGCCGGTATCATATAATTAGCAATACCTTGTAAAAATTCTTTGCGTCGTTCGATACTATCCAACTGATACCTGTTAAGTCCTCTGCTACTCACCGTTACGTTACCTAAATAGGCGCCGAGTGGTTTTAAATATGCAGCAATCGCATCAGTATTATTTTCTGAAGCAATAGTTAGTGTGTCAAAATAATAACCAACAGCTGCAAAGGATAAAATTTCTTTGGGCTTTACTGCAATTGAAAATTTACCAGCACTACTGGTCATTACCGTTTCACGTGTGGTTAAATTGGTAACACTCGCAAGCACAATGGGCATTTGCGTTGAGCTATCTTTTAAAAAGCCCGTTCTTTTCTCCATTTTTTGAGCAAAAGAAAAGCTGCCTGTTGTTAAGCAGGCAGCTACTATGAATAATATAATTTGTATTTTTTTCATACCATAAAGGTACGCTAGACGAGCTAACTAGTCTATGATAATTACTTTTTGGGTGTATGTTTTTTTGTTATGCTCAATTTTTAATAGGTAATACGCCGAGCTTGGTTTTCCAATATTGATTTCTTTACTATATACGCCGTTAAAATTAGGCGTTGATTCGGTAAATACTTTTTGGCCACTAGCCGTTAATATATCAATGTTTAAAGGCGCTCTATTTTTAACTTCAAAACGTAGTTGGAACTTACCATTGTTAGGGTTAGGTGATACCGTTAAATTAATTTCTTTAGCTATTACTTCTGGAGGTAGTGCAGTTACCACGTGGTTGATGATATTGGATGTTTGAGAACAACCTGTTGCATCAGTAACCACAACCTTGTAAGCACCTGATTGTCTTAACTTGGTTTTTTGTCCTGTTTCTCCAGCAATAGGGGCATCGTTAAAAAACCACTGATTACCAGATGTTGCACTACTAGCTAGTGAATCGGCAACTTTGGTAATGGTTGGTGCTACAACGTTGGCGGCTACAATGGTAGCTTTATCACTTACACAGCCAGCTTGTGTTCTAATTTTCATGTTGTAGAAGAAATAATAAAAAGGATTAGGGTCGTTTGTAGATCCCCAGTTAACACTATTTCCTGTAATACTAAATACACCTGGCAAGGCCATTGGATAGGTAGCGCCTACCATATTATTATTTCTAAAAATTGTTGCACCATTAGAGCATGTTACCATTAGTACGTGATCTCCTGGTGTATTTACTGGTAAATTTAATTGGTAAATGGCGCCGGTATCACCTACTGGGTTTCCTGTTACAGCACCTCCTGTTGGTGTAGGGTGCGTGGCCGTCACATTAAATGTAACGCTGCTTAATGGGAAGTAGGTGTAGCTGCCATTTGCATTTAAAGTTCCTAAATCAGCGAGCATCACTTGCACTGTTCCTGGATTGCCAATATAGAGTCTAGCACTTTCAATGACTACTGGCACTGAGTTATTGATGCGTACAAAGTTTCCGCTAAAACTATTATAACCACCATCTGGATGTACGAGTTTATTAGGAAGGCCAACCGTGGTTTTAATTTCTCTTCCTACATAATATGATTTATTGGCAGGAATGGTGTTTGTATTAAAAGTTGGACCAGCGGCAATGGGTGTATTACTTGTTTCGCTACTATACCAATAGTAGTTTGCGTTGGCTTCTGGATTATTCACTTTAAATATGGCGTTCGTACCACAAATCGTACCTACAGCATCAGGCGTTCCGGATTTACTACTAATGGATACATCATTAACTATGGAGTTGTTGGTAGGATTTTGATCGGCAGCAAAATTAACCGACACCGCAACATTATAGGTAGTATTAGGTTTTGTTAAAAATGGTTTTTGAAGGGTTAGACCCACATTGGTTTGACCCGGAATGGTTCCTGGATAAGGGGCATTAATTGTAGCTACCACCGTATTGCCTTCTTTGACAACTGCAGTTACACTTACATTATCGGCAGGTAATGAACCGTTGTTGCGGAGTTGTACCGTTAAATATTGTGTACTATCTGCGCACTCCAAAGTTCCTGGACTCGTAATACTGTTAACAGATACATCGTTAGATGGATTGATCACTAATAAACGGTAATCTTGTGTTTCACCTTTTGCATAACTACCACAAGCACTAACATCCGAAGCATTGGATGTTTCTTGAAGTACAATTCGCATTCTTAAAATATGACCAATACTTACCGTATTAGGAACTGCTATATTACCTGTAAATGCAGCTGCATTTGCAAGGTTTCCACTTGTTGCTACTAGTTCATTGTTATCTGTAAAACTTCCATTGTTGTTGTAGTCGATAAATATTTTTGCAATTTTATTATTGTTGCTTGCATCTGAACTACTTGCACGGATATAAAATGGAACGCTTTGTAAAGGTTCTACTTGCGCTACAATTTTGGTGTTGTCTGTGTAAGTTGTGCCGCCCGATGGATTTGAATAACGAATGGTTCTAAAACTTACGCTATCAATTTTGCCACCTGTATTAGATGATGCTTCTGATGCGCAGTATGCCGTACCGCCTACGCCACTAACTAGCAAAGAGTATGCTTGTGTACCTCTTTGTAATGTATTTTTATAGCTAACAGTTACTGTATAAGATTGTCCAGGAATGGTGCTATCTACATCAACTACTTCTACATTGTCAAGTATGTTATCTCCAGGGGAAGGATCGCTACTAGGGCTTGATGGAATCATCACCCATGGTCTAAATACTTTTGCACCAGCATTAGTTGTAACTCTAACATCTAGGTCATTTACAAGTTTTGGTGTTATATCATTTAATACGTTTACGGTTTCTACATTTCCTCTTGGATCTGTCCAAGAAATAGTAGCCCTTAATTGGCCTTTACCAGAAGCAATAACATTTGTTGAAAAACTAGTAGTTGTAGCATTAAAAACATTTTCAAACATCAAATGCTCACTTCTTACATTATTGTTATTTGCAACGGATGCTGAAATGACAGAGGCTGCTTTTTCTACGTTTAAAAGTCCAAAACCAAATTTGTAATCGGGACCTGGAGCGCTACCTGCTTCACTAGCCGTATGGATAGCGAGTCCTTTTATTGTTGCAGCTCTTAGAAATTCACCACTTTTTAAACGTGCATATAATTCTTGTAATAATAATAGTGAGCCTGATGCATTTGGTGACGACATGGATGTGCCACTTAAACTCGAATAACTTGTATTGGAAGAAGAAACACTTGATAAAAGGCCTACACCATGCGCAACTACGTCTGGTTTAATGCGTCCGTCGTCGGTAGGACCCCAAGCACTAAAATTACTCATCACCACATCTTCGGGGCGGCCATAATTAGATGAAATACCGTTAACGGCACCCACCGTTAAAATATTTTTTGCATTACCTTCCCAAGAAACAATTCCATAACCATCATTACTACTGATACCATCGGGCCTATTGCCAGCAGTAGCCATAGCGTTACTTGCATTGTATCTGAAAAATGGTTGACCAACAGCTGGACCATTTTGATTTCTACTATTGCCCGCCGATTTCACATAAAGGTAATAAGGTGCATTGTAAGCAATTGAATCTATGAGCTGTGCATCGTTGCTGTAATATCCAAATTTATAATCTTCATTGTCTGTAGATCTGCCATGAAATTCCCATCTACTTTGAGCGGAGTTATAATTCCATCCAGAAACAATTCCGTACGAGTGATTGGAGATTAGGAGGTTCGGTGCTTCTGTGGCAATTTCAGGCTTATCGCCACTGAAATCATACGCAATAATACCTTGTATACCATAGGCCATCCCTTTTGCACTTGGGTTTACGCCACTCGCAATCATGGTACCTGTTACGTGCGTTCCATGATCAGAAAGAACAGCAGAATTGTCTTTTTGCGTAACTCTATTAACAAGTTCTACGTGGGTATTCAAAATTTTGCCACCATCCCAAACGCCTAATTTATTTTTTACTGCATTGGAAGATCCTGATAAATTAAGTCCCGAAGACCCGCCTGGCCATAATTGATTGGCCCTTGTTGTATTCGCAGCAATGGCATTATTGTGTGCGATAAAATACTTTGGTAAATTAAAGGCGTCTACCCCCACTAGCTTTCCTACATTTCCCTCTTTGTCGGTAAAAGTTAACGCCCAACCTTTTTGTTTGGCAAGTGATAATGCTTTGATATAATTTTCTTTATCTGCAATTTGTAAACCTTTTGCAGTTCGCTCCAGTATAGCTGGCTCGGTTATTGTTTGCGCAAAAGTTATGGTTGCATAAAATGCACAGAAAAATAATGATCCAAAAAAACGAGTGGTTCTATTCAACTTAAGTGTTTTCATATATCTTCACATTAATGCCACAGGGGGCTTTTATACTGAACTAAAAATACTCAATTACCTTTTAACTTTACGATATGAAACGAGTTCTTTTTTATGTATTTATCCTAATTTTTTTGGGGGTTGCTTGCAAGACCCAAAAAGTGGTGGGCAACCCAGAAGTAGGAACAATCCAAGCTACTACAATCACTCAGGGAATTGTGGGTGAGGTGTCTGAAATTACAGGTAATCAGATGCCCATGGTAGGCGCACCTATACCCACGCCAAAGCCGTTTAAGACTACTGTTTATATTTATGATTCTACACATAGTAGCAAGGCTAAACAAATGGGCACGAGCCCACTTTTTTCTATCGTAAATACGCGTTTGGTACAAAAACTAGACACCAACGAGGCTGGGCAGTTTAGCGTAGCACTTCCGGCGGGCACATACTCGGTTTTTGTACTAAAAGGTGGGGCCTTTTTTGCCAACCAATTTGACGAGAAAAACAATATCGGGATCTGCAGGGTGGAGGTTGGCAAGCAAACGCGCCTTCAAATAAGCGTGAATGTGGATGCGAGTTACTAATTGAGCGCGGTTTTGTTATCTTTGTAGCGGAGAAGACGTTATGAATTTGGATGTGTTGCTAGCGCAGTTTAATAATGCCCCCCACCTAAATCAATTGGTGAGCAGCCTTCTATTGCCTAGTCCTCAAAAAATCTTTCTAAAAAACCTACAAGGTAGCAGTCCCGAATTTTTTGTAGCCGGTTTATTTGCGCACGCCAATACAGATTCGCTCAATCATATTGTGATATTACAAGACGCCGAAGAAGCGGCTTATTTTCACAACACACTCGAAAATGTTTCAAAAGCACTGGACGTATTTTATTTTCCTTCGTCTTTCAAAAACAGAAAAAACTTTAAGCTTTTAAATAGTTCCCATGTGATGCTCCGGACCGAGGCGCTAACGAAGTTAGCGGCGGGGGGTAATAAAAAAATGTTGGTCACCTATCCCGAAGCTATTTTTGAAAAAGTAGTGCTCTCGGAAACGCTGAAGTCCAATATTATTTCTATTAAAACCAATGATACTATTAATGTAGAGAGTTTGCTAGAACTCTTTGTCATGTATGGTTTCAAGCGTTCCGACTTTGTATATGAGCCAGGACAGTTTGCCATTAGAGGTGGTATATTAGATATCTATTCTTTTGGTAACGAAAAGCCTTATCGTGTCGAGCTTTTTGGAAATGAAGTAGACTCTATTCGAATTTTTGATCCAGAAACACAGCTCTCCGAACGAAAATTATTACAGGTCAATATCATCCCCAATGTCGAAACACAATTTTCTACTGGTGAAAAAGTTTCGCTCTTCGAATTCTTAAAAGAGAACACGGTAGTATGGACCAAAGACTTTTCTTTTATTCAGGAAAAAGTAACACAACAATACGAAGACCTCGAAGGTTTTGTGTCATTACTGGATAGCGGTTACCGCATGCAAAATAGTGACGACGAAGACGATACCCGCGTTATGCAGGATGTTACCCTGCAAGATTTTGTTACTTCTGAGGAGATTATGGCGTCCCTTGCGGGCCGCCACCACATTGAGTTTGGCATGCATGCAGGTAGTGCCACCCTCGAAATAGAGTGCCATACCAAACCACAACCTTCTTTTAATAGACAGTTTGATTTACTGATCAAAGATTTAAAAGCACACGAAGGCGCTGGCTATTCGTTGTATATTTTTGCAGAGCAGGTGAAGCAGTTAGAGCGCTTACATAGCATTTTTGTAGACCTCAAAACAGAAATTAATTTTGTTCCTGTTCCTACCAGTATTCATGAAGGATTTATTGACAACGATTTAAAAATTGTTTGCTATACCGATCACCAAATTTTTCAGCGCTACCATAAATACAAGGTGAAGCAGGCCTACAATAAAAACAAGGCCATTACGCTCAAAACCTTACGAGACTTGCAACCTGGCGATTATGTAACACATATAGACCATGGGGTAGGCACCTATTCGGGACTTCAAAAAATTGAAGTAAATGGCAAAACGCAGGAAGCGGTGCGTATCATTTATAAGGAGGGCGATATTTTATATGTCAATATTAATTCGCTTCATAAAATATCAAAATATACGGGCAAAGAAGGTACGGTCCCTAAAATTAATAAACTAGGTTCCGATGTGTGGGCCAAGCTCAAAGAAAAAACAAAAGTTAAGGTTAAAGAAGTCGCTTTTGATTTGATTAAATTATATGCAGAGCGAAAATCGCAAGTGGGTTTTGCGCATGCGCCTGATAACTATTTACAAACAGAACTCGAAGCTTCTTTCATTTACGAAGACACACCGGATCAGTATAAAGCTACTCAAGATGTGAAGCGCGATATGGAGTCTACGTCGCCCATGGATAGGCTGGTTTGCGGTGATGTGGGCTTTGGCAAAACAGAAGTGGCTGTGCGTGCTGCGTTTAAATCGGTGGTGGATGGTAAGCAGGCAGCTGTGCTTGTGCCAACCACTATATTAGCGTTTCAGCACTTCAAAACTTTTAAAGAAAGGCTTTCTGATTTTCCTGTCACTGTCGATTTTATCAACCGTTTTAAATCGGCAAAAGAAAAAAAGGAAACCCTGCAAAAATTAGCAGAAGGGAAAATTGATATCATTATTGGCACCCACGGTATTTTAGGTAAAGAGGTTAAGTTTAAAGACCTCGGTGTCATGATTATTGATGAAGAGCAAAAATTTGGGGTAGGCCACAAAGAAAAATTAAAGACCTTAAAAACCAGTGTAGACTGCTTGACGCTTACGGCCACGCCTATTCCACGAACCCTTCAGTTTAGTTTAATGGGTGCGCGTGATTTAAGTATTATTAATACGCCACCGCCCAATAGACAGCCTATTCAAACGGAAGTGCAGGTCTTTAATGACGACGCTATTAGAGATACTATCTATTATGAAACAGAGCGTGGTGGTCAGGTGTTTTTTATTCATAATAGGGTGCAAGGACTTCCAGAAATGTGTGCACTTATTCAGGGCCTCTGTCCCGATTTAAGTATTGGCTTTGCGCATGGACAGTTAGAAGGACACGAATTAGAAGAACGCATTTTAGATTTTATTGATAAAAAATACGACGTACTTGTTTGTACCAATATTGTAGAGAGTGGGGTAGACATCCCTAACGTGAATACCATTATTGTAAACAATGCGCATCATTTTGGTTTATCGGATTTACACCAGCTTCGTGGGCGTGTAGGGCGTAGCAATAAAAAAGCGTTTTGTTATTTACTCGCGCCGCTTATGAGCACGCTGCCTTCCGATTCACGCAAGCGTTTGCAAACGCTCGAACAGTTTACCGATTTAGGTAGTGGGTTTCAAATTGCGATGCGTGATTTAGATATTCGTGGAGCAGGTAATTTATTAGGTGGCGATCAGAGTGGCTTTATGGCCGAAATAGGTTTTGAAATGTACCAGAAAATTTTAGAGGAAGCTGTGCGTGAATTAAAACGCAGTTCCTTTAAAGATTTATTTAAAGAAGAAATTAGCAAGCAGGACGATTTTGTAAAAGACTGTACCATCGATACCGATTTGGAAATTTTAATTCCAGATTCTTATGTAGAAAGTATTGCAGAGCGCTTAAGTTTATATACCCGCCTCGATAATTGTGAAAATGACAATGACCTCAACGAATTTAACACAGAGCTTATAGACCGTTTTGGCGCACTACCACCGCAGGTAACGGATTTGTTTACAACCGTGCAGTGCCGCTGGCTCGCTGTAGACCTGGGTTTCGAGAAAATGACACTCAAGGAAAATACACTGCGTTGTTATTTTATTAATAGACCCGACTCTCCGTATTTTGAATCGGAATTATTTAAAAAAGTACTCGACTATTTACAAACGGGCACCAACAAGGCACGCCTTAAACAAGTGGGTAAATTATTTATGCTGGTAGTGGATCAGGTAAATGAAATGGATGCGATGCTCCGCTTTTTAACGCTCATGCATAAAGGGGTAATTCCGCAAACAGCATAAAAAAACCCGCCAGACGGCAGGTTTAATTATATTTTCTATTGCAGAAAAAATCTAAACTAGAATCCTTTTGTAGCAACGCCATCAGCAATTGCTTGTAAAGCTTTTGCTTCTCCTAAGATAGCAGCCATTTTATTTCCTTTGCCATCATGACCAGCAGCCATGTATCCACCACGAGCAGTTTTAGTAACTACTGCATCTTGCATTGGAACGTTTTTTTCTTTAGTCTTAAGGCAATATGCTTTAATCATTTTTGAAGTGTCCATTTGTTCAAATTTTGTTGGGTTAGTTAATGAGCAACCGAATTGCTTACACAAGCTAGCTAATTTCTACAATCTAGCCATAAGTTAACAGGCTGTATTGTGCAGATTTTAAGCTGGTTTATTCACAATTTGGCGGGTTTTACACGTCAATTTTAGCATATTTTGCGTGCGTTTCAATGAATTCGCGGCGTGGAGCCACGTCATCACCCATCAGCATGCTAAATACACGATCTGCTTCTGCAGCACTTTCGATGGTTACACGTTTGAGCGTTCGGCGAGATGGATCCATGGTTGTTTCCCATAATTGATCGGCATTCATCTCTCCTAAACCCTTGTAACGCTGGATGGTAACACTATCGTCTTTTCCGCCCCCTAGTTTTTCGATCCACATTTTACGCTGCTCTTCGTTGTAAGCGTATTGTTGATCTTTACCCTTTTTAACAAGGTATAACGGGGGTTGCGCAATGTAGATGTAACCTTGTTCTACTAATTCTTTCATGTAACGGAAAATAAAAGTAAGAATAAGGGTAGCAATATGCGAACCATCTACGTCGGCATCGGTCATAATAATTAACTTATGGTAACGAAGCTTTGCAATGTTAAGCGCCTTGGGATCTTCGGGTGTTCCCACGGTAACACCAAGTGCTGTATACATATTACGGATCTCTTCGTTCTCGTAAATTTTATGTTCCATTGCTTTTTCTACGTTTAAGATTTTACCACGTAATGGTAAAATTGCTTGGTAGCTTCTGTCACGACCTTGTTTAGCCGTACCACCCGCAGAGTCTCCTTCCACTAAGTACAATTCACATTTTTCTGGATCACGCTCAGAGCAATCGGCTAGTTTACCTGGTAAACCACCGCCACTTAAAACGGTTTTGCGCTGTACCATGTCACGTGCTTTTTTTGCAGCAACACGGGCCTGAGCCGCTAAAATAATTTTAGAAATTACTTGTTTAGATTCACGTGGATTTTCTTCTAGATATGCTTCTAATGCTCTTGCAACGGTTGTTTGTACCACACCACTTACTTCAGAGTTACCAAGTTTAGTTTTGGTTTGTCCTTCAAATTGTGGCTCTGGAACTTTCACAGAAATAATGGCACTTAAGCCTTCTCTAAAGTCGTCACCTTCTACGGCAACTTTTGCTCTTTCAAAAAGTCCTTCTTTATCACCATAGCTTTTAAATACACGCGTTAATGCTTGTCTAAAACCAGTTACGTGTGTACCACCTTCGATGGTATTGATATTGTTAACGTAAGAAAAAATATGTTCTTTAAAATCGTCGTTATAGGTTAATGCAACTTCAACAGCAACATTGGTTGATTCGTCCAAACCCTCTACATATAAGGGTTTTGGAATGATAGCGTTACGGTTTGCTTGCTTGTCTAAGAGTTCCACAAAATCAATAATACCGCCTTCACTGTAAAATTTACTTACGAAAGGTGCACCAGATTCATCAAGTTCTCTTAAGTCGGTAAGGGTAATGCTAATGCGCTTATTTAAAAACGATAATTCGCGTAAACGACTTTCTAAAATCTCTCTTTTATAAACACTTTCTTGAAAGATTGTTAGGTCTGGCCAGAAATGAACTTTGGTTCCCGTAATAGCACTTTCGCCAATTTCGCGCACCGCATATTGTGGTACACCAATTTTATATTCTTGCTCAAATATTTTTCCTTCTCTGTGAACAGTTACTGAAAGTTTAGTACTTAATGCGTTTACGCAACTCACACCCACACCGTGTAAACCGCCCGATACTTTATAGGTATTTTTATCAAATTTACCACCCGCGTGTAACACGGTCATTACAACTTCTAGTGCTGATCTTTTTTCTTTGGTATGCATAGCCGTAGGAATACCACGTCCATCATCTTGAACACTAATTGAATTGTCTTCGTGAATGTGTACCGCAATGTTTTTGCAATAACCAGCAAGGGCTTCATCGATAGAGTTGTCGACCACTTCATATACAAGGTGGTGCAGGCCTTTTACGCCTATATCTCCAATGTACATCGCGGGTCTTTTTCTAACCGCTTCTAAACCTTCTAAAACCTGAATACTGTCGGCACCATAATTCTTATTCTGTGCTTCGTTACTATCTAATTGTTCTTGGCTCATAAAATGCTTGTCTATCCTGAGTTTAGATGAAATATCAGAACTGGTCAAAGCTACTTAAAATAAGCTGTTTTTAGGCCTCATTTCGCGCCGTGTTTTCCACATAAATTTGACAGTTCTGTGACCGTTTTTAGGGCCATTTTGAGGCTAAAAAACCCCTTTGCAATCAAACAATTTAGAAGGGTCAGTTGTAATGCATTAATTTTGCAGTTGGATGGTACAAGTAATGGATATATTGAAAGTGGCAAACCAAAATGGAATGGAGCCAGGCATGAGCCTGATTTACAGCAAAGAACAGCAGGTTCCAGGCTCCGTTGAGTTCCAGGTTAAACGGTATTATGCCCTTCAAAATTGGTCCGGAGCAGACACGGGTATGCTTATTTACCATTATGATGCTAAAAAACCAGCCAATAGCTTTTTGGAACTCCGCTTTTGTATTTCGGGCAACCGCTTCTGCGAAGAAAAAAGTTGTTCACAATGCGAGCATTCTCCCACCAATAATTGCTTTGGAAAACACGAAACCGTAGATACGTTTACATTCCATTTTACCTCCACTTTTTTACGCCCTTACGTGCACAATGTAAAAGTGAGTAATTACAAAGATGATGTCCTTGCATTCAAGCACCCCAATGCTTTTACAAAAGTATTTCCGTTGTGTAGTAGAAAGCGGAGTGTGCTTGATACGCTCCTGAATCATAGTTATACGGGCGCTCTCGAAAATATTTTTGTAAATGCCAAAGTGCATGAGATTTTACTATATAGTTTGGCATGTCTAGTAGATGAAAAAGAAGAAGGGTTTACTTGTAAATTTTTAGCTGATCCGTCTGGAAGAGAGCGTATTTATGAAGCCCGTGAAATTTTACTTCAACATATTGGAGACCCTATTACCATTAAAGAATTAAGCCGTAAGGTAGCCATGAATGAGTGCTATCTTAAAAAAGGTTTTAAAGAGATTTTTGGCACTACTATTTTTGATTTTTACCAACAACAACGCATGGAGCATGCTAAGTATTTGCTCTACGAAAAAGGCCTCAGTGTAACGGATATTTCTGCCCTACTAGGCTACTCTTCTATATCGCATTTTTCTGCGGCTTTTAAAAAGCATACGGGTTTAAAGCCTTGCGAATTACTAAAATAAAAACTATCTTACCTTTTATAAATTTATCCTATGCGCATACGTACATTGTTTGCTACCGTTGCTATTGCCCTGTTTTTAACAAGCTGCGGTGGTCCTAAAAAAGTAGATTCTATTGTTGTAAATGGCGTTATCTATACCGTCGATAGTAGCTTTTCTACAGCTCAGGCAATGGCCATTAAAGACGGCCTCATTGTAGCTACAGGAACCGATGCAGAGATACTAGCAGCCTATACTGCAACCGAAAAAATTGATGCAAAAGGACAAGCCGTGTATCCTGGATTTATAGATGCGCACGCGCATTTTGTTGGTTACGGAAAATCACTTTTTCAGGTAGATTTATTTGGTACGACTAGCTGGGAAGAAACAGTAGAGCGTGTAAAAGTTTTTGCAGCAGCACATCCAGAACTAGCTTGGATTGAGGGGCGCGGTTGGGATCAAAACAAATGGCCGGGTAAAAAATATCCAACCAATGCATTATTAAATACTTTGTTTCCTAACACACCTGTTGTGCTTCAGCGCGTAGATGGTCATGCAGCTATTGCCAACCAAAAAGCATTTGATATTGCTGGCGTAAAACCGGGTCAAACCATTGTGGGTGGCGAGGTTGAAACAAAAAATGGAATATTAACGGGCGTATTAATTGACAACGCAAAAGGCCTTGTGTACGGATCTATTCCTGCAGTGACCAAACAAACGTATACGCAGTGGTTGCAAGCGGCGCAGCAAAATTGTTTTGCGCAGGGGCTTACTACCGTTACCGATTGCGGCCTCGATATGAGTGATATTAATATTATTGATACGCTTCAACAAGAAGGAAAAATTAGCATGCGCCTTTTTGCAATGCTCAGCGATAATCCTGAAAATCTTACTGCGTATTTAAAAAGAGGTCCTTACAAAACCGATAAATTATTTGTGAACGGTTTTAAAGTGTACGCCGATGGAGCCCTTGGTAGCAGAGGCGCTTGCTTATTACACAGTTATGAAGATCGCAAAGATTGGACCGGATTTTTACTCGCCAATATTTCGCATTACGATTCTTTAGCGTCGGTACTTGCAGCGTCAAAATTTCAAATGTGTACGCACGCCATTGGTGATAGTGCCAACCGTCAAATTTTAAATATCTATAATAAATATTTACAAAAAGGAAATGATAGACGCTGGAGAATAGAACATGCACAAGTAGTGAATCCGAACGATTTCAATTTATTTGGCGCCGCTGCTGTGGTGCCATCGGTACAACCAACGCATGCTACATCTGATATGTACTGGGCTGCAGAGAGGTTGGGTAACGAGCGTATGAAAGGAGCGTATGCCTACAAACAGCTCATGGATCAAAACGGATGGATACCACTTGGAACTGATTTTCCGGTAGAAGATATTTCTCCGTTTAAAACATTTTTAGCTTCTGTGGGAAGGGTTGATGCCAAAGGGTTTCCGGAAGGTGGCTTTCAATCAGAAAATGCATTGACGCGTGAACAAACCATTAGAGGGATGACTATTTGGGCCGCAAAAGCTAGCTTTTTAGAAAAGGAAGTAGGGAGTTTAGAAGCTGGTAAAAAAGCAGACTTTATTATACTGGCACAAGACCTAATGCAAGTGCCAGTAAATAAAATATTGGATACTAAAGTAGTTGCTACATTTAGTGGAGGTAAAAAAGTGTTCTAATATTTATTAAAACCCTACCATGTCTGCAGGGATAACCCATGCATCAAATTCTTCGGGCGTTACATAACCTAATTTAACCGCCATTTCTTTTAAGGTCGTACCTTCTTTGTGTGCTTTTTGTGCAATTTCGGCTGCTTTGTAGTAGCCAATTTTTGTATTGAGCGCTGTAACAAGCATTAATGAATTGTCTACGTGTTTTTTAATGTTGGCTTCAATCGGTTCTATACCTACGGCACATTTATCATTAAAGCTTACACAACCATCGCCAATTAAACGCGCAGAGTGTAAAAAGTTATAAATCATTACGGGCTTAAATACATTCAGTTCAAAATGTCCGTTAGCTCCACCCATATTAATTGCCACATCGTTACCCATTACCTGCACCGCAATCATCGATAAAGCTTCACACTGTGTTGGATTTACTTTACCTGGCATGATAGAAGAACCTGGCTCGTTGTCCGGAATAAATATTTCGCCAATACCACTTCTTGGTCCAGAACTTAACATTCTAATGTCGTTGGCAATTTTCATAAGGCTTACTGCCACTGTTTTTAAAGCTCCGTGTGCTTCTACAATTGCATCGTGTGCTGCAAGTGCTTCAAATTTATTTTCGGCAGTAATAAATGGAAGTCCTGTTAAATTAGCAATATGCTTGGCAACGTTTTCTGAATACCCTTTTGGTGTGTTAATACCGGTACCTACTGCTGTACCACCTAGCGCTAGTTCCGATAAGTGTGCGAGTGTATTGTTGATAGCTTTAAGACCATGGTCTAGTTGAGAAACGTATCCGCTAATTTCCTGACCCAGTGTTAATGGCGTGGCATCCATAAAATGTGTTCGACCAATTTTTACCACATGCATAAAGTCTTTGCTTTTTTGTGCAAGGGTGTCTCTTAATTTTTTAATGCCCGGAATAGTTGTTTCTAATAATATTTTATAGGCTGCAATGTGCATTGCAGTAGGAAAGGTATCGTTAGAAGATTGAGATTTATTAACGTCGTCGTTAGGGTGTAAAAATTTGTCTTTATCAGTTAAGTTACCACCTTTGAGTACGTGTCCACGGTATGCTACTACCTCGTTTACATTCATGTTAGATTGAGTGCCACTGCCGGTTTGCCAAACTACTAATGGAAATTGATCACTATGAGTACCTGTTAAAATTTCGTCACAAACCTGGCCAATTAATTCACATTTATCTGCTGGTAAAACACCCGCGTCAAAGTTTGTGAGTGCTGCTGCTTTTTTCAAATAGGCAAAAGCTGCTATAATTTCTTTAGGCATGCGGTTGATGTCCGCTGCTATTTTAAAGTTTTCGATACTGCGCTGTGTTTGAGCGCCCCAATACACGCCTGCAGGTACTTTTACTTCCCCCATTGTGTCTTTCTCAATTCTAAATTCCATGGTTGGTATTTTAGTCTTTATTAGCTAATAGTTATCTTTTGCAAAGGTAAGGGTGTAGGCGCTACATTTTTGCTTATTTTAGAGACTACAAAGCGTTAAAACTTATGAAAAAGGCACTCTTCGTTTTATGTTTGGGACTTTCAGTAGCTGCCCATGCACAACAGGCTCAAAACATTATTATTGTTACCACCGATGGGTTTCGTTGGCAAGATTTGTTTAAAGGAATGGATGATACCATTGCTCAGCAAAAACGTTTTAACGAAGGCGATAGTATGGGACTTATCAAAAAGTATGGTGGTGCCACGGAGCAGGAGCGTAGAGAAAAAATAATGCCATTTTTTTGGAATACCATCGCAAAAAAAGGACAGGTATATGGCAACCGTTTGTTTGGTAATAATATAGATACCGAAAATCCGCATTGGTTTTCTTATCCTGGGTATTCAGAAATATTTACAGGTTATGTAGATGAACGCATTAATAGTAACGAGCATCCGGCTAATCCAAATACAACCGTACTTGGTTTTTTTAATGCACAGCCTGCATTAAAAAATAATGTATATGCATTTAGTGCATGGGAAGCGTTTAATAGAATTTTAAATGAAAAAGGATCTGGAGTGCCTGTAATAGCTGCGTATGATACGCTTGGATTTAAAAATTTAACAGCCAACGAACGCCTACTTAATACATTGCACCAGCAAAGTTACCGCCCTTGGGATCAGGAGTGTTACGATGTGTTTACACATTTTAATGCCATGGAAACGTTGAAAAATAGAAAGCCACGCGTATTATATATTGCCTACGGTGAAACAGACGAGTGGTCGCATGCTGGTAAATACAAGTCTTATTTAAACGCCGCTAATCAGTTAGATAAATGGCTAGAAGAAATTTGGAATTTTGTACAATCAGATCCGCAGTATAAAAACAATACAACCTTATTTATTACTTCTGATCATGGAAGAGGAGATGTGGTTAAAGAAAAGTGGACCAGCCATGGCGATAAAATTGAAGGGGCTAATCAAATTTGGATGGCTGTTATGGGGCCTAACACACCAGCACTTGGCGAAGTAAAAACACCTGCGCAATACTATCAAAAACAGTTTGCACAAACCATTGCGGGTTTAATGGGTTACAATTTTACGGCGGAACATCCGGTGGCCGAATCTATTATATCCACCAAAGTTATTTCCCAGTAAAAACGGGCTTTCTTTTTTCTAAAAAAGCAGTTGTGCCTTCAATCATATCTGTGGTATCAAAGCAGGCACTAAATGCATTGAGTTCTGTTTCATAACCATTAAGCGCCTCGTTATAAACAGCGTTAGCGGCTTCTATGCATTTTGCAACGGCAACAGGTGCTTTGCTTTGTATAAGCGTAGCTATTTCTTTTGCTTTCGTTAGTAATTGATCTGAAACTACAACATGGTTTACAAGCCCCGATGCAAATGCAGCAGATGCGTCAATCATGCCACCTGTAAGCATTAATTCAAGTGCTCTTCCTTTACCAATAAGTTGTACCAGTCTTTGCGTACCGCCATAACCTGGCATAATTCCAAGGTTCACTTCTGGTTGGCCAAATTTTGCATTTTCGGAAGCCAATCTAAAATGACATGCCATGGCAAGTTCACAACCGCCACCAAGCGCAAAACCATTTACACATGCTATTACTACTTTTGGACAGTTTTCAATTTTAAAAAACAAATCTTGACCACGGCGAGCCAGTGTTTTACCACCCGCAGATCCTGCGCCAATAAATTCTGAAATATCTGCACCTGCTACAAATGATTTTTCGCCAGCACCTGTTATTAAAACTGATTTGATAGCAGGGTTGGTATACACTTCATGTATCACAGCTTCTAGCTCTGCAATTACTTGTCCATTTAAGGCGTTTAGTTTTTCAGGTCTATTGATCGTGATGGTAAAAATACCATTGTCGTTATGGGTAAGAAGTGTTGTGTACATCATTAAAAATTTCGGTGTGTAGCAACCCATTCTTGAATGTAGGTTGCAATGGTTGTGGTGGGTGTGCCTGGCGCAAAAAGTTTACCTACGCCAAGATCTTGTAAGGTTTGTATGTCTGCTTCTGGAATAATGCCGCCACCTGTAACAAGCACGTCATTCATTCCTTTTTCTTTTAATAACCCCATAATTTTTGTAAACACGGTATTATGTGCGCCACTTAAAATACTTACGCCAATAGCGTCCACATCTTCTTGAAGTGCAGCATTAACAACCATTTCGGGAGTTTGTCTAAGTCCGGTATAAATAACTTCCATACCCGCATCGCGCAGTGCAGTAGCAATTACTTTAGCACCTCTGTCATGTCCATCAAGGCCTACTTTAGCAACGAGAACACGAATGGGGCGTTTTGTTTGGCTCATAGATTGCAAGTTATTATATTAATGATAATAGAAACTTTATAGTAAAGTTAAAGCATGTTTAATTCTTGCTACGGCATTAGCAACACCAATGGTAGCAGCAATCTCAAACACACCAGGGCCAAATTTGCCGCCCACTAGCATAATGCGCATAGGTAGCATGAGTTCGCCAGGTTTTAACCCGTGTGCAGTAGTTAATTCTTTAAAAATATTTTCTAAAACAGTATGTTCATTGCTATTTGAATTTTCAAAAGCCGTGCAAAGTGCCTCAAAGAAATTCTTTTTATTGTCATCCCACTTAGTAGCAATAGACGCCGTGTCTATACTTGTAGGCGCAGCAAAATAAAAGCCAGCTTGTGTAATAAAATCGGGTAGTAAAATGCAGCGCTCTTTAGTGATGCCAATTATTTTTTCTAAATAAGATGGATCCTGCACTTGAATGCCAGCCTTATCAAAATAAGGTTGTACAAGTGAAGCTAAATAAGCGTTATCAGCGTTTTTAATCCATTCGGCATTAAACCATTTTGCTTTTTCGTAATTAAATTTAGCACCGCCTTTATGTACGCGCTCCATCGAAAATTTTTCTATCAAATCGGTCATGCTAAATAGTTCTTGATCGGTGCCATCGTTCCAACCAAGCACAGCAAGTAGGTTTACAAATGCTTCTGGTAAAAATCCATGCTCTTTAAATCCAGTGTTTTTTTCATTTGTTTTTGGATCGGTCCAATCCATCGCAAATACAGGAAATCCTAAACGGTCTCCATCTCTTTTACTTAATTTTCCATTGCCATCTGGCTTTAAAATAAGCGGAAGGTGCGCCCACTGCGGCATATCATTTGCCCAACCTAAATATTTCCATAATAACAAATGCACAGGTGCAGACGGTAGCCATTCTTCACCTCTAAATGCATGGCTAATTTTCATGAGATAATCATCTACCACCACTGCCAAATGATAAGTAGGCATGCCATCGGCTTTTAATAATACTTTATCATCTACTTGTGAAGTGTTAAATGAAACCTCACCTCTAATCATATCTGTAAAAGTAACGTCTTCGTTATCTGGCATTTTAATACGTACCACATGCGGCGTGTTGGCTGCTAATAATGCATCTACTTCCTCTTTACTTAAAGATAATGAGTTGCGCATTTTAGCGCGAATGGTTTGGTTGTATTGAGGCGAAGGATTTTCAGGCGTTTTAAAATTGTTACGCATTTCTTCAATCTCTGCAGGTGTATCAAAAGCTATATAAGCATACCCCGCATCAATTAACTGCTCAGCATACTGTTTGTACATGGCTTTGCGCTCACTTTGTCTGTAAGGGGCATAAGGGCCACCAGCTTCTGGGCTTTCATCTGGGGTAAGTCCACACCAGTTAAGTGTTTGTAAAATATATGCTTCGGCACCGGGTACAAATCTAGATTGGTCGGTGTCTTCGATGCGTAATATAAAATCACCGCCATGTTTTTTGGCAAACAAGTAATTGAATAAAACGGTTCTTACACCCCCGAGGTGTAAGCCTCCAGTTGGGGAGGGCGCAAAACGGACACGTACTCTTTTGTTCATGGCGCAAAGATAAGATTTATATTTGCCACATGTACCTCGTAAAAACACCTTGGTGGCTAAGGGCGCTATACCCTTCACTTGTTTGGCGTATGCCCTCCAGGTCCAAAGTGTTGTACCTGACATTTGACGACGGTCCGCACCCTACCATTACCCCTTTTGTGCTCAATACTTTAAGGGAATATCAGGCAAAAGCCACTTTTTTTTGTATTGGTAAAAATGTAGAAGCCTTCCCTGGTATTTATGCGCAAATTATGTTTGAAGGGCACGCTGTTGGTAATCATACCCAGCATCATGTTAATGGTTGGAAGGTTTCTGACGAAGCATATTTAGAAGATATTACGACTGCTACTAAGCATATAAAGTCTAACTTATTTAGACCGCCTTATGGCCGAATAAAAAGAAGTCAAATCAAAAAAATCAAACAGCAGTTTCCTGGAATGCGAATAGTCATGTGGGATGTGCTCAGTGCAGATTTTGATACTTCATTAAACGCAGATGCCTGCCTTGGTTACACGGTGTATCATAGTAAAAGTGGGTCTATTATTTTATTTCATGATAGTGAAAAAGCATTTCCACGATTACAAACAGCACTGCCTAAAATGCTCGCACATTTTGCTAATGAGGGCTATACATTTGAAGCGATTAAATTTAATGCATAAATGATAATTATATAATGGCGCCTATACTCATTGATACGCATACGCATTTATATGCTGACGAATTTAATGGTGATATTGACGCCGTTATTGCACGTGCGCAAAACAACCATGTGCAAAAATTTTATTTACCTTCTATTGATAGTAACTCGTTAGACGCGATGCTGGCGCTGGAAAAAAAATATCCGGGTGTATGTATTTCAATGATGGGGCTGCATCCCTGTTATGTAAAAGAAAATGTAGAGGACGAATTAGCCATTGTAGAAAAATGGATTAATGATCGACATTTTGTGGCAATAGGAGAAATTGGACTTGATTTTTACTGGGATAAAACTTTCGAAAATCAGCAGCGAGCTGCCTTTGAAACACAAATGGAGTGGGCGCTTGCAAAAAACTGGCCCATTGTTATTCATACGCGTAATGCTATGCAAGAAACCATTGAAATGGTGAAGCCTTTTGCAAAAAAAGGACTGCGAGGAATTTTTCATTGTTTTAGTGGTTCAGCAGAGTCTGCTAAACAAATTATTGACCTGGGTTTTTATTTAGGGATTGGTGGTGTGATAACGTATAAAAATGCAGGCCTACCAGAAGCGCTTGCAAATATCCCGCTATCACATTTAGTACTTGAAACGGATGCGCCTTATTTAACGCCCGTGCCATATAGGGGCAAACGCAATGAATCTGGGTATTTACTCTACATCGCCGAAAAATTAGCGGAGGTTAAACAAACCACATTACATGAGGTAGCGGCGATTACCACGGCTAATGCTCAAAAAATATTCGGTTCCTGAGCCACGAACCTTTATTTTTGCCCTCCCAATAAATTATTGGAATAATAAATCATTTTAGAGAGGTGTCCGAGTGGTTGAAGGAGCACGCCTGGAAAGTGTGTATACGGCAACGTATCGAGGGTTCGAATCCCTTCCTCTCTGCGAAGTCTTTTAAAATGCGAAGTTGCGAATCAAGCTTGCTTGAATGAGCAAATGAGCGTTTTAAAAGAGAAACAAAAGTTTCACTTTTGTTTCAAAGACTTTGGTCAAAGAGAATCTCTGGGATGCTGGAGCGCAGCGACAGCAATCCGTGGACTTTGGTCAAAGAGAATCTCTGGGATGCTGGAGCGCAGCGACAGCAATCCGTGGACTTTGGTCAAAGAGAATTTCTGGGATGACAATGCGCAGCATTGGCTATCCAAGAAATTCCACATGTATCTACAAAACAGACAGTATTTTATTTCTTGCAAATGAGCAAGCGCCTAGTATTCCGGCTTTCTCTCCAAGCTTTGATATTTTTAATTTAGTATCTGTATTTACCAAGCTCAAAGAATATTTATTAATTGCACTTCTAGTTGGTAGGCGCAAATAATCTCCGGTTTCAGAAAGTGTTCCGCCTATAATAATTAATTCAGGATTAAAAATATTTATTAAACCGGCTAATGCTTTGCCTAAATTTTCGCCTAGTTCAGCCAACAATTCAATGCATAAAACATCTTCATTGTTTGCGGCTTGAATAATATCAGTAAGTGTTACACTTTCTAATGATTTATTTTTTTTCAATAATACAGAAGTGGATCCTTGCTTAATTTTTTCTTTAAATTTTCGGATGAGGGAGGCGCCGGATGCTTCTGTTTCTAAGCAACCCTTTTTGCCGCACTGACATATGATTTCATTATCAAAAAATGGAATATGGCCAAACTCGCCACTAAATCCAGATTTACCATAATACATTTCACTATCAATTAGAATACCAAGGCCTATTCCATAATCCACGTTTACGAATAGTACATTTTTTTCAGTAGTAACTTCTCCAAAATAAAACTCACCAAAAGCTAATGCTCTAGAATCATTTTCTAAAAATGTTTTGATGCCAATTTCATTTTGTATAATACTTGATAGTGGGTCTTCTTGAAAATGAAAAAAGCTATAGCTATATCCGATACTGTTTTTTATTCTTCCCGTAAGGTTAATCCCAAGGCTTAAAATTTTATCTTTTTTTACAGGGGTATCTTTAACAAATGCTTGTATGATCTTAATCAATTGATCAAGTGACTCCTGTGTATTTTCTAGTTTAAATGGGATTCTATTTTTTTGTGTAACTAGGTTTTTTTTGAAATCTAGCAGGCCAATATTTACGTAGTATTTTTTTACATCGACGCCCAAAAAAAAGCAGGCATCTGCCACTAAGCCAAATTTGCTTGCTTTTCTGCCGCCAGTAGAATTGATTTTTCCATAATCACCAAGTAAGCCATCTGCTATTAATTCAACTACCAAACTGGTGGTTTTTGGCACACTTATGTTTAGCTCCTTGCTTATTTCTGTGATGGAAGATGATTCTTTTTGATCTAATATCTTGAAAATCAATTTTTTAAGAACTTTATTTTTCAAGGCAACCCCCGATGAATTGTCATCGTTGAATACATCTTTTAAAAAATGGGGCTTAATCATGATCTGGGTTTGATAGCGAGTAAGATAGCAAATTACTCAAATTCGCAAAAATTTCAATTTAATATCACTTAATAAATAAAAAATATTAAAAAGTATCCAGAAGATTGTAAAAAATATTTAATTTACATACATATTTATTTAACTCATACCTAAAGGGCATATGTTATCAAATACTGCTACTACAGAGGCCGCTAGTTCGCTAAAGAGCTATTCACTTCAATATAAAACTGAATTGTTGGATTCAATTCTTCCTTTTTGGATGAAACATAGTTTAGATCAACAAAACGGTGGTTTTTTTACATGTCTAGATCAATTCGGTCATGTATATGATACCGATAAATTTATTTGGCTTCAAGGAAGACAGGTTTGGTGCTTTGCCTATATGTACAATAACATTGAAAAAAAACAAGAATGGTTAGACATCGCAAAGCATGGCGCAGATTTTTTGATTAAACACGGAAGGGACGAAGAAGGCAATTGGTATTTTTCTCTTACTGCAGAAGGCAAACCACTTGTTCAACCTTACAATATTTTTAGCGACTGCTTTGCCACAATGGCTTTTGCTGCCCTAGATAAAGCATGTCCATCCGAAGAATATAAAAAAATTGCACTTACAACTTTTGATAATATTATAGCGCGTAGGCAAAATACAAAAGGGAAGTACAATAAAAATTTTCCTGGCACTAGATCTTTAAAAAACTTTAGTCTGCCAATGATCCTATGTAATTTATCATTGGAGCTTGAGCACATTATTGGAAAAGAAAAAGTAAATGAATTAGTTCCAGATATTATTCACGAAGTAATGGAAGTTTTTTATCAGCCTAAATTAGGGTTGGTTTTAGAAAATGTAAATGTTGATGGATCATTTGCTGATTGTTTCGAAGGTCGTTTAATGAATCCAGGTCATACAATTGAGGCCATGTGGTTTATTATGGATTTAGGGATTAGGCTCAATGATAGATCATTGATTGATAAAGCAGTTACCATCATGTTAAACACGCTCGAATATGGATGGGACAAGGAATACGGAGGAATTTTTTACTTTCTTGATATTCAAAGGCATCCCCCTCAACAACTAGAATGGGATCAAAAATTATGGTGGGTACATGTAGAAGCATTGGTAGCGCTGGCAAAAGGATTTCAACATACTGGTGATTTACGTTGTAAAGAATGGTTTGAAAAAGTGCATGACTATACATGGAGTCATTTCAAAGATCAACAATACGGAGAGTGGTTTGGTTATTTGAATAGACGCGGAGAAGTTTTATTACCATTGAAAGGCGGAAAATGGAAAGGTTGTTTTCATATACCACGCTCATTGTATCAAGTTTGGAAAACATTAGAAACTTTATAAATAAATTTTAAAATTGCTATATAAAATCAGATACTATTTTTATTTTTTGCTACTCTTAGTTGTTAGTAATTCAGTACGTGCTCAAAATATTGAGACTGATGTATTGGTTATTGGTGGAGGTGCTAGTGGGGTATCTGCAGGATTGCAAGCTGGTAGACTCGGCGTAAAAACAATTATTGTTGAACCCACTAGTTGGCTTGGTGGCATGGTTACTGCTGCTGGCGTTTCTGCATTTGATGGAAACCATGATTTACCTTCTGGTATTTTTGGGGAGTTTAGAAACAAACTTTACCAGGTGTACGGTAATCCTCAAAAGGTATCAACAGGATGGGTAAGTATGACACTATTTGAACCTCATGTGGGAGATAGTATTTTTAAAAAATTAGTTGCTTCAGTTCCTGCACTTCAAGTATTATATAGCCATCAATTTGTGAAAGTATTGAGAAATGGGAATACCGTAACTGGTGCTATTTTCACTAATAAGCAAAACAATCAAGTAGTAACTATTCATGCAAAGCAGGTTATCGATGCAACCGAATTAGGTGATGTTTTTGCTGATGCCGGTGTTCCGTATGATTTAGGTATGGAAGCAAGTACTGTTTCTGGTGAAAATGTTGGTGTTGAAAAGTCTAGTGATATTATTCAAGATCTCACCTATACCGCTATATTAAAAGATTATGGTATTGGTCAAGATAAAACCATTGCAAAACCTGCTGGGTATGACCCTGCCGAATTTGATGGTTCCTGCACCGATTACTATATAGACAAATCTCGTAAGAAGCCTTCGGTTGATTCTAAAAAAATGCTTGACTATGGCAAATTGCCCAACAACAAGTACATGATCAATTGGCCAATTTACGGCAATGATATTTACCTGAATTTGGTAGAGATGGATGAGGCTGCTAGACAAACAGCATTGATTAAAGCAAAAGAGCAAACATTACGTTTCGTTTATTTCATTCAACATCAATTGGGCTATAAACATTTTGGTTTTGCTGATGATGAATTTCCAACAACAGATCAATTTCCATTAATCCCATATTATAGAGAAGGCAGAAGGGTAAAAGGTTTGGTGCGATTTAATATTAAGCATATTGCCAAGCCTTTTGACGGTGAAATGCATTTAAACAGAACCGGTATCGCTGTTGGAGATTATCCAATTGACCATCATCATAAAAAGAATGCAAGTGCTCCTCAGCATTTAGATTTTTATCCGGTACCTTCTTTTAATATACCACTTGGCGCAATCATACCTGATGGATACAATGGCTTAATTGTTGCCGAAAAAGGGATTAGTGTTTCAAATGTTGTAAATGGAACCACTAGATTACAACCTGCCGTAATTCTTATTGGACAAGCAGCTGGAACTTTGGCGGCACTCTCTGTTCAGCAATCAAAAAACGCTTCTGCTATTTCCGTTAGAGCGGTTCAACAAAGTTTATTGAAGTCTGGCGCCTTTATTATGCCTTATTGCGATGTTCCTTTAACACATCCCGATTTTTTAGCTGCTCAAAAAATTGGAGCAACAGATATTTTGAAAGGAGAGGGCGTGCCTTACAATTGGGCCAATAAAACACTGTTTCATCCAGACTCACTGGTTGATGCTTTTTCATTGGCTAAAGATTTGGAAATCATATTCAAGATTCCTTATAAAGTAAACGCTAAAAAATTATTTATTGAAGATGCTTTAAAAATAGTTTTTCATATTTCAAAAGTTTTATCTGAGGATAAAATAAATGAACAATTTGAAAAGAATTTGCGTTCTATTTATTCTAAAAAGTATAAAAAAGAACAAGCATTAACAAGAATCCAATTTGCTAAATTATTGGATGAAACAGTCCATCCTTTTGAAAAAATGGATGTAAATCACCAGGGAAAATTTAAACAATCATACTAACAAAAAAAACGATCGCTCATGAAAAAATCTTTACTCTTGTGCGCTATCCTACTTGTAATTATAAGTAGTGCTTTTGCGCAACAAATGAGGGTTTCCGGAAAAGTAACCAGTACTAGTTCTGGCAATGCTGTTGAAGGAATATCTGTAACGGTAAAAGGTGCTAAAGTTGGAACAACTACAAGTGCCACCGGTGATTACAGTATCTCTGTTAATAAAGGTGCCACTCTTTTGTTTTCTGGCTTAGGTTTTGCAAGTCAAGAAATTAAAGTAACGGGTCCTACACTAGATGTTGTTTTACAGGTGACTGTAGGTGACATTGGTGAAGTAGTTGTAGTTGGATACGGTACACAGAAAAAAGCAAGTTTAACAGGCTCGCTAGTTACACTTAATAATGCTGCTTTAAACCGCAGACAAGTAACTAGTACTAGCCAAACTTTACAAGGTCTTGCTCCCGGCGTAACTGTTCAACAACAATCTGGTAGACCTGGAGCTGATGGAGCAAGTATTGTTATTCGTGGACAAGGTTCAATTTCAGGAAGCAATGCTCCATTAATTATTGTGGATGGATTAGCTGTTGGTGCTTTGGATCAAATTGATCCAAACGCAATTGAAAGTATCACCCTTTTAAAAGATGCGGCTTCAACTGCTATTTATGGTAACCGTGCTTCTGGTGGTGTAATTTTAGTTAAAACAAAAAGAGCGAGTGAAAAAGGGCTTAAGCTTAGCTATAATTCTTTTGTATCTAAGCAATCTGCAACAGCAATTCCGGATAGGGTTAGTGCAATTGATCATATGACATTGAGTAATGTTGCAGAACGAAATAGAACGGGTAACCCAACGGCTAGTGTATTTCCTCAAGTATTAATTGATAGATACAAAACTACTCCTGCCAACAATTTAGATATTATTGATACTGATTGGTTAAAAGAAGTGCTTACAAATAGTGGAATGCTTCAAAACCATAACGTTCAATTGTCTACTTCAACTGATAAAATAAATTTATTCTCTTCCTTTACTTATTTAAAGCAACAAGGGCTTATTCAGAACAGTAGTTTTGAAAAATACGATGTTCGATTAAATCCAGAATTTAAGGTAAATAGCAAGTTAACTTTAGTGGGTATTTTTGGTTATAACACCAACACCACTATCAATCCTTCTACAGGCTCAGCAGAATTTGTAATTAGACAAGCTATTGGTTTGCCAGCTATCGGAGGCGGTAAGTATGGTCCTGGTATGTATGGAACAGCGGGTCAATCAAATAATCGTAATCCTATTGCTATGGCAGAAGCTACTGGTAATTCGGTGAGCATGGGCAATACATTGCTAACAAGATTTGGTTTTAATTTTAAACCAATTAACGGTCTTGAAATTGAGGGTTATTGGGGACGTCAGGTTGCCAATCCTACTACTAAAACTTTTGTGTCAAATGCCGAAATCTATCAGCCTAATTTGACTACATCTTCCTATTCACTTATTAGTACATGGCCAGGAACAACAAGTTTGTCGCAAGCCTATTCAAACAATGTTTACAAAACTTATTTAGGCCAGGCTACCTATTCTAAAAAACTTGGTAACCACTCATTAAAAGTTTTAGTTGGTGGACAGTCTGAGTTATTTACAAATTCATTTTTTGGTGCATCCAGAACTGGATTTGTTAATCCAAACCAACCTTATTTGAATTTAGGATCTGGCATTAGAGATAACAATGCAGGTGCTTCAGAATTGGCATTGGCTGGATTCTTTACTCGTTTCAATTATAGTTTTTCCGATAAATATTATATTGAATTAAACGGTAGAAGAGATGGAACCTCTCGTTTCTCTCAAGCTTTAGATAAGCAATGGGGTAATTTTGGTGCGGTTTCCGCAGGTTGGATTTTCTCTAAAGAAAGCTTTATGGAAAATGTTAAATTCATAGACTTTGGTAAATTAAGAGGATCTATTGGTGGAAATGGTAACCAAAATATTGGAAATAATTATGCGTTTGACGCTTTTTATGCGCAATCTAATTATAACAATCCTAATAATGGCACGAATGCATATTTTGCCAATACGACCAACCTGGGTGTTGCACTATTGCAATTTGCAAATCCATCTTTAAGTTGGGAAACATCTAATCAAATGAATATTGGTTTAGATATCACTTTTGCTAAGCATTTTACTGTTACTGCAGACTACTACGAAAAAACATTGAAAAACATGCTATTGCAAAGAACATTACCTCAGTCGGCTGGTGGATTATCTAATCCATTTGTGAATGCTGGTAATATGGAAAACAAGGGATGGGAATTTTCATTAAACTATAAAAATAAGTTTGGTAAGCTGGGTGTAGATGTTACGGCAATGATTTCTGATGTAAAAAATACAGTAACGGGCTTAGTTGAAGGCACACCATTTATTGGTGATGGAATAAGAACAGCTCCTGGTCAGGCTCTAGGTTCTTATTTTGGATATGTTTCTGCTGGTTATTTTAGTGATTCAACTGACATTAAATCTTCACCAATTCAATTTGGAATACCTTGGAATCCTACTTCAGCAACAGTTGGTCCAAAGCCAGGTGATGTGAAATATAAAGATGTTAATGGCGATGGAAAAATTGATGCAAATGATCGTACATTTATTGGTAATGCGTTTCCAAGATATGAGTATAGCATTAATTTAAATTTAACCTATGCCAATTTTGATTTAAATATTTTTGGTCAGGGTGTAGGACAGCGTAACAACTATTTGAGTGGAACAGGCGCTGTTCCTTTTGCAAGTGGTGATTTTGCGGCTTCATTATTAGATATACATAAAAATTATTGGAGACCTGATAATCAAAATGCAGATTTTCCAAGACTCCTTCCTTCTGGTTCTGGTGGTAACAACTTTTTACTAGCGTCACAGTGGTTAAGAAGTGCTGCTTATTTCAGAATCAAGAATATTAATTTAGGGTATACCATGAAAAAGCAGTGGTTGGATAAAGCAAAAATTAGTGCATTGCGCGTATTTGTTAGCGGATCTAATTTGTTAACTATATCTAAAGCATGGAAAGGATTTGATCCAGAAATAAACAATGCAAATGCTGAATTCTATCCATTAATGCGTACGTATACTGCAGGTATTAATGTAACCTTCTAATTGAAAAATTAAAATCATTACAATGAAAAAATATATCATTATACTACTTTCGCTCTCTGCTGTTGCGATTAGTGGTTGTCAAAAATTTTTAGATCGTAAACCTTTGGATGCGTCCTCTGCAACAACTTTTTTGAGTAATCAATCAGAGATGGAACAAGGTTTGATTGGAACTTATGCATCTGCTATGTGGGTGTTTCCAAATAATACGCCACTTCTTTTTGCAGTAGAATCTTCTACCGACATGGCCATGAAACGTGGAGGTAATGCAGAAGACCAAATTGCAATGGGTGATGCTGGTCCTTTCCTTTTTAATAATTCTGTACCTCCTACATGTTGGAATCAAGCATACAAATTGGTTCAAAGAGCCAATCAACAAATTGCTGGTATGGAAAATGGTAAGGCTAACGTACCTGTAACAACATTTAATAGAATAAAAGCTGAAGCACTTGTTTTAAGAGCTTGGGGTTATTATCATTTAATGGGTTGGTTTGGCGACATTCCATATTACAGAACAATGCCAGGTGTTGATGCTTTACTGTCTGCAAAAAGAACGCCTACTGCTACAATTGTGGCTGATATGTTCAAAGATTTAGATGAGGCAGCTGCTGCTTTTGATGCCGCAGGAATTGGTGCTGTTCAAGCATTAGGTAGAGTGAACAAAGGAGTTGCTTTAGGTTTGAAAGCTAAAATGGCTATGCTAATTAAGGATTATACAACTGCTGCCGCCGCCGCAAAAGCTGTTATTGATGGTGGAAATTATGGATTGAATCCAAGCTATCGTAACCTCTTTTCTTTAGCAGGTCAACAAGGTAATTCAGGAAGAGAAATTATGTTCATTCAAACCTATCCACTAGATGTGAATGAGCCTCAAAACTGGGGCCCAATTTTGGGTGTGCCTCGTCAGGTTACAAACTCTCAAAGTAGTCATTTCCCTTCTCAGCAGTTGGTAGATCAATTTGAAGATCAAGCAGGACTTCGTATTGATGCCTCCACTATATATGATCCAGCAAATCCGCGCGTAAATAGAGATCGTAGATTAGGTTGGAGTATTTATATGGCTGGTGATACAATGGTGCATTTTGCATCTAAAACCGCTGCGCTTCCTTATAATAATCTGCGTGAAAGAACCATCTTTGGTTTTTACACCAATACGCGCAGAAAGTTTAATTGGAATACGGGTGTATATGATAATGTAACTACAAACAATGATTGGATTGGCGCTCAAGCTGCTGGAATTCAATGGCAAGTTAGTGCAACTGGTAGTACTGGTGGTGTAGGTTATGTTTGGAATAAATACAACGACACAACGCAGTATACTTTTGAATCTAAAGTAGGCTTCATTCTTATGCGCTATGCCGATATTTTGCAAACTTATGCTGAGGCAAAAATTGAGTTAAATCAAATTGATGCAACAGTTACTGCTGCGATTAATCAAGTGCGTGCTAGATCAGGTCAACCTGCAGTTGCTGCTGGTTCTCAAAGCGCAATGCGAACAATTATTAGAAGAGAGAGAGCAGTTGAATTTGCTGGCGAAGGCTTACGATTATTTGATTTAAGAAGATGGGATATTTATGGTAAAGCAAATAGCATGCCTGTTGTTGGTGCTGCATTGAATCCGGCAGTGGTTCCAGCAAGACCTACCTTTGATGCCGATAACGTGCCAAATTATTCTGCTAGTTTAACAACTCGAATTGCATTTAGAAATCAAACAAGGGTGAATTCAAATGCCAAATATAAACTTTGGCCAATTCCTCAATCAGAAATTGATAACAATCCAAACCTAACCCAAAATTTAGGTTGGTAGTGATTTATAATTAATCTATTAAAAAAATAAGCCATTACATTGTAATGGCTTATTTTTTTGAATCTATTTAGTTTAAAATAAATTTAAGCATACCCCCTTCTAATATTTCTTGATGGGTAATATATCCATTTGTAAGTTTTCTATTATTTAAATAGACGCTTGTTACAAATTTTTCTGAAAGATTGGTTGGTTTATTTTCAATCGTTTGTATTGTCAATATTTTTTTATTTGGAAGCGTTATGCTTGCATTTTTAATTAAGGGTAAGCCAAAAACATATTGCCCTGCCGACGGATTCATCGGGTACATACCAAGGGCGCTCCAGATATACCATGCGCTCATTTGACCGCAGTCATCATTACCAGTTAGTCCGTCAGGTCCCGTTTTATACATGCTGTCTGTAACTACTTTTATCCATTTAGCTGTTTTTTGGGGATGACCTAATGCGGTATACATATAAATGATATGGTGGCTTGGCTCATTGCCATGTGCATACTGTCCAATTAGGCCTGATACATCGGCAGAAGTGTTTTCACCGTGTAACTCAGAAGGTGCCATAAATAAATCGTCTAATTTTTTTACTAGTTTTTCTTTGCCTCCATACAATTTTGCTAAGCCTTCTACATCGTGGGGTACAAAAAAACTATGTTGCCAGGCTGTTCCCTCAATATATTGTCCATCAAAGCCATGTTCAGATAATAGTGGATCAAATGGTTCTATAAATTTTCCTTTACTATCTTTTGCTCTCATAAATCCGGTAGTAGAATCAAATAATGTTTTATAACTTTCGGCGCGCTGCATAAATAGGTTGTAATCTGAAATTTGATTCATTTTTTTTGCAACCTGCGCTATACACCAATCATCAAAAGCATATTCTAAAGTCATGGTCACACTCCAGCCATGTTTATCTTGTGGAACATATCCATATTGTATATATGCTGGAGTTCCTCTTATTTTTTGATACGCAGATTTCTTCATTGCCTCATATGCAAGACTGTAATCAAAGCCTTTGATATCTTTTAAAATGGCATCCGCAATAATTGGAATGCTATGATAACCTGTCATGGTATTTGCTTCCCATGTACTTAAATCCCATACAGGTAATAATCCATTGTCTTCATACAATTGGAGCATGCTGTTAATCATGTCTGGCAAACGGTCTGTTTGCGTAATCGTAAATAAAGGATTTAGTGCCCTAAATACGTCCCATTGAGAAAAAACGGTATACTTTTCCTTTCCTTTAATAAATTTCTTTTGAAGGTTGTCATGGGTTTGATATGCACCACTGGCATCACTATGCACCACTGGTGCTAGGCAGGTTCTGTACAGTGAAGTATAAAATTTAGTCGCTAAAGCTTTGTCGTTTGTGTTAATTTTTATTTTTTGCAGTTCCTTTTCCCATAGCGATTCTGCACTTTTTACAGTTGCGTCAAATGATGCTGCATTAGATACATTTAATTCTAGTAAAGCATTTTCTTCACTTACCGAACTAATGGATACCCGCACTTCCAATGGTCGAGAAGTAGTAAATTTAATGGCAGCCTTTAATTTATTTCCAATGGCTGTGTTTCCATTACGTACCGAATCGTTTACAAAGGTTACGGATTGAAAACGGTGGTTAAATCTTGCAGCAAAATATACTTTTTGGCCTTTAGCCCATCCAGTACTATGCCTGTATCCAATAATGGTTGAGTCATTTAAAATTTTTAGCGAACCGCTTGTTGTTTTATCCCAATTAATTTGAAAGCCCATGTCAAGCATGAGCCATCCCATATTTGTTGGATAGCTGTACCTATGAAAGCCAGTTCGTTTATTGGCTGTTAACTCGCATTTAATTTTATTATCTAATTGAACTTGGTAGTAACCTGGTTTAGCAGATTCGTTTTTATGCGAAAATGGAAATTTAGTTTTCTCCCTTCTTATGGTAGAAGTATCTGTCATTGGAAGTATCGAAATATCGCACCAATCTCCAATGCCCGTTCCACTTAAATGCGTGTGGCTAAAACCTGCAATCGTTTTGCTGCTGTAGTGGTAACCGCTGCTCCAATCCCAGCCATCTTCGCCATTGTCCGGACTTAGTTGCACCATACCAAAAGGAATGGTGGCACCTGGATATACATGCCCGTGTCCACCGGTACCCAAAAAAGGATCTACAAATGATGTTAGTTTTTGAGCGTCACTAATTTTTGAAATAAAAATCAGAATAAATGAAAGTAAAAAAAGTTTATGCAATTTCATGTAGGCTTATTTTATATATGGATACAATCCTTGGAACCAGCTCAGTTTATCTTTTACACCTTCATAAAAGAAGAATACTTCGCCCTTAAATCCTTTATTTCTATTACTCTGAATAAATTGTGACATTAAACCATCACTCTGAATGGTTGCGCCCGATTTTACTAATACGCCTGGATAAAATGCTACTGCATTATTTTTGTAATAAGATTTTTGTTGATTTAGTACATTATCATAATCAGCCAAAGTATATCTGTAGCATTGCGGCATAACTGCATCCACCCAGCTGCTATCCACCCAGGTTGGCCAGTCTTGTAAATATTCATTGATACTAAATGGATACGGACTCGGTGACATACTAAAAACTATAGCGGGTTTAATAGCTTTTACTTCATTTCTTAATCTTTTTACAAAAGCATTTAGCTTATTGGCCCGCCATCTAATCCAGCCGGCGTCAGTTCCACTTCCTGGAGGAGAAGCGCCGCCATGTTCTGCCTTGTATAACGAAATGGTGTAAGGATCATAACCGCCATTAGATGGAAGTGCAGGCAATCTATCATCTCCTTGCACCCCATCAACTTCATATTTTGTTACAACTTCTTTAAATAAATCAATCATGTATTGTTGCACTTCTGGGTGTATTCCGTTTAGCCAATCAAATCCATTTTTTACAACCAATTGTCCATTAATGTCTCTTGCTGCCCATGAAGGTTTTGCAGCTACAATAAGTCCTCCATTGGCACTAAAGGATGATGAAAACCCATACTCAAACCAAGCATGCACTTTAATGCCTACTAATTTTGCTTCATCAATGCATTCCTGTAATGGATCTCTTCCAGCATATCTTTCAAGTTGTCTTACTCCAATTAAGCTATGCATTACATTACTCGGATAAATAGTTCTTGCATTATTATATACTACAACATAAATGTTATTGATACCTGCATTTTTGCAATTTGTAACCATTGCCTTTACATTGTCTCTACTATCTAATGCTGTACTAGCGGCTGTCGTTATCCATGCTCCCCGAACAGCATTTGGATCCCAGGCGGGGGTAGGTCGGGGTGGAGTAGGAGGTGTTGTGCCTCCTGTTGTTCCCTTGGAGCAAGCAAACAATAAAATACTTGCAAAGCATAAATGAATGGGCCAAAATTTGCTTAATTGTACGGTTGAAAAACACATATTTATTCAGTTTTCTGATAATTATTTCTAAACTTAATAAAAAATATTATAAATTCATATTAAGTTATGAAATATATTAATTTATTGACTTTCTGTATTAAATAACACGAAATAACAGCCATTTTGACAAAAAAATCAACTTCAAGTAGGTCGCCAATTTTTTGGATTCCAAGCACTTGGTTTGCCATGGGACTTCCATTTGTCGCATTGTCTACTTCTAGCACAATTATGTACAAAAACATGGGGATTTCTGATTCTCAAATAGCATTTTGGACTTCAATTATTATGTTGCCATGGTCTATCAAGCCTTTATGGGGGCCATTTTTGGAAATGTATAAAACAAGAACTTTTTTTGTGTACACCACACAAATTTTTACTGGATGTTTATTTGGATTGGTAGCGCTAACCTTAAAAGCGGATCATTTTTTTAGTTTGAGTATTGCCGTATTATCAATTATTGCATTTAGTGGGTCTACCCATGATACTGCTGCAGATGGCGTGTATTTGAATGAATTATCCTCAAAATTGCAAGCAAAATTTGTTGGGTGGCAAGGCGCATTTTACAATCTTGCTAAATTACTTTCAGGTGGCGCACTGGTTTATCTTGCTGGTGAACTCGAAAAAAAACATGGTATTGCAAATGCTTGGATGACAGTGATGTTTATTTATGGCGTTATTATGATTGTACTTGGGATCTACAATATGAAAATGCTTCCAAATGATAGTAGAGATGCAGAAACTCAAAGTAAGCAGGAAGGATTTAATACGTTAAAAGATGTCATCATTACTTTTTTTCAGAAAAAGAATATTTGGTACAGCTTAATGTTTATCGTCTTTTATCGTTTTGCTGAAGGTCAAGCCATTAAAATAACGCCTTTGTTTTTTAAAGCCGCAAGAGTTGATGGTGGATTGGGTTTAAGTACTTCTGAAATTGGCGTGTTATATGGTGTTGTTGGTGCTGCTTCCTTTGTTTTAGGTTCTATTGGAGCCGGGTATTTTGTTTCTAACAAGGGGCTCACAAAGAAAACGCTGATGATGCTTTGTGCTTTTTTTAATGTTCCGTTTATTGCATATACTTTTTTAGCAATTGCACAACCCGTTAACATTAATATTATTGGACTTGCTGTTGGAGTTGAGTATTTTGGCTATGGCTTTGGTTTTGTGGGTTTGATATTATTTATTATGCAAAATATAGCGCCTGGAAAATACAAGATGGCGCATTACGCTTTTGGTAGTGGTTTAACAAGTTTAGGATTTATAATTCCATCCATGATTAGTGGATTTGTAAGTGATTATTTGGGTTATAAAGAATTCTTTATCTGGGTTTTAATTTCTACAATACCCGCTTTTTTAATTACCTGGCTTGTTCCATTAAGTACTGAAGCTGTTAGTGAAACACAAAACGATTAAACGATGTTAATTACAGGAACATTTATTGATGAAATTAGTCATGATATCCCTCACCAAAACTGGGGTCCTACTGAGTGGGAAAAGGATTTTCAGCATATGAAAGCTGCAGGGATTGATACAGTGATTGTTATTAGGTGTGGGTATAGAAGGTTTCTTACCTATCCGTCACAATACTTGATGGACAAATTTGGATGTTACAATCCTCCTATTGATTTGATTGATTTGTATTTACATCTTGCCGAAAAATATGGCATGAATTTATATTTTGGTTTGTACGATAGTGGAATTTATTGGGACACCGGAAACATGCAAATTGAAATCGACGTTAATAAATTTGTAATTGAAGAAGTTTGGAAGCTTTATGGTCACCGAAAAGCATTTAAGGGCTGGTATGTTAGTACCGAAATTAGTCGTAAAACAAAAGGTGCAATTGAGGCATTTAGTAGTTTAGGCAATATGTGTAAAGAAATAAGCCAACAACTACCAGTATTTATTTCTCCATGGATAGATGGTAAAAAATCTGTTATGGCAAGTACTTCGGCTTTATCAAAAGCGGATGCCATTTCAGTGAAAGAACATGAACAAGAATGGAATGAAATATTTGATGGCATACATCAATCTATTGATGCTGTTGCATTTCAGGATGGTCACGTCGATTATTATGAATTAGATCAATTTTTGGCAGTCAATAAATTATTGGCAGATAAGTATAAGCTTGCGTGTTGGACAAACACCGAGTCGTTTGATAGAGATATGCCTATCAAATTTTTACCCATCAAATTTGAAAAGTTAAAACTCAAACTTGAAGCAGCAAAAAGAGCTGGTTATGACAAGGCTATTACTTTTGAGTTCAGTCATTTTATGAGTCCACAGTCTGCATATATCCAAGCCCATCACTTATACAATCGATACCTCGAATACCGTCAAACGCAAGCTTAGTATGAAAAATATTATTCCTTTATTTGTCTTTTTATTTCTATCTTTTTTAAGCAATGCGCAAGCTGTTCAAAAAGAAATTCGTGGCACATGGATTACCAATGTAGCAAGTGACGCGATGCTTACGCCTAATAATGTGAAGCAAACAGTGTTGAATTGCAAAAAAAATGGATTGACTGATATTTTTGTAGTTGTTTGGAATGGCGGTGTGACTATGTATCCCAGTGAAGTGCTCAATAAATATATTGGAATACCACAATCACCGGTTTACGGCAATTTTGATCCCTTGGCTGCGTTTGTAGATGAAGGTCATAAATTAGGCTTAAAAGTGCATGCATGGTTTGAATTTGGCGCATCTTATGCATATAAAGATAGTGCTCAACAAGGTTGGCTAGCAAAATATCCTGACTGGGTTGGGAGAAATAGTAAAGGTGAGTTACTCAAAAAAAATGGATTCTTTTGGTGGAATGTTTTAAACCCACAAGTACAAGATTTCTTGCAACAACTTGTATTAGAAGTCGTAAAAAAGTATGATGTTGATGGTATACAAGGGGATGATCGTTTACCAGCAATGCCTAGCGAAGGAGGGTATGATCCATATTCTATTCAGTTGTACAAAAAAGAATTTGGCGGCAAAACACCGCCTAATAATTCAAAGGATAGTGCTTTTCTTCAGTGGAAGGCTGATAAAGTAAGTGGTTTTGGTAAATCTTTATACCAGCTTGTAAAAAGACAGAGAGCTAATTGTATGGTGTCTTGGGCGCCAAGTATTTTTCCATGGAGTAAAGAAAATTATTTGCAAGATTGGCCAGCTTGGTTAAATGGTGGTTATGCAGACTTAATTATTCCGCAATTGTACCGTTACGATATTAAAGCGTATGAAAAAATACTTAAAGAATTGACGCTTCAGGTTCCATCATCATTACAATATAAAGTAATTCCGGGCATACTTACTTCTTTAGGGGACGGTTATCGGGTAGATGCAAATATGTTAAAGCAAATGATGGATATGAACAGACAATATGGTTACAACGGCGAAGTATTTTTTTATTATGAAACCATTAATAAGTAAGCTAATTATAATATTTATAAGATGAAAAAGATTTCACTGTATTTTTTATCATTTATTTTAATTGTTAGTGTAGTAGCATGTGAAAAAGCGACTACAACTACTACGCCACCTCCTGCGCCTGTTTTGCCAAAGGCCAAATTAATGAATTTGCCAGCAGGATGGAAATACGCTACATTAATTAATGCGAGCTTTCCTGATGGAATTGAATTGTATTTTTTTGATAGTATCCATGCAGGCAAAAAGACAAAAATGTTTTGTGTGGCATATTCGTCAAAAAATAATTTGTTAGAGTTTAAGCCCACTATTTCAAATACTGCAAAAAAGCTAAGTGATTTTAGTAAAGATGAAACAGGTAAAGTGTTGGTTTCAATAAATGGAGGCTATTTTGGGGGCAATCAATCTTATAGTTTGGTGAAATTTAATGGTGCCCCCGTTTTTTCTGCTAATATCAAAACATTGTCACGAAATTTTAATGGCACTGCTACAACTTATTATCCTACTAGGGCTGCATTTGGAGTAAGTGCAAGCGGAGATCCTAGTGTTGCCTGGATTTATCATGTAGGAATAGGGAATGAACTCATTTATCAATATCCAAGTCCTAGCAGTAATGCGGAAGGAGCAGCTCCAAATCCAGTCCCCAACGAAACATTTCCAACAGGTGGCGCGCTGTGGAATATTCATTCTGCAATAGGTGGTTCGCCCATGCTAATTCGTAATAATGTCGTTAATATTTCAGATATACAGGAGTTGATAAGTATTAATAATACGAGTTCGCGCCCTAGAACAGCTATAGGATATACCGATGCTGGATTAATAATATTACTTGTAGTTGAGGGTGACAATACCGCAGCTGGTTATGCTGGTCTAAATCTTGTTGAATTAGCTGCTGCATTAAAAAATTTGGGATGCACTAATGCGGTTAATTTAGACGGAGGTGGTTCAAGTTCTATGATTGCTGGTGGTCAATTGTTAAACCGTCCGGGCGATAATGGTAATGAGCGTCCAATTGTAAGTGCGGTATTAATTAAGCAGCGATAGTTTTAATTCATATTATCTATCTCTCTCAAACTTCAACCGCATCCCATTGTTGTTTTCATTAAATACACCATTGTCGTAAACCATATTACCGTTTACATATGTTCTGATCACTTTACTTTTAAAAGTATACTTTTCAAATGGAGACCAAGCACATTTGTACAATAGATTTTCTTTTGTTGCGGTCCAATTATTATTGAGATCTACCATCACCAAATCTGCGAAGTACCCTTCTCTAATATAACCACGCTCTTTTAGTCTGTAAATTTCAGCTACATGGTGGCTAGTTTTTTCTACAATCTTTTGAAGGGGTAATTTATTTTGATGGTATAATTCTAATAGTGCAGGCAGCGCGTGTTGCACGAGCGGCCCACCCGACATAGCTTTGGTATAGTTGCCATTTTTTTCTTCTATCGTATGCGGGGCATGGTCGGTAGCAATAATATCTATTTTATTATCGAGTAGTGCTTGAATGAGTCCTTCTTTATCCTGTGGTGTTTTAACGGAAGGGTTCCACTTTATTTTTGAACCTAGCGTATCATAATCTTCACTTGTAAACCACAAGTGGTGCACGCAGGCTTCTGCAGTTATTCTTTTATCTCTAATGTTTTGTTGCTGCTCAAATAGTGCCGCTTCTTTTTGTGTAGAAATATGAAAAAAGTGAAGACGGTTATTGTTTTTTTTGGCAATCTCTAAAACTCTTTTAGTGGCTTCAAAGCAGGCTTCCTCTGTTCTAATAAGGTGGTGGTGGTTAAAAGGAATATTGTCGCCAAATTCTTTTTTGTATCTATCAGTATTGGTTTTAATAATACTGTCATCTTCACTATGAAGGGCTGTTAGTATGGATGTTCTTGCAAATAATTTTTCTAGATAATCTGGATAGTTGGCTAATATGCCGTGGTCGTTGTTAAAGTAGAGACCATCATCTGTGATGCCACATACATTTTCTGGATCGGTTAAAAGGGCTTCTTCCAAATTATCTTGGTTAATGCCCATAAAAAACGAATAGTTAATGACCGATGATTCGGATGCTATCTTATATTTTTCTTCTAGTAATGCTTGCGTTAGTGTATTTGGAATAGTGTTGGGCATATCCATAAATGATGTGATACCCCCAGCAGCGGCTGCTTTTGACTCTGAAGCAATGGTTGCTTTATGGGTTAAGCCTGGTTCTCTAAAATGCACCTGATCGTCTATACAGCCAGGCAGTAAATGTAGGTTTTCGCCTTTTATTTCATTGACCCGCATGTTAGCTGGCAGGTTAATAGTTGTAGCAATTTTTTCGATACGCTGATTACTGATGAGTACGTCAGAAAAAGTTATTTTTCCTTCGTTAACAACTGCTACGTTTTTGATGAGGTGTTTCATGTGGTTGCTGCTCTTTCTAATTTATCATTAATGGCTAAACCCATTCCATGTGCAGGCATTTTTTCTGCAATAATCAGGTCTAGGTTTTGGTGGTCTAATCGGTGCATGGCTGCGTATAAATTTTTAGCAGCTTCTTCCATATCACCGGTTTGCGAAAGTGTTTCCATGGCTGAAATAAAATCTGGTAGGGTAGTAGGTTTTAATTGTAAAACGCCAATACGTTTGTCAAAGTGTTTTTCAATTTCAGCTAGTACATTATCCGTTAAAATGGTAGTTGTATTTGGTGCGTAATGTTTAGAGAGCATGCCGGGAGCCATTACAGACTCGTTATTCGCATGTACCCGCATTTGTAATGCACCCGTAATTTTTTCTATATCCTCTACTTTAGTACTGCCTTGTCTGTATAAAATAGGCGCTCCGTTTTCGAATCCAATAATGGTAGATTCGATGCCCTTATCACAACTGCCGCCATCTAAAATAATATCTAATGAGCCCGTAAAATAATCTGCTACATGTTTGGCCGTAGTAGGGCTGATAGAGCCAAACGGATTTGCGCTAGGCGCTGCTAATGGAAAATCCAACGCTTCTAATAGCTCAAGCGCCAAGGGATGACCTGGTACGCGAACACCAACTGTATTCTTTCCGCCTGTTACAATATCTGGTATATGATCTTGTTTTTCTAATACCAGTGTAAGTGGGCCAGGCCAAAAAGCATCTGCTAATTGTAGTGCCTGCGCTGGAATATTTTTTGCCACTTGCGCTAGGTAGCCCGCAGATTTTATATGAACAATGAGTGGGTTATAGTGCGGCCTGTTTTTTAATGCAAATATTTTTTGAACTGCAACTTCGCTATAGGCATTGCCTGCAAGACCGTAAACTGTTTCTGTGGGCATGGCAACTATCTCGTTGTTTTGTAAGGCTGCTACTGCAGCTTGTATAGCGTTTGATGGCATAATGGTTTGTTATGGATTACACCTATCGCAGTAGGTAGGGTCTTCTTCTTTTTTACCATTTGGAAAATATGCTTCGTGGGTATGGTTACATTTTTGACAAGCATACACATGAAACAAAGTACTCTTGGTTGGCGCTTTACAGTTTTCACAAGGTAGTCCTGGTGTAGCTTCTTTAATGCCAAAGCCGGGTGTTTGACAACTCGGGCAGGTGGTTTTTATTTTTGTGATTAGTTTTTTGGTGGTTTCTTCTATCACTTGCATCCTTGAAGGGTTCAAGTGCGCGCGCATGTCCGTTTCTACATACACAGATCCAAAGGTTGCCATAAACTGCTTAAAGGTTTCAAGTAATTCTTTGGTATCAATAATACCTTTGGCAATCATGCCATAACCCTCTTTTTTATCTTTTAAAATAAGGCCATGCCCAGGAAATTGAGCACTTTGTGCAAAAGCCAATAAATCCTCTTCCGAATTTACTTCTTTGGCATTGTAATTTGTTTTTGTGGAAATTTCCCGAACAGCAATTTCTAGGCCATTTTTTTTATCGATTAGTACAAGTACTTCATCGTCTGCAGGTAAAAAATAGAGTAGTGGATGCGCACCAAAAGAGCCCTCACTTGCAACCGCTAAATCGGTGCCAGTAAGTTCCATAGCAAGCATACACTTTTTTTTAGCGGCATCAATTGGGCTTAATTCCCTTTCAATTTCGCTACAAAAAGTACCGAGCAAATCTGTATCCAAATTTTCAGATACGATGCAGGTAACGCCCAGCTCTTTTTCAAGTAGCGCTGCCATTGCAACTTGTTTTTTGTGCTTGGTTGCTATTACAATAGAGCGGCCTCCAAAAAAATTATGCTGGCTCATTAATGTAATCAATCTGAATGGCTGAAGTAACTTTTAGGGATACATTTTTATCAGTAGCTTCTGCAATGATTGTTTCAAGTTTTGCCATTTCCGCTTTTAAGAATTCAACTTTGGCTTTCGAATTATCATCTGGGGTTCCAAAGCGTTCAATATGACTTACATTTTTTTGCGAATGAAAATTTATTTTCATTGTAAACATATTTAGTAATACGTCTTTTGCTTCTGCTACATTAAATGTTCCATCAATGAGTGTTACTTTATTATTTTCCATGTTGGTTGTTTTGAGGCTTTGATTGATTTAATAATTTTTTTATTGACCTTGACCTAATGAATAGGCAGGAGTGCCATCAAATGCATATAGGTTCTCGGTTTTAATGGCGTCAATGTCTTCTTCAATAGCTTTTTCTAACAGTTCAATGATATCTGTTTTATACATTTGTTCGCTATTTTTTGCTTTAAACCTGCATCTCCAATGATCGGTACAAAATGTTTCTTTAAATCCGTCTGGCCATACCTTAATGCCTCTGTTGGTAATCATTGAAAGGTAAATGCCTTTGCTTTCCATTTTTTGAATTTTACTTGCAAGCTCATTAGGATCTGATCCCCCCCAGTGCACAAAAAGATCCACACCTTCTAATGTTTTGTTGGCAGGTTCTTTTCTTTTATACTTTGGAAGTTCAATAGCCAAATTGTTAGAATAAGCAACTGCTTTTAATGTCGAAGGCTTTTGTCCTAAATTGGCAATAACGGCAGCAGCAAATTCTTTGGTACCTACTTTTTGTTTGCTGGTACCTTCTTTAAATATATCTGGGGTGTGTGTTCCGTCTTCGATGGTTTTAAGCCATGCGTTTTGAATTTTTTCTGCAACGCTAGCTTGTCCAATATGGTTTAACATCATAATGGCGCCTTGTAATAAGCCAGATGGGTTTGCAATATTTTTTCCCGCGATATCTGGTGCTGATCCATGAATGGCTTCAAACATAGAGCACTCCTCACCAATATTAGCAGAGCCTGCAAGCCCTACCGATCCTGTAATTTGGGCAGCCACATCACTTAAGATATCGCCATATAAATTAGGCATTACAATCACGTCAAATACCTCTGGCGTATCTGCTAATTTAGCAGCTCCAATATCAATAATCCAGTGTTCGTTTTGGATGTTAGGGTACTCGGCAGCTATTTCATTAAATACTTTACGAAACAAACCATCCGTTTGTTTCATGATATTGTCTTTTGTAAAGCAGGTTACTTTTTTTCTGTTCTGTTGTTTTGCATATTCAAATGCGTATCTAACAATTTTTTCGCAACCCGGTCTGCTAATTAATTTCAAGCACTGTACTACTTCATCTGTTTGCTGATGTTCGATACCTGCATATAGGTCTTCTTCATTTTCTCTTACAATCAAAATATCCATGATTGGATGCTTCGTTTTTACAAACGGATGCAAGCTCATACAGGGTCTAATATTTGAGTATAGCCCCAAAAACTTTCTAGTAGAAACATTTAAACTTTTGTAGCCGCCACCTTGAGGGGTAGTAATAGGGGATTTTAAAAACACTTTATTGGTTCTAATAATATCCCATGATGCTGGTGCAATGCCCGCCGAATTTCCAGCCAAAAATACTTTTTCCCCAATTTCAATTTCATCAATCGCAATTTTTGCCCCTGCTGCCGTCAAAATACTTAGGGTCGCGTCCATGATTTCTGGCCCAATGCCATCGCCTTTTGCTACTGTAATTCTAGTCATTTCTATACGCTTTTAAGATGCGGCAAAAATCAGGGATTAAATACATAAATTTTTATTTATATTTGTTATTGATATCATAAACAAAACTTATGAATTACACCCTTAATCAGCTTCAGGTATACTTAAAAGTGGTGCAAACCCTAAGTGTAACCAAGGCCTCTGAAGCGCTTAACTTATCGCAACCTGCGGTGTCTATTCAATTAAAGAATTTCCAAGATCAATTTGGGGTGCCTTTGATTGAGGTAATTGGCAGAAAAGTATACGTCACTGATTTTGGAAAAGAAATAGCCGAAGCCGCTGAAAATATCATTAATCAGGTATATGCTATCAATTATAAGTCGTTGGCCTATAAAAATCAGTTAACGGGCCGTTTAAAAATTGCGTCGGTATCTACTGGAAAATATGTTATGCCCTTTTTTTTATCCGGATTTATGCGCCAGCACGCTGGTGTTGAACTAGTAATGGATGTGACCAATAAAAATAAAGTTTTTGAAAGTTTAAAAAACAACGAGATTGATTTTGGACTGGTTTCTTTTTTACCCTCCCTGTTGGATATTGAAAAACTAGATTTATTGCAGGATAAATTATATTTAGTAGGTAAGCGCGAAACAAATCAAAAAGACAATATTACAGCTAAAAAAATGTTCGAAAATCTGCCAATTATTTTTAGAGAGCCTGGCTCAGGAACTAGACAGGTGATGGAAAAATTTTTACAAAATAACAATATTACCGTGCTGCGCAAAATGGAGCTTACGTCTAACGAGGCAGTCAAACAGGCGCTGATGGCGGGCCTTGGCTATTCAATTATGCCATTTATTGGTATTCGTAAAGAGATTGTGAGTAATGAGCTACAAATTATTCCGGTTAAAGGACTTCCCTTTAAAACAACATGGAATTTAATTTGGCTAAAAGGAAAGAAACTGTCTCCAACAGCTGCTGCTTTTTTGGAATATCTGAAAAATAATAAAGAACAAATTGTAGCGGATACATTTAGTTGGCACGAATAATATTATAGATGAAAGCTAACTGTTGCGCCAATAGCTCTTCCCATGCCAAAAACACCTGAGCCGTGGGTTTTATATTTTTCGTTGAGTACATTAATCAAGTTAATATTTATATCTAGGTGCTTCAATTGTAAGCTTGCGTCAACATTAATTGTATTCCATCCAGGTGTTCCAGCTTTCCCAATTCTGTTATCATCCATATCGCCCTTGGCTAATCTTGTTTGATTGCCAGCAAATTGATACCTGCAAGCGAGTGTTATGTTTTTATGATTCCATAAAATAGTAGTTTGTCCAAAAAATGGAGGAATTCTTCTCATGGGTTCGTTTTTTGATACATTTTGACCGTATGTATAGGTTGCATTTGTTTGTACAATAAATCCTGACGGTAATACCTGCGAATAGGATAATTCTGCTCCTTTGATATAGGATGATTCTATATTTTTTTTGTTATAAACGTTATAGCCATTTATCACTTTTCCATCTACGATAACTCTAGCAATAATGTCTTTTAATTTCATGTTAAATGCAGAAACAGTAAAATTACATTTTGGTGAATTGTATTTATATCCGATTTCTATGTTTAATGATTTTTCTGGTTTTAAATCGTAACTAGGTATTTCGTATCTAAAGTCAACAATACCAAGGGTTCCGAGGTCATCAATATTGGGTGCTCTGTAGCCACTCGTAAATGAGCTAAATAACGCATTGTTTTTATTGAATTGGTAGTTGAGACCAAAGTTTGTTACCAGCGCAGATGGTTTTAATAATACTTTCCCTAAATCTGTATCGGTAATTTGAATATTTAAAAAGTTATAGCGCATGCCAGTAATCATTTTAAATTTACCAGCAGTTAGATAATGAATAGTAAAGAGTGAGCTATTGTTGTATATCGATTTATTGGGGTATAGGCCTCTTTTTAAATTTTGATTGCTAGTACTTGCATTCAGTTCAGTTGCAATGCTGTTTACGCGGTCTTTGTAATAGTCAAAACCTGTATTGATTGTCCAAAAATTTGTTGGCTTTGAAATAATTTCAGCTGTTATGCCTGTTGTATGAATCGTGTCATTTTCATTTCTTTTTATTATAGCATTATTTTTTTGAAGTGATCTGTTTTCTACAGAGCGTTGAATGGATGTATTGAGTATTAATTCATTCATCCATTTATTACCGCCTTTATACTTATACTTGATATAGTGTAAGTTATGTATTTGGTCATTTATCTGGTTGACGCTAAAATTTTCTAAAACTATTTTATGATAAATGGGAATGTTTTTTTGGGAAGTGTTTTGGCTAGCAATGGCAATCTCTTGCTTGGCATCAATTTTAATTTTTGTTTTTAAATCGTAATTTTTTTCTGAATAGCCAGTTGGTGTTTGTTTGCCTGCATTTCCGCCGCCCCATATATCACCATAATTTTTAAAACTAACGCCACCAATAAAATCCCATTTCTTTTGTGCAAATTGGAGTTCTGTTCTATTGGTACTTTCCATTTGATGCGTAACAAATTTGCTAATGTTGCTTACATATAATTTTCCTACATTTTTTAGTGTGTTTTGTTTGGTTTCCAATTGAATCACGCCTCCCATGGCATCTGAACCGTATTCTATTGCGCCAATGCCTTTTAATATGTCTATTTTATTAAGGGTAAACATGTCAATAGTGTTCAAGTATTGGTTGGGGCCATACCTATACGTTGCATTATTAAGTCTGATACCATCAATTATGAGTAGCGTTTGATTGCCTGTCAATCCTCTAATAAAAGCAGAACCACCACCATGATTGGTTTTTTGCAGAAATACACCGCTTACCCCAATTAATGCTTCTGGCGTTGTTCTTGCTCCGTTTAGTTGTATTTGTTTTGCAGAAATAGAACTAACAATAAATGGATTTACGATTTCAGAAATCTTAATATTTCTACTTTCAACAATTACGGAATCTAAAGTAATGAAGGAGGAGTCACTACTTTGAGCATAGATATTGCTGCTTATTAGTAAACAAAATAATAATATATACCTAATCATGTGTTGTTTCCAAAATTACTAAGAATGAATTAGTTATTTAAACATTCTTTACCTTAGAGTTCCAATATTTATTCAATGCGCATATCATTTGCTATTTTTTGTTTATTTATACTATTAAATAGTACTTCAAGCGCAAGTGAACCAAGCATACTAGATTTTAAAGATAGTGTAGCGTTACCCAAAACAAAAACACCCTTTTTAAAAAATGATAGTGTGTTAAACGTTAAAAGGTTTGCGTTTGTAAATGGTGTCTCACTTTTAGCACTATACGGCAGTTATCATTATATCAATAATGCTTGGTGGGCCGATTCAAGAAAGAGTTTTCATTTTGATGGCGGGGGGTCCAATATTGTACAAGCTTTTGATTTTGGAAGAGATGCTATTTATGCAAAGGGATTAGATAAAGTAGGACATTTTTTTGGTGCCCGAGTTACCAGCGATATTTTTGCGCGTGGCATTAGATGGTCTGGTAAAACCGAAGCGCAATCATTAATTTGGGGTGGTCTACTTGGTACAGCAGTACAGGGTTTTATAGAAATTAAAGATGGTTATTCGCCCACATGGGGCTTTAGTGTGTATGATTGGATGAGTGGTTCTTTGGGAAGTTTTTATCCCTACTTTCAGTCTAAAAGTAAATTCTTAAAAGCAATAGACATCAAGTATAGTTATTATCGAAAGGATAATTACTATTACGATTTTATTAAACGTGAAAGTAATTTTCAGGACGACTATATGAATTCTACATTTTGGCTCACCTATAATCCTCGCCGGTATAAGCCATCAAGTAAATGGCCCAAATGGCTTGGCATTTCTGTTGGACTTGGCGTAGATCACACCCTTAATAATTATTATATTAATATGCCTGGTGGAACTTCCGATTGGGGTAAAGGTGGGTATGAATTTTATTTGGCGCCAGATATCGATTTCAAGGGCTTACTTCCTAAAAAGCCTTTCTGGCAGAGCCTTGCGCATGTGCTCAATTATATTAAAGTGCCAACTCCTGCGTTTAGGCTGAGTAGGAATTCCAAATTCATGCCTGTGCATTTTTAATGAATTACTATTCGAAGTTTGAAGGGTTTTTGCCAAAATATTTTTTAAACTCTTTGCTAAAATATTTTCTATCAGTAAATCCTACCATATAAGCAACTTCAGAAACATTATGCGCTTTAGTACTTAATAGTTCGCTAGCTTTTTTCATTCGTAACGACTTAATAAATTCATTAACAGATAAGCCGGTGAGTGCATGCACTTTTCTATATAACACCGGTTGGCTAACGGCCATTTTTTTTGCGAGCGTTGTTACAGAAAATTCGGTATTTTCTAATTCAAGTTGTATTAGGTCTACCATTTTTTGCAAAAATGGATCTGATTCAATGACAGTATTATTTTCGCTGACTGTTGTTTCTACTTGTAAATAATGGTTTCTAAATTTCTCCTGTAGTAGTGAACGGTTATCTAATAAATTATTGACTTGTGTCATCAACAATCTTAAGTCAAAAGGTTTTGTAATGTATGCATCGGCCTTATATTCTAGTCCTTTAATTTGATCATCAATTGTAGCTTTTGCAGTTAGCAATATAATCGGAATATGGGATGTGTTTTTTTCTTTTTTAATCAAGGTGCAAAGTTCAAGACCATCCATAACTGGCATCATAATATCGGAAATAATCAAGTCTGGAATGGATTCGAATGCTATTTCTAATCCTTCCTTTCCATCGCTAGCTTCTATAATTGCATAGTTGGGTTTTAGCGAATCAACAATAAATTTTCGAAGGTCATTATTATCTTCTACAACCAATACAACGGGTTCTTCTTTAGCTACCACTACACTTGTATTTTGGCTTTTTAGTGCTGGTAATTTAATGGTAAAGACGGTAAATCCCCCGTGGCCTTGTTTTCTAACTTTGCTTGAAACTTCAATAATGCCACCATGTAATTCAATAATACTTTTGGATAGTGCAAGCCCAATGCCATATCCTGTATTTTTTGACCTTTCGTCATTAACTTGAAAAAAGTTATTAAAAAGATTTGTAAAATATTTTGGATCAATGCCTATGCCATTGTCCCACACCCTAATAATAGCCTCGTTTTCCTTTTGTTTTAATTCTATGCCAACTGTATTTCCTTGATCCGTGAATTTAAGTGCATTGCTCATTAAATTATTGATCACTTTAGAAATTTGTAAAGCGTCTGCTCTTACTTGTAGGTCTAATTTTCTAATGTTGTATTGTAATTGAATTCCTCTTTCTAAAGCAATAGATTGGTATTGATCTGCAATATCTGAGATAAATGCACCTAATTGAATGGGTTCTAATTGTAAACTCATAGTACCCGTTTCTGCTTTTCTAAAATCAAGCATTTCATTTACTAGGTCCGACAATTTTTGGGTATGTTTTTGCACATTGGATAATTGTGTTTTGCGCATACCTTCTGGTAATTCATTTTGTGTAATTGCATTTAATGGAGTTGCAATCAATGTTAATTGTGTTCTTATTTCATGTGAGATATTGGTAAAAAAGTCAATTTTGTATTGTTGTAATAATTGTTGTTGTCTATATTTTTCTCTCATCCAAAAATAGCGCGTCACAAAAAGTATTACAGACCCACTTAATAATAGATATATAATATACGCCCACCAGGTATTCCAAAACGGAGGACTTACTACAATGTTGATGGAGCTGTATTTTTCGTTCCAATTACCATCATTGTTGGCTGCTTTTACTAATAAATTGTAAGTGCCTGCAGGCAAATTGGTATACGTTACAGATCCATTGTTGGTTAATTTCCAATCAGACTCAAAGCCGTCTAATTTATATAGGTATTGGTTTTTATTGGGCTTTATAAAATTTAATAAACTAAACGCCACGGTAAATACATTATCATCGTGCGATAGTTTAATTTCGGCTACTTCACTGATGTTACCTTTTAAAATATCTGGGTGTGAAATGGGGTTAATTTGTTCGCCACCAACTTGTAAAGATATAAATGCGATATTATTTTTTTCATCGTTTTTTTCTATTGTTTTAGGTTCAAATTGGATGAGCCCATTAAGGCTACCTACATATATTTTACCTTCTTTGTTTCTAAAAAATGAATTGTTGGTAAAATCATTTCCAGGTAAACCATCATACACGTTAAAAGCAATAAATGAATTTGTATGCTGGTCAAATTTGCATAGACCATTATCTGTTGTGATCCACATATTGCCTTCTAAATCTTCAATCATTCCTTTTATATTATTACTCGGAAGGCCACTTTTAACGGAATGATGCACCAAATTATTATTGCCAGGTTGTAAAGTGTATATGCCTTGTGTAGCTGTTCCAATCCATATTTTCTTTCTGGAGTCCTCATATAATGTTCTTACTGGTTCGCCCTCTGGAATCCTTAGGCCACTCTTAAATGTATAGTTGTATGGGTTAAAACGGGTGTCCCCCAATTTTTTATAAAGCAGTCCAATTTCCGAGGCTACCCAAATATTACCAGTTCGATCTATTAGCAGCGACCTTAAAAATTTTGATTGTAAATTTCTTTCACCAATAGAGTCTGGGTGGTAGGAGATAATTTTTTTAGTTTTTTTATCTAAGCAACTGAGTCCATTATTTTCTGTGGCGAGCCATAGTTTGCCAAAAGCGTCTTGAGCAATAGACATGATGTCATTACTATTAATTGAAGTGCTGCTACCATTTTTTTTAAAACGCGTAAAGCCTTTTCTGTTTTGATTCAGCAAGTTTAATCCACCCCCATGTGTGCCCACCCAAATATTGTCATCACTATCTTTAAAAATACATTTAACCAAATTGGAGCCCAATGAGTTTGGATCTGATACATTATTTCTATAATGCTGATAATTTCCAGTTGTATTATTTTTAAAACTAATACCTCCAGCGTCTGTTCCAATCCATAAACCTTTCCCATTTTCGTTATAAATAGAACTTACAACATTACTTCCAAGGCCTTCTGGTTTACCAGTGGCCTGAACAACAGTAAATGGTGTATTTTTTGCATAAGAAATATTGATACCGCCATAATAAGTGCCTACCCATAAGTTGCCAGTTTGATCGGTAAATATGTCGTAAATGGAATTTTGAGAAAGACTATATTTTGCTGCTGGATCGTGTTGGTAAGTGATAATTTTTTTGCTGGCTATCTCTATTTCACATAATCCTTGTTGAGTACCAACCCAAATACTTCCTTTGCGGGTTGCATGTATTTTTCTAACATAATCATGCGGTAATCTAGAGCGAGCCAATGATGCACTTGCAACAACTTCAAATTTTTGGCCTCCTTCTGTGCATTGCAAAACACCGCTTCCCATGGTTCCAAGCCAAATTGTATGATTTTCATCTTCTGCTAAGCTTGTGGGTATCAAATCTTCGGCAGATTTACCAGATATGGCAATATCATATTCTTTAACAAGCTGATCAGAAAAATTATTGCTAATGCGAAGTACTTTATCTGTGGTACCAATCCAAAGGTCGCCTCGAAAATCTTCAACGATGGTTCTTACATCTGAGGTAGCAGCTGCATTTCCTTTCTTATTTAATACAAATTCTTTAAAGGTGGCATTCGGATTGTCTTGCAAAACAAAGAGCCCTTTTTGCGTTCCAACCCAAATTTGGTGTTGTTGGTCTTCGTAAATGCACCTAATTAGGTTGTTGTTTTGACCTGTATGGTTGCCTGGTAAAAGTAGAAAATGTTTGAATTGGCCAGTTAATCGGTTATACAGGTTGAGGTTATTGGTGGTTCCAACCCATAACCGGTCTTTGGTGTCAGACAATAAGCAAGAGATATTGTTTCCTGAAATGCTACGGGGGTTTCCGGCTTGCTGTTTGAGAATGTTAAAGCTTCTACTATCATACCTATTGAGGCCTGAGCTGGTTCCAATCCACATAAAGCCTTTTTTGTCCTGCGCAAAACTCAATACCGAGCTTTGGGAGAGTCCATCTTCTACCGTTATTTTATGAAAAAGGCGGTTTTGACCATAATTTTTACCAAAAAACGCCAAAATTGACCCCAAAAAAAGCAAAATCAGCCTAAATCTTACAAATTTCCCCATAGCCGTTATTGTATCCCGAATTTAATGAGTTTGGTGACAGAATAGCTAATTATTTAATAATGTTTAAGATTTTCACCCTAAATAGATAAGATTTCCCCCCTTCTATTTGCGCATGAAACGGGATATTAGTGCATTATTTTAGGTGTAAGCATTATGCCCAGCCATATGAACTTTAAACAACTGACTATGTTGACCAAGAAACTCAAGATTGCAATGACCAGCATTGCCTTAGTTCTGTTAACCTTTGCTGCCTCGGCACAAACACAGGTTAAGGGTACTATTACCTCTTCCAGAGATGGAAAAGGAATTGCTGGGGCTGCTGTTGTAAACAAAAACAGTAAGGCCGCTACTCAAACCGATGTAAATGGTACTTTTTCAATTGCTGCCAAAATTGGCGACAAAATTGCCGTTTCTTATGTAGGATTTGTAACTCAAGAAGTTACTTTTCTAGCGAACCAAACATCCATTCAACTAAGTTTGATTGCTTCTGAAGACAATTTAGAAGGCGTTGTTGTGGTAGGTTATGCGACTCAGAAAAAAGTAAACTTGACGGGCTCTGTAGCTATGATTACCGCTAAAGAAATTGATGACAGGCCTATTACAAACTTGTCAACTTCACTTTCTGGACTTTTAAGTGGTGTATCTGTTACGCAGGGCTCTGGTCAACCCGGTTCTGATGGTGCTAATATTATTGTAAGAGGCAGAGGAACATTAAGTGGCTCTAGCCCATTAATTATTATTGATGGCGTAATTGGCGCTTTAGATGCCGTTAATCCTCAAGACGTTCAATCTGTTACTGTGCTAAAAGATGCAGCATCTGCTTCTATTTATGGATCACAGGCAGGTAATGGCGTTATTCTAGTAACAACCAAAAAAGGTACACGCAATAAGTTGTCTTTTAATTATAGCGCGATGTTTTCTACAACAACACCAATGAATGTTCCAAAATTAGTGAGCAATTACGCGGAGCATATGCGGTTAACAAATGAGGCGCATACCAATTTAAATCAGGCGGCTAAGTATAGCCCTGCTACCATTGCTGCTTGGGATTCTACTAGTAAAATTCCAAATCAGTTAACGCCAACAGGGGTGCCTAACTATATTGCATATCCAAACACAGATTGGATTGCAGCATTTTTTTCTCGTCGATTGGTTCAAAATCATAACATTTCTATTAATGGAGGTTCTGATAAGACAACATACTTGTTTTCTGTAGGTTATTTAGAGAATCAGGGGACGATTGAAAATACTTGGAGTAAGCGTTATCAATTCCGTTCTAACATTGAATCTAAAATCACTAAGTTTTTAACAATTGGAAATCAAACATTTGGTTTATTTCAAAATGATGCATTAGGAAACGTATCTGATGCATTTACTTTTGTACGTGCTACTACGCCAGGTATAGTGCCTAAGTATCAAGGCAAATATGGATTTGCTCAAATTGCCGAGGAAAATCAACAATCCAACAATGTATTTTCTTTTTTAAATAATAAATTAGGAAAGGATCAAACTTCAAGGTTTAATTCTACGGTTTATGCAAATCTTAATATTTTAAAAGGGTTGTCTTTTGAAACGCGTTTCAATTACCAAATGAGACAAAATGAATTTCGCGTTCGTACCAATCCTAATGCTGCAGAGCGTTGGAATTTTGCAACCAATACGCAAATGACTTTCTTACCTGCGCCTGCTAATTTATCATCTACGTATAGTTATGATAAAAACTATCAGACAACACTTGATATGGTATTGAGGTACAACACTACCATCGCAAAAGACCATGATCTTTCTGTGTTTGGCGGCTATAACGAATTGTATTATAATATTTACAATATTTCTGCTACCAAACAAGGTATGATTGACTATGATTTGTATGTACCTAGTACTGTACTAAATCCAACCAACACAACAGGTACAGAAAGTGATTGGGCTATTCGCTCTTTATTTGGCCGTGCAAACTATGCCTACAAAGGAAAGTATTTGTTAGAAGCCAACTTAAGGTATGATGGTGTTTCTCGTTTTTCTCCAACAAGTAGATACGGTTATTTCCCATCAGCTTCTGCCGGATGGAGAATTTCTGACGAAAAATTCATGAAAAGTATTTCATGGATTAATAATTTAAAATTACGTGCTTCATGGGGTAAGTTAGGTGCGTATGCTTCTGGTTTGTATGATTGGCAAGCTACCTATGCGACCCGCTTGTATTCATTTAACAATGTTCAAGTATCAGGTCTTGCGGTTGGTCGATATGCAAATCCTTCTTTAATGTGGGAAGCAACTAATATCAAAGACATTGGATTTGATGCAAGTTTATTTAAAAATAAATTAACAATCGAGTTTGATGTGTTTAGAAGAAATACCAATGGTATTCTTTCTGCTGTAACTATTCCAATGACTGCTGGTATTGCATCTGCGCCAACCGTTAACTTAGCAGGTGTTCAAAACCAAGGCTTTGAATTTACAATTGGAACCAAGGGTTCGGCAGGTGATTTTAAATATTCGGTTTCTGCAAACTTCTCTTACACTAAAAATGAAGTAACAAGCTTTTTGGGACAACTTAAAGAAGGTTGGACAACTGACGCCTCTGGTGCAAGGGTGTATCAATCTAATTTAAGTGCGGTTTATAATAGCGGTGCTTTGGAAACTAAAATGATTAACGAGCATTATATATATAAGGTATATCGTGGGACAGGCACTTATTTTAATGCAGATGGTACTGTAAATATTGGCGGAGGCCCTAGAGACGGTATGTTAAGAACGCCTGATGATTTAAAGTGGGCTCAAGCGATGTTAACTGCAGGGTATAGATTAAGGCCAGGAAATGCAATTCGTAAAGATGCTATTTGGTATGGTGATTTAATTTATTCTGATTTAAATGGTGATGGTGATTATGGTAATTCTTTTGATAGAGAATTTAATGGTGCTTCAGCCTTACCAAAATATGTATTTGGTTTTAACACAGAATTATCTTGGAAGAACTTTGATCTTTCTTTGATTTTTTCTGGTGCCGCAGGACATAAGTTTAATTTTATCCAAAATGGATTTAATAGTTCATCTGTTGTTTGGGGTAATGCAATTTCTTCAAATGTTGCAACGGACCGTTATTATTATAACGACGCTAATCCTGCCGATCCACGTAACAATATCAATGGAAGTTATGTTCGTTTACGTGTTGCAGACGGTCAAAATGGTGCAGTAGCAAGTGATTGGTGGTTGTATGATGCATCTTGGGTGAAGCTTAGAAATTTACAATTAGGGTATAATTTTTCAGAAAAATTAGCTCAAAAATTATCACTTCAAAGAGCAAGAGTTTTCTTCTCTGGCGAAAATTTATTAATGTTCACTAAGTTTCCTGGGTTAGATCCAGAAATTGGTGCCGGTTTTAATTATCCAACCATGAAGCAATTTGCTTTAGGTATTAATGTAACCTTCTAATAACAACCTATATGAAAAATATGAGAAAGATTTCCCTTTTCTTTACGCTGATCATCTTGGTATTTACCGGTTGTCAGAAGGATCTTTTGGATACCACTCCATATGATCAACTTAGTAGTGAAAATATGTGGACAACCGATAACTTAACTGATCTCGGTGTTAATTCAATTTATGAAGCATTGCGTTTGGGCCAAAATACTGGCTCTGCTTCTGGTCTAGAGCTTTATCATTATGACCGTTTCGCTGTTGGTGCCATGCAACGTGATGGAACCGACCCGTTTTTATTGGGAACGATAACACCAAGTAATTCTCTTTTTAGCAGTAACTGGAGAAATTTTTATGAGGGTGTGATTCGTGCTAATAATGCGATTGCAAATATTCCTACAAAATCTCCTTCTCCGGATGTTAAAAAAGGAAGATTATTAGCCGAATCAAAATTCTTGCGTGCTTACTTTTATTATCGACTCAATCAAGTATGGAAAGGCGTGCCAATTTATACAGAGCCTTTAAAATACAATGAGTTTACTAAAGCAAGATCTACGGAGCAGGAAGTTTGGAATTTGGTTATTAAGGATTTAAGTGAGGCAATTGCTGAAGCCAATTTGCCCGCTAAATATGCAAAAGGTAATGCTAATTTTGGTAGAGTTACAAAAGCTGCAGCATATGCACTTCGCGGCAAAGTGTATTTGTACATGAGTAAGTGGACAGAAGCTGCGAGTGATTTTGCACAAGTGCAAACAGCTGGGCATACTCTGTTTCCTGATTATAGAAATTTATTTAAAGAAATCAATGAACAAGCAGATGAAATGATTTTCTCGCTTCAAAATACGGGTATTGTAAACCTTGGTTCTACAACACAGTTTTTTTGTGGAACGAGATCTGCATTCGGTTCTAACTGGAATACCTACTTAGTATCTCCAAACGGCGTTGATTTATTTGAAAATACCGATGGCACTAAATTTAACTGGGATAGTATTATTCCTGGTTATAACGCCATGACAGTTAGAGCGCGTCAAGTTTACTTTATGCGTGACAATCTTTCAGTAGCCGAAAGAACTGCTAGACAAAATTTGGGTGCCGATATGACTAAATATTTAGCAGTTGGTAACGAGGCGAGAATTAGAAAAGCTTTTGAAAATAGAGATCCTCGTTTGGCTGCTTCGGTGATAACGCCATACTCAACCTACAATGGTGTATTTGGTAATTTACCAGCGGCTGTTACAAGCAGATTCCCTTACCGCGCAGAAGCTGCTACAAATGGAGACTTAAGAACAGATACACAAGCAGAGTTTTTTTATCTACATAGAAAATTTGTTTATGAAGGAAATGCAGAACTTTTAAATAGAGCGTTTGGTCCTATTGATTTTCCAATTATAAGATTTGCAGATATTTTATTAAATTGGGCAGAAGCGCTTACCGAGACAAATGACATTGCCGGTGCCATTCAAAAAGTAAATTTAGTTCGTGCACGTGCTGGTATCGCACCTTTGCAAAGCGCTGATGCTACCAAGCCTACTTATGTTGCCAATCAGTCTAATATGCGCGACCGGATAAGAAATGAAAGAAGAATTGAATTTATCAACGAAGGCGTTAACTATTTTGATGAGTTGCGTTGGAAAACTTGGAAGGATTCAAAATTTGGTGGCGCCAATGGTTATAGAAGTGTGTGGGGACAAAATATTGCAAACTACACATGGGGTGGTGATCATTTTTATACATGGCCAATTCCACAAGCCGAAATTCAAATTAATCCTAAGCTCGTTCAGAATCCTGGATGGCCTAATTAATCATACTCCCTTTGGGCGGCGGAGCCGCCCAAAGGGTCTTTAAAATTTCTCATGTACCTATATTTTAAGCAAGTTCGAATTTGGATTTTACTTGTTGCCTTGGTTTTTGCAGGTTGTTCAAAACAGGGTAGTAGCGGAGGCGCAAGCCCAACCAATCCAACAACGCCCACCAATCCAACTACACCAACGGTGGTTGATAACAGGTTTCCTGTTAATCTAATAGTTGATTCTTTAACACTTGCATATATTAGAACGCAAGCACTCACAAACACAGAAATGTCGGCTGCAATGGAGTCTATAATTATGCAACCTGCATTCAATAATTTAAGTAAAACCCCATTGCCATACCTCGAAGTAAGTTCAGATAATTTTAATGATATTTCTGCGCAAGCTAATAGTTGTAAAATTTTAGCATTGAGGTGGTTGTATACTTACGAAACTAAACCTACCGAAGCTAAACCATATTTTGATAAAGTAGTAAGTACCCTTTTAGCATGGGTTAATGCTGGTAATAAAGTTGCAAGTCCAGTGCATACGCCCAACGAAACTTCTTATTTTGGTTTTTATGAAGCGTATTCTGCGGTTAGAAGTAGAATGGCTACAGCCGATAAAGCCAAAGTAGATAATTGGATTACGGTAAGAGCAAATGCGTATCAGGTATATCCGGCACGCGTTAATAACTGGGAAACCATTCGGTTAAATTTGCTTTATTTTTTTGGTTACATCTTAGATAATAAGGCAACCATAGATTATGCAAACAATACCTACAATACATTACTTAATGTTAATCTTTTTGCAGGAGGCAAGTCTGAAGATTTGGTAAATAGAGACGCCTTTGCTTACCATGCCTATAACCTTGCTTTTTATGCGCGTATTTTGAGAGTTAAATTCTTATATGAGGGTGCTGCATCGTTAAAAACCTTTAAAG
>JBIISK010000043.1:0-18078 GCA_044341045.1 Sediminibacterium sp. | reverse complement strand
TTATAGAAGCGGCATTACAAAAAATGAACGCGCAGTTACAGACACTAGGTAGTGGACTTACGGTTTTATACAGCACACCGCATGAGGCTTTTAAAAAATTACTAACGCAGTACACCGTTGCGCATGTTTTTACCAATCATGATTATGAACCGTATGCGTTAGAGCGCGACACTGCTATTGAGCAGTTACTCGCTGCGCAAAAAATAGGGTTCTCAACTTTTAAAGACCAGGTTGTTTTTGAAAAATTTGAAGTCGTAAAAGATGATGGTAAACCATACACTGTGTTTACACCCTACTCACGCAAATGGAAAGCGTATTTAGCACTGAATCCGGTTAAAATATTTGATACAAAAAAGGTTTCAAAAAATTATTTCCAGTATACTGCGGCGCCCATGCCTAAACTGGCTTCTATGGGTTTTACTGGATTTGCAGCTACTAGTTTTCCGGGTAGTGTATTAGATGTAAACATTGTAAAAAAATACACTGATAACCGAAATTTTCCAGCCATCGAAAATAGCACGTCTAAAATGGGTGTGCACCTTAGGTTTGGAACCGTAAGTGTGCGTGAAATTTTACTACAAGCATTGCCGCTCAACGAAACCTATGTCAATGAAATTATTTGGCGCGATTTTTATCAAGCTATCATGTTTCATTTTCCAAAAGTGGGAAGGGGCGAATCCTTTAAAAAAGAATACGATTTTATTAAGTGGCGCAATAACGAAAAAGAATTTGAACACTGGTGCAACGGTACTACCGGTTATCCAATTGTGGATGCAGGTATGCGCGAATTAAATGCAACAGGTTTTATGCATAACCGTGTGCGTATGATTACGGCTTCGTTTTTGTGCAAACATTTACTCATAGATTGGCGCTGGGGTGAAGCTTATTTTGCGCAAAAATTACTAGACTTTGATTTAGCATCCAATAATGGTGGATGGCAGTGGGCGAGTAGCAGTGGTTGTGATGCAGCGCCTTATTTCAGGGTGTTTAATCCAACGCTACAAACCGAGAAGTTTGATAAGAACCTTGTGTACATAAAAAAATGGATACCCGAACTAGGTGGTTTCGAGTATCCAAATCCTATTGTTGTGCATGAAGTGGCGCGTAAACGTGTGTTAGAAACCTACGCAGAAGCGCTCAAATCAAAGCAAGTCTAGACGTATAAATAAGTTTAGACTTAATATTTAATCTTAGATAAAACTAATCAGTTCTACATCAAAAATAAGTGTGCTGTTCGCTCCAATTTGCGCACTCACCTGACGGTCTCCATATCCCAAATGTGGTGGAATAAAAAAGCGCCATTTGCTGCCGGTAGGCATTAATTGTAAACCTTCGGTCCAACCTTTAATCACCATATTTAATGGAAAAGAAGCGGGCTGTCCTCTTTGTACAGAACTATCAAAAATAGTACCGTCAATTAATGTACCATGGTAATGACAAGTTACTTCATTGTGTGCAAGTGGTTTTTCACCAACGCCTGCAGTTAATACTTCATACTGTAAACCAGAATCCAAAGTGGTTACTTCCGGTCTGGTTTTATTTTGCTCTAAAAAATCTTGACCAGCTTTTAAATTTGCTGCTGCTTTTTCTGCTTTCATTTGTGCTAATTGATCGGCTACGCCCATTGTTATAAATTTTTAATCGTTTGCATAAGAAGAAACTGGTTCGCAGGTGCAAACTAAATTTCTATCTCCGTGTGTGTTGTTAATTCTTGCTACTGTTGGCCAAAACTTATTGAGCGCAACATACGGTAAAGGAAATGCTGCAGTTTGTCTAGAATAACTATAGTTCCAAGTTTCTGCACATACAACGCCTTGCGTATGCGGTGCATTTTTTAATGTATTGTTTTGCTTATCTGCTTTACCTGATTCAATGTCTTTGATTTCATGGTAAATGGCAATCATGGCATCACAGAAACGGTCTAACTCGGCTTTATCTTCACTCTCTGTTGGTTCAATCATAATGGTACCTGCTACCGGGAAACTCATAGTAGGTGCGTGGAAACCATAATCAATTAAACGCTTCGCAACGTCTTCTGCTTCTACACCAGCTGTTTGTTTAAATGGTCTTAAATCAACAATAAATTCGTGCGCACAAGTACCGTTTTTACCAGCGTATAAAATTGGATAAAATTTTTCTAAACGCGTTTTCATATAGTTCGCATTTAAAATGGCATAAGCAGTAGCGTCTTTAATACCCTGCGCACCTAACATTTTAATGTATGCATAACTAATGAGTAAAATGCTTGCAGAACCATACTGCGCAGCACTTACAGCGTATGCAGGATCGCCTGTTTGGTGATGACCCGGTAAGAAAGGCGCTAATTTATCATTCACACAAATAGGGCCCATGCCAGGTCCACCACCACCGTGTGGGATGGCAAATGTTTTGTGTAAATTTAAGTGACATACATCGGCACCAATCATACCTGGGCTAGTTAAACCAACCTGCGCATTCATGTTAGCGCCATCCATGTATACCATACCTCCGTTTACATGAATCAGTTCGCAAATGTCTTTAATGGTTTCTTCAAATACACCATGTGTAGAAGGGTAAGTAACCATCAGTCCACCAAGGGTGTCTTTATACTGTTCTGTTTTTTGATGTAGGTCGTTCATGTCAATATTGCCTGCATCATCACATTTAACCACTACTACTTTAAAGCCTGCCATTACAGCACTTGCAGGATTTGTACCATGTGCACTGATAGGAATGAGTACAATATTGCGGTGCTCATTTTTATTTGCTTTGTGGTATGCACGAATGGTTAAAAGTCCAGCATATTCACCTTGCGCACCACTATTGGGTTGTAAGCTACAAGCGGTAAAGCCAGTTGCTTGACATAAATAATAGGATAACTCTTTTAAAATTTGTTGGTAGCCTTCTGTTTGATTGGTTGGCACAAATGGATGTAGTCCACCAAACGCCGGCCAACTAACTGGCATCATTTCTGTGGCTGCATTCAATTTCATGGTACAGCTACCAAGTGAAATCATCGACGTATTTAAAGACAAGTCTTTATTTTCTAATGATTTAATATAACGCATCATCTGACTTTCAGAGTGGTGCGTATTAAATACAGGATGTGTTAAATAATCAGTGGTTCTTTGTAATCCTTGTGGGATATGGCTTGCAGCGCTTTCGATAGCAGCAGCTGTTAAAGTAGTAGCAGTTTTACCAGTAGTGCTTGCGAATACAGCAAGAATTGCGTTTGCATCTGCAATACTTGTTGTTTCATCAATACTTACAAGTACTTTTTCATCGGCAGCATAAAAGAAATTGATACCTGCTTTTTCGGCATTAATTTTTAAAGCATTCGCATCAACACCACTGATGGTTATGGTGTCAAAGAAAAATTTATTTTGTTGCGAAAGTCCCATGTCGTTTAAACCATTAGCAACAGCAGCTGCTAATTGGTGCACGCGTGAAGCAATATTTTTTAAACCCTTAGGTCCATGGTATACCGCATACATCGCAGCCATGTTGGCAAGTAATGCTTGTGCGGTACAAATATTTGAAGTTGCTTTTTCTCTTTTAATATGCTGTTCTCTTGTTTGAAGTGCCATACGTAATGCACGGTTACCCTGTGCATCAATACTTACGCCAATTAATCGGCCTGGCATACCTCTTTTAAAATCATCTTTTGTGGCAAAAAATGCAGCATGTGGTCCACCAAATCCCATTGGAACGCCAAAGCGTTGTGCGCTACCAAGTGCAATATCTGCACCAAGCTCGCCTGGAGGGGTAAGGAGTGTAAGGGCTAATAAATCAGTGGCAACAATGACTAAACCATCCACACTGTGTACTTTATCAATAAAAGCACGTTGGTCTTCTACAGCACCATTGCTGTTTGGATATTGTAGCATCGCACCAAAATAAGTTTCGTCAATGGCAGCGGTTAAAAAATCACCCACTACAATTTCGATACCAATAGGCTCGGCGCGTGTAACCAACACATCTCTTGTTTGCTTGAATATGTTTTTATCTACAAATAATTTTGGTTTTGTAGCAACATCAGATTTATTGATGTGATGAAAAGCCAGTGCCATTGCTTCTGCAGCAGCAGTTGCTTCATCCAATAAAGACGCGTTAGCAATGGGCAAACCAGTTAGGTCGGTAACCATCGTTTGAAAATTTAATAAACTTTCTAAACGGCCTTGCGCAATTTCTGCTTGGTAGGGTGTGTACTGTGTGTACCATCCTGGATTTTCAAAAATATTTCTTAAAATAACGCTTGGCGTGATCGTGCCATAATAGCCCTGGCCAATATAATTTTTATATACTTTATTTTTAGCGGCAACAGTTTGTAAACTCGTTAAATATTCAAACTCCGAAATAGGAGCAGGGATATCCAACAAATGATTGATTTTAATAGCCGCAGGAATGGTTTTATCAATGAGCTGGTCTAAACTACCTGCACCAATAACATCTAACATGGTTTTGGTGTCTGCTGCATTAGGGCCAATATGACGCCCCGAAAACTCCTGTGCTTGTTGTTCAAATAAGTTTGCCATAAACTAAATTATAATCGTGTAGTAAAAATTGTCCTTAATGGCCGCAAAGGTACGGGCACAAGGCCTCAAATTGGAGCTTTTGTGGAACCCGTTGATAAACTGTGGATGAAATTCTGCACAAATCGTCCTAATCTTGTAGTATGAATGAGATTTCACTTGAAAACTGGGAAAAAACAGCTGCCGACCACGAGAAAAAGTACAAGCAGTTCCTCCAAAAGCCGGATAAAAAGAGCCTATTAAAGGTGCTTCCAGACCTTCATGATGAAGCCTTTGAAAAAATTGACTGTTTAGACTGTGCAGCCTGCTGTAAAAACTATTCGCCCCGCTTTAAAGGGCCCGATATCAAACGCATTAGCAAGCATGTGGGAATGCGCGAAACGGAGTTTATTGAAAAGTATTTAGTGATGGATAATGATGGGGATTATGTAGCCAATACAAAACCATGCCCATTTTTAGGCGCTGATAATTTTTGTAGCATTTACGATAAACGTCCTTCCGATTGTGAACGTTTCCCCTATACCGATGAAGACGTGTTTTTTAAACGTCCTGCCATTACCTTAAAAAATGTTACGTTTTGCCCAGCCGTGTTTCATGTATTTGAAAGGCTGATCGAAAAAAAGTAAGCTTACTTTGTAACGTGTAAAATAAATTTTTCTTGAAAATAAGGTTCTGCAAATAAGCGGTATACTGGAATCATTTTAGGCCTTAACAAGCTTTCAAAAATTTCTTGTGCTAAATCGCCACCTTTCAAACAAATAAGCCCATTTGGTATTTCTTGCTTGTGCCCCTTTCTTAATAAGGGTCCTGCCCACTGCCACAAATCTTTTAGTGGTGCAACTGCTCTTGAAACGGCAAAGTCAAATTTTTTATTTTTTATTTCTTCGGCACGGCAGTGTTGCGTAGTTACATTGGTGAGTCCAACGCCTTCTGCAACGGCTTCTACCACCTTTAATTTTTTAGCAATACTATCTACCAAATGAAACTTTACTTCTGGAAAAAATATAGCGAGCGGAATGCCCGGAAACCCACCACCACAGCCAATATCAATTACTTCGGTACCAGGCTCAAAATTAGCCATTGCTGCTATACTTAAAGAGTGCAGTACATGGTGTAAATAAATGCTTTCTATATCTTTGCGGGACACCACATTAATCTTGCTGTTCCAGTCTTTGTAAAGTTCCTCTAACCCTGCAAATTGAGCCGTTTGCTTTGGGGTAAAGTCACTAAAATACTTTTCAATTAATCCCAATTTTTCCGGGGTGCTTTCCATATGGCGGGTAAGGTAAATAAGTAATAAAAAAACATAAAAATATCAAACACAATAAACAGCGGCCAGAGGTCTAGTTCGTTTAATTTTTTCATGCCTTTATAAAACACATAGGCTTGAATTAAAAAACGAACACCAAATACCGCAAGGCTAATCCACCAGCTGTAAAAAATAATGGAAACAATAAGAAGTGGATACAATAAAAATTGTGAACTGCTATAAAGGCCTAATAAAAATTTATGATTTGGCTTGTAATAACGACTTGTTGTATAGTGTCTATACTTTTGTGCCATCCACTCATTCCATGTCGATTTTGGTTCGCTTAAGGTATGCGTGTCAGGATCTATGCAAACCGCTGTATTACGCGCTGTTGCTACCTGGTTGATAAATAAATCATCGTCACCACTTGGTACTTGATTAATGGAAGAGAAGCCTTTGTTGCGTAAAAAAACCTGTTTTTTATAACTCAGGTTTCGGCCAACACCCATGTACGGATTACCACTTAAGGCATAGGTTAAGTATTGTAAAGCGGTATGGAATGTTTCAAAACGAATTAGTTTATTTAAAAAGCCTGGCTTTTTTCGGTAAGCGCCGTAGCCAAGCACTATTTCAATATTGTCTGAGTAGGCAGCTTGCATCTTTTTAATCCAGTGCTCTGAAGCTGGCACGCAGTCTGCATCTGTAAGTAATACAATTTCATATTTCGCACTTTTAATACCCATCGATAACGGAAACTTTTTTCCTGCTATCATTTTTGCTTCTTGGGTTAATAAAACGTGGTTGATATTTTTAAATGCTTTTTTGAATTCATCAATTAAATACTTGGTATCATCTGTTGAATTATCATTTACGAGCACTACTTCGAAACTGCTTTTATAATCCTGTACCAAAACAGCTGGCATTGTTTGCACCAAATTATGTGCCTCGTCTCTAGCACATATCACCACCGAAACAGCATGTTCCATATGCTCAGATGGGGTGGTTTCTTTGTAAAAAGCAAGCCGTATAAAGAAATAGAGGTAATAAAAGAGTTGAATGGCTACTACCGAACAAAAAATATAAAAAATAAGGGTCCAAATGATGGGAGCTACGTTCATGAGCGCAAAAATAGTGGTTTTGTGCTACTTTTGTGGACATGGCTGCACTTACCTTCCAACTTCAAAATACGGCTAGCGGCACAGGCGCAAGAGCCGGTGTGATGCAAACCGATCATGGTGAAATTTTAACACCCATTTTTATGCCGGTAGGTACAGTAGGAACCGTTAAAGCCGTTACGCAACAGCAACTTTCATTAGAAATTCAAGCTCAAATTATTTTAGGTAATACTTATCATTTATATCTAAGACCGGGTACCGAAGTACTCGAAGCAGCGGGTGGACTCCATAAGTTTAATGGATGGCATAAACCCATTTTAACAGATAGTGGTGGGTATCAAGTTTTTTCTTTGGCGGACAACCGAAAAATTACCGAAGAGGGTGTAGTTTTTCAATCTCACATAGATGGCAGCAGACATTTATTTACACCAGAGTCGGTGATGGATATTCAGCGCAGTATTGGTGCAGATATTATTATGGCTTTTGATGAATGTCCGCCATACCCAAGTGAGTATTCTTATGCTAAAAAAAGTATGGAACTCACGCACCGCTGGTTAGAGCGTTGTATCAAAAGACTTGCCGAAACCCCTGATAAATATGGGTATACGCAAAATTTATTTCCTATTATTCAGGGAAGTACGTTTAAAGATTTACGTGTTGCATCATCAGAATTTATTGCATCTACTGGCTGTGTGGGTAACGCGATTGGTGGACTCAGCGTTGGGGAACCTGAAGAAATGATGTATGAGTTTACATCACTATGCACAGAACATTTACCAGCCAATAAACCTCGTTATTTGATGGGTGTTGGAACCCCTTGGAACCTGCTCGAATGCATCGATAGAGGTGTTGATATGTTTGATTGTGTAATGCCTACCCGCAATGGACGAAACGGCATGTTATTTACTTCCGAAGGAGTGATAAATATCAAAAATAAAAAGTGGGCATCTGACTTTTCTCCAATAGATACGGGCATTCCATGCGAATCTAGCAACTATTATTCTAAAGCCTATTTACGTCATTTGTTTGTAGCCGATGAAATATTAGGGCTTCAAATTGCAAGTATTCATAACTTGGCTTTTTACTTGTGGCTAGTAGGAGAGGCTAGAAAACAAATTTTGGCAAATAATTTTGCTACTTGGAAAGCGCAAATGCTGCCCATTTTAAAACAGCGTTTATAATTTATTTGTAGGTACATGAAAATAATTGACTGGTACATACTCAAAAAATTTCTGTTCACTTTTTTCTTTGCAATCTTTTTGTTTGCAGTGATTGCCATTGTAATTGATGTAAGTGAAAAGACGGATGATTTTGTTCGTTCTGGTTTGGGTGCAAAAGACATTATTACAAGTTATTATTTTGGATTTATTCCACATATTATTGCGTTATTACTTCCACTTTTTGTTTTTTTAGCCGTTATATTTTTTACATCCAAAATGGCTGGAAACTCCGAAATCATTGCTATTTTGGCGAGTGGCACTTCTTATAATAGATGGCTTCGACCTTATGTAGTAGGGGGTGTTATGTTAGGAATGGTGCTGTGGTTTGCCAATCAATATGTAGTGCCTAAAGCCAATCAAATTAGAGGAAGCTTTGAAGCTAACTATATTGATAAAAACAGCTCATATACCGCACTTGTAGGTGGAAATTCAAATATTTATTTACGCATAGATTCATTTACCTATGCTGGTATTTATGCCTATGATACCGCCAATAAAAGAGGCGGTCCATTTTTTGCTTACACGTTAAAAAACAATAAGCTGGTCCGTAATATTAGGGCCGATCAAATTAGTTGGGATACAGCTTCTAAAAAATGGAAACTAGATTATATTATTGATCGAAAAGTATTGCCCCTGCAAGAAAATGTTTCCTATGCTATCGGGCAACTAATGACATTTAATTTTGGTCCGCTTGATTTAAGTAGAGATAAATACACCAAAGACAAATTAACCACTTCCGAGCTAAACCGTTTTATTGAGCTTGAAAAAGCAAGAGGTTCCGAAGGGCTCAATGCCCTAAAAGTGGAGCGGTATAGGCGGGATGCCACCTGCGTTACGGTTTTGCTACTCACCATTATAGGTGCCATTGTAGGTGGTAGAAAAGTACGAGGAGGTAGCGGTATGCACTTAGCTGTAGGTTTTATTATTGCCGCATTATTTATTATCACAGACCGGTTTTCTACCATTTTTGCCACAAAAGGCAATTTACCTCCCTTAATAGCCGCTTGGATACCTAATTTTATCTTCCTTTTTGTGATTTTTTACCTTTACAAGAAGGCCCCTAAATAAGAAACGTTAAAAAGCTTTAACTTATAAAACTTCTTTCATTTTCTTTTGTTATCCAAAGCTACTTGTACTTACCTTTACGCACGATTTTTTTTAAAACAATGTAGTTATGGAAATACTAAAAGAAAAGTTTAGGGTTAAAGCAGAAGTTGCTAGCCTTGAAATCAAAGAAATTATAAAAACCCACGGAGCAAAAAAAGTAGGTGAAGTAACACTTGCACAAGTGTATCAAGGTATGCGCGGTATTACCGGCTTGGTTACTGAAACATCTTTGCTTGATGCGCAAGAAGGTATTCGTTTTAGAGGCTATTCTATTCCAGAATTACAAGCAAGTTTACCAAAAGCACCAGGTGGTGGCGAGCCATTACCAGAAGGTCTTTTTCATTTAATGTTATTAGGTGAACTACCAACACAACAAGACGCCGAAAGAATCACTAATATTTGGCAGCGCAGGAGTCATGTACCAACTCATGTGTTTGCGACCATCGATGCACTTCCTATTACAACGCATCCAATGACTATGTTTGTTACGGGTGTGATGGCGCTTCAAACCGAAAGTAATTTCGCAAAAGCATATTCGGCGGGTATCAATAAAAAAGATTATTGGAGTCCTGTATTTGAAGATACCATGGATTTAATTGCACGTCTTCCACGTATTGCTGCATATATCTATCGTCGTAAATATAAAAATAACGAACATATTCATCCAAATGGTTTACTAGACTGGGCGGGTAACCTTGCGCACATGATGGGTTACAACGACGAAAGTTTTAAAGAATTGATGCGTTTGTACATGACCATTCATGCTGATCATGAAGGTGGCAACGTATCTGCACACACTACACACTTAGTAGGCTCTGCGTTAAGCGATCCTTATTTAAGTTATGCTGCTGGCATGAACGGTTTAGCAGGTCCATTACATGGATTAGCCAATCAAGAAGTAATCAAGTGGATTTTTGAAATGCAAGAATCACTTGGTACCGACGCGCCAACCTCGGAGCAAATTGCTAACTACGTGCAAGCCACTTTGAGTGCAGGTAAAGTAGTTCCTGGATATGGTCATGCGGTGCTTCGAAAAACAGATCCACGTTTTACAGCGCAAATGGAATTTGGTAAAAAACATATGCCAGATGACAAACTATTAAATACGGTTTGGAATATTTATGAAACAGTTCCACCTATTTTACAATCATTAGGTAAAGTAAAAAATCCTTGGCCAAATGTAGATGCCCATTCAGGCGCATTACTAGTGCATTATGGTATGGTAGAAAATGAATTTTATACAGTGCTTTTTGCCGTGAGTAGAGCACTTGGTGTACTTTCCAGTCTTTGTTGGGATCGCGCATTAGGCTTCCCACTTGAAAGACCAAAATCTGTAACTACAGATTCTGTAAAACAATGGCTAGAAGGGAAAGCAGAAATTTGGGAAGGCTAATTCCAAAGTAGCTTAGGGGAATTAGCTCAGTTGGTAGAGCGCTTGCATGGCATGCAAGAGGTCAGCGGTTCGACCCCGCTATTCTCCACATACTTTACTATAAAAAAGAAAGGCACTACAAATGTGGTGCCTTTCTTTTTTTATTTTACTACAATTACAATTCCTTGTTTCACAATTCTATTTCCTAATATATCTATACCCGCAACGGTTACTAGATATGGTGCTGGTGGTAACGAATTACCATTATAGGTGCCATCCCATTTGTCTGTAATTTTATTGGTAATAAATACTTGTCTATTATTACTGTCCTGCACTCTAAAGTATTCTAGAATTTTAATTTCAATATACTCTGGTTTGTACTTATCATTAACGCCATCGTTGTTTGGAGAGAATCCGGTTGCCAGGTAAATATCAGGCTTATTAAATGCCCATACTTCTTGCTTATCATTGTTTACACATCCTGCCGAATCTACTATGGTAATAGTATAAGTTACTTTATCATCTGTTAAATTGAATTTTGGATTCTTGATTTTGGAGTTTGTAAGTCCTATAAATGGTGACCATGCATAGCTTCTACCATTATCAATTGCATTCAATTGTCCAGATAATCTTTTAACTGTTTGAATTCTTGGATATACTTGGTTTGCACGAGGATTTTTGATAGTCATATTAATAGTGGTATCATCACTTAAAAATGGACAAATTGCACTATAGGCAGTTAGTTTAATGTTGTATGCGCCATATTGTTTAAATATATTTTCTGGATTGGCTATTGTAGAAGTGTTGCCGTCATCAAAATTCCATTTGAAATTGACAACTGAGTCTGGAAGAAATGGCGTAAAACTTTTATTAGTGAATAATACAGGGAATCCTTGACAGCTATCTTGGGTTACAAAACTAGCGACTGGATTTCCATAAACCATCATCTTTTTATTTAGTGTATCTGCAACACAGCTACTATCGCTTTCAACAATCAATTGTAAGCTTTTATAACCACCAGTTTTGTAAGTATATATTGGTACCACATTTGTATTTCTGACAATTGTCGTATCACCAAAGTTCCAAGTATACTTTGTTAGTTTAGTACTGGCATAACCAAATACTGAACTATTTAATGCTATTGATGGCATGGTCATACATGTATCATTAATAGTAAAGGATGCAGTTGGCTTACCATAATTGACAACTACTTTTGAGACAGTATCTGAATTACAGCCTTTGATATCAGTAACAGCATGTCGAATCGTATAAGTCCCGCTATTTGTAAATTGGTACTTCATAGCAGGCGTAGATCCTAGTGTTCTATTTAACTCTTTAATTTGCCAATAATTATCTCTTACAGCAAACAAGGAACGCGTAGTGTCAAGCCCGTTAATGATCAAGCTTCCTTTACAAGCGTCTATGGTGTCTAAGCTAAATGCTGCATCTACTTTGTTTAAAGTTAGTTTAGCAATTGGAACAATTATTTCGCCACAACTGTTAATTAATTTTGCAACGTAATAACCTGTATCGTTAATGTTAAATTTATTAATGCTATATTCTTTTGCATCAATTCCTATTAATTTTTCTTCGTCTTTGAACCACGAGAATAAAAGTGTATCATCATTATTTGTAAAATCTTTAATTGTTAGTACTGTTTTTGTTTGATAACAAATGGTATCACTAACTAATGCCTGCACCGATTTTGGTAAATTTTTCATGATCAAGTTACCAGGGTTGGCAAAGGTTGTTCCACATTTATTTGATATGCTAACCGAATAGGTAGCTATATCTTGTCTTCCAAATTGCTTGATCCTCAAAGTATCCGATCGTCGTCCAACAAATGGCAACTCATTTTTGTACCATTGAAAAGTATTTGGTAAAAGTGAGTAAATAGTTGGTTGAAGAACAGTTTCGGTCCCCTCACAAACTTTGAAATTTATTGGTAAAGGAATAGTGACAAGTGGTTTATCGGCTATTTTTAATTCAGCTTCTGTAGAGAAGGTGGTGCCACATGCGTTTATTATTCTTAATTTATAATTTCCAGCGTTCACATTCTGAATATCATCAATAGAAATTGATTTGTTTACTGCATTAGGAATAGGGTCTTGATTAAAATACCATTGATAACCAATCAGTTCATTCGGCTTTACTCTTACATCAACATTATAGTTAAGCTGACCACCTAAGCATAAAATCTGGTTGTTGATATTACCATAAATAACCGGCTTTGAATTTACTGTTACAACTTGTTTAGCTGTATCACTACAACCATATGTACTTTTTGCAAATAAGTACACATTAAAATCATTAGCAAAGTCATATCTGTGACTAACTTGAGATTGTTTACTATAAACGCCATCTCCAAAATCCCATGTAAGGTCTACAATAGAATTATCCGCAATAGTCACTGAAGGTTTAAAGGTAAATAAGTTGTTATCTATGCATTGCATTGGAGCTGTGCCAAGAAGTGAAATATCAACTTGAGGCTTTGGTCTAATTTGCAATAATGCACCTTGACTTGTAACATCTCCACATGCCGAACTTAATTTTACAGAATAAACACCTCTATTACTTGAATTAGCATTTGCTACAAGAACTGAAGGTTGATTGGCACCTGATATTGCTATTGCGTCTTTGTACCATTGATATGCAAATCCAATTTGATCTGTATTTGAAACCTCTACTTTATTAGACCAGTCTTGATTCTCACATACATTACCCTCAATAGGATGAGTCAAAATTGTAGGTAAATTTGTTACTCCAAGGGTAAATAAGTCAAGAATATTGGCGCCGCAATTATTAGTCGCTAGGATAGAATATTTGCCACCAATAGGTTTCGTTGCAGACAGTAATTGTATGCGATTGGTTCTAGCAGATGGGGCTAAGATATTTATTCCATTTAGTTTCCATTGGTAACTTGTGCTTAAATCTGCATTATTTAAATTGCCGCTGATATCTACTTCTAGGTCACTTCCAACACATATTTGTTTGTTTTCAATACTAGATTTTAATGTAACTTTTTCATTTACAACTATTTTAAATTCATTACTTGTAGTACTTAGCCCGCAACTATTCTGGATGACAGATTTATAATTTCCAATGTCTGTTGTTGAAATTTTCGGGAATATTAGCTGATTACTAATCTGGTCAGCAATTAAAATGCCATTTTTATACCAGCTATAGCTTAAAGTGTTATTTTCAGAAGTGGCAACTACGGAAACAACATTCTGAGTGCCTGAACAAGATATGACTTCAGTGGGTTGCTGTGTAATTGTTGGGCCTGTTGAAATTACTGATAGTTTTCCTGTTGCAGATTCTTTAATTCCACAACTATTAGATGCTTGTAAAGAATAATATCCAACATCAGATGGTTGTAAATTAGATAAAATTAGTTGTTCATCTGATACAATGCCAGTTTTTCTATAAGTAGCACCATTCCATAGCCATTGGAATCCAAAAGGTGTTCCATTTGTAATCGCTTGTACTTTAGCAGTAAATGTTGCCGAGCCATTCACACATGTAGTAACCGCTGTAGGTGATTGTGAGAATTGCGGAAGGTCAATAACATTAACATTTATTTTTTTGGATTCAGTACCGCATGCATTTGCAACTTTAAGCGTAATATCTCCCTGATTAGCTTTGCTAATTTCTGATATGGTAAGTTGCAATGTTGATTGTCCAGTAATATTAACTCCATTTTGTTCCCAACTGATTACATTAGGGCTATTGGCAATATTTGAAACAGTAGCGTTTAATTGAAGTCGAGTATTGATACAAATACCAGATTCAATTGAAGGCATTGATATAAAAGAATTAATTGAAGGCTTTTCGTTTGCTGTTACAATCACTTTGCTACTTGTAGTATCACCTACACTATTTGTTAGTGTAACGTAATAGTGACCAGCCATGTTAAATTCAAATTTAGCAATGTTCAGTATTGGTCCTGTCCCCCCCGGTACCGGCGATGGTGTAGCATTTAAATCATTTTGATGATACCATTGATATAAAGGACTAGAGTTATCATTTGATGTCGCAACTACTGATAACTGCAGAGGCTTATCAATACATGCAATAGTAGGAACTGGTTGAATGGTTATAGTTGGTTTATCGATTACATTGATGGTTAAGATATTGCTCCGAATAACCCCACATCCATTACTTACATTTACATAATATCTTCCAGAATCACTAATGACGGCTTTTGTAATAGCATCAAAAGTAGGTTTGTCGCCTATAATTGTTGTAGAAGGCAGTTTGTACCAGCTATAAAATATTTGTGCAACATTTGCAGTGCTTCCATCTGCATTTAGAGAAGTTGCTTCTACAGATGGTGCTATTAGATCACCTCTTTTAACTGTTAGATTTGATTCTAAATCTTTTGTTATAGTTGGTAATCCGTTTACTCTAATTCTGGTTGCTGCAGTTGTACCTAATTGCATTGTACTACTGCAACCTCCGGCAGTAGCCGTTAATGTGACATTATAAATGCCAGTATTGGTAAACTTATATCTAAAGGTTTTATCATTGCTAGTTGTGCCATTAGAAGTCTCCCATAAATATGATACGTTCGCTACATCAGGAGTTGTATTTATGAAAGTATAATCTGCATCATTTACGCATGTGCTTAAAGATTTTCCTCCTGTTGTAAAGCTTGCATTTGGTTTTTCTTGATAATTTACTACTGCAATTTCAGATGTTGCATCTAAACTACATTGCGCATTTGATACTTTTAAATAATATTTTCCAGCATTTGATAGACTCATTGAAGGGATAGTATATTTTAAAGTGTTGCCCCCAGCTGTTATCGCAACGCTATCTAAATACCATTGGTAAGTAACGGATGTAGCACCACCTAAATTAACTACTGGTGCAAGTTCAGAAATTGCGCCCTGACAAACTGTTTTTCCAATGGGTTGACTAGTAATTCTTGGTTGCGCTAATACAATAATATTTCTTGTTGCTGTATTGGCACATCCGTAGCTGTTTGTGCCTCTCAATATTACGCTATAAGTGCCCGAATTACTATACATTTTAGCTGGAGAAATATCAGTTGTATTTATTGAACCATCTCCAAAATCCCAAGCATATTTAATTTCCCCACCCCCAGTTTGCGATGTTCTATTATTAAATAAAAATCGGTTATTATTTAAACATTGGCTACTTGCACTCGATACATCAAATGCAACTGTAGGTCTAGGATTAACAATAACATCAAACCTAAATGGAGTTGTCATTGTTCCACAAGAATTATTTATATCAACTGTATAGGCCCCAAGGTCTTGTAAAGTAGCTGGACTTTTTGTATAATCTGATGAGTTGACATTTCCGGATTGTTTCGTTTCTTTTACAACACCATTCAGTTTCCAAATGTAAGTTTCGGGACCATTCGAATTTGTTTTTAAGTTTAGTATAATTTGATCATTTTCACAAAAAGTAGTGTTTGGCGGCATTGTATTTTCAATAACAACTGGTTTTGATACTTCATTCTTTATTAGGATGCCTTCTGCTGTTCCAATTTTCAATGTGGTATCTCCACATCCGTTACTCAGGACCGCAGTGTATGTTGCATCTTTTCCAACTGAAGCAATTGTTATACTGGCTGAATTGGTATTGCCTGTAATACTGCCATCTTTTGTTGACCAAGTAATACTTGGCGCTAATCCATTAACTGTAAATATATTTAGGGCTAGCGTTTTTGTTTGATTAGTAGCGGAACATATTGAAAATTCACTTGATGGTGTTATAATGTTGTACCTAGGCTTAGAAACCACTGTAAGGTCTGAGTTGTCGCTGAAAACAGCTCCACATTCATTACTTGCACTTAATTTATAAATTGCTTTAGCATTTACTGCGAGATTTGTAAATTTAAGTTCTTTACTAAGTATCGCATCTTGTATTGGTGCATTATTTTTATACCATGTATATATGATTTCTGAGTTTGTTCCTGGTTTATTTTGCGCTAATCCACTAAGTGTTATACTTGATGCTTCGCAAGCAGTAACAGCAGCATTTGGTTGAGTTACAAAAATTGGTTTTTCATGTACACCAACTGTAATTGGTGTACTTGTTACTACTCCGCATGTATTTGCAACACTTAATTTATAGGTGCCAGCATCAGTAATGGAGCTACTTGTTATCAATAAAGAACTGCTAGTTGAAGTGCCCCTACTAATATCATCTTTATACCAGGTATAAGTAGGGCTATATCCATTTGATTCAACTGAAACAGAAAATGAAATAGCTGAGCCGAGGCATACAGTTGGTTTTCCTGTAGTAGTATTATCAGGTATGCTAGTTGTTATTGAAACAGTTGGTTTTTCTCCTACATTTAATGTAAAGCTTCCTCCATTTTCAGTACCACAATCATTGGTTACCGTAACTGTGTATACTTTTCCATTCAAATCTAAGCTAGCATTTGGAATTAAAAACGTTGAGTTAATGTTTAGTGGATTAGGATTGCCGACAGTAGTCCAAGCATACCTCAAATTACCACCTCCGTTTGTATTTGCACTAACTGAAGCAGTTACTGGTTGACCCACACAAACGGATGAGTTTACAGGAGAGCTAGTTATTGTTGGACGTAAGCTTACTGAAAGTATTGCGTTGTTACTGGAAATGCTGTAACCGCAACTATTTGATAATAATACTTTATAAGCACCCGCATCACTAGCACTAATGTTTTTTGTATACGTTTTTGATGTTTCTCCAGGAATTTCAACATTATTCTTAAACCATTTATAAGTTTCTGCATAGTTATCAACTACAGAAAGTGCGAAGTTGCTACCAACGCATAATTGTTGTTGTGCTGTAGGTTGTGTTTGTATGGTTGGTAAGTTGAGTACTGTAACATTAAATGAATTGTTGCTCTCTGGTGAACAACCATTATTAACTGTAACAAAATATCTACCAGCTTGCGAAGTTTGGATATTATTAATGTTAAGTTGCGCAGTATTTTTATTTGGAATTGGGTTTCCTTCAAAATACCATTGGTAAGTTACAGTTGATCCGCTTACTTCTGAATAAACTGGAGCTATATTTAGTGATCTACCAACACAAACAGTTTGATCATCTATTTTGGCATAAGTAGGTTTTGGTTGAAGTTGCAATGAAGTAGTGGAAGAGCTAGTTGTAGATCCACAACTGTTGGTCACTACTAATGAGTATACGCCTGCATTACTGGATTGGAAATTAGGTATAGATAGTATTGAAGTGTTACTATTTTGTATAGGTGAGCCATTGAGTCTCCAAGAGTAAGTTAGGTTGTTATCACCGTTTGGATTTACTGAACTGGTGATAGTAGCAGTGTTACCCGCACAAACAGGCGAAGTGGTAGTAAGAGAGTTGATAACAGGTTTATTGTTAACAGCGAGTGTAGCAGCAGCACTTCTTACAGTGGTGCAATTATTGGTAGCTAAGAAAGTATAAATACCTGCGTCAGTTGCGGAAACAGGAGATATCGATAGGCTAGTTGTAGTATTATCAATATCAACGCCATTTTTTT
>JBIISK010000011.1:0-50770 GCA_044341045.1 Sediminibacterium sp. | reverse complement strand
AATATTATAAGAATTAGATGTTGCACCTGAAACGGGTGTATTATCTTTTAACCACTGGTAAGTATTTGCATTGTTTGCGATAACAGAGAGTGAGAAATTGCCGCCTTCACAAATTTCTTGCTGTGCAACAGGTTGTGTTTGGATGGTTGGTACGCCACTAACAGTAACATTAAATTCGTTACTTGTAATGCTTGGAGAACAACCGTTGTTAACGGTTACAGAGTATCTGCCAGCGCTGGAGGTTTGGATATTATTAAGATTAAGTTGTGCGGCAGTTTGTCCGTTTATAGGACTGCCATTAAAATTCCACTGATAAGTTGGAGAAGTGCTACCTAAGTTAGCGTAAACAGGTGTTACGTTAAGAGAGTTACCCAAACAAGCACTACGATCAGCGATTGCAGTAATAGTTGGTGTTGGTAGTAACTGTAATGTTGTAGTGCTTGATCCGGTAGAAGCGCCACAACTATTGGTAACTACTAATGAGTATGTGCCTGCATTATTAGATTGGAAATTAGGTATAGATAATGTTTGTGTGTTACCTACAACATTATTGCTAAAGCTCCAAGAGTAAGTTAGGTTGTTATCACCGTTTGGATTTACTGAACTGGTGATAGTAGCAGTGTTACCCGCACAAACAGGCGAAGTGGTAGTAAGTGAGTTGATAACAGGTTTGTTATTTACAGCAAGTGTTGCAGCAGCACTTCTTACAGTGGTGCAATTATTGGTAGCTAAGAAAGTATAAATACCTGCGTCAGTTGCGGAAACAGGAGATATCGATAGGCTAGTTGTAGTATTATCAATATCAACGCCATTTTTTTGCCATCTAATAGAAGTATATCCGGTTGCATTGGCTGTAAAAGTTGCTGCTTCACCTACACAACGAGTTAGTGATAGAGGGTTTACTGTAATGACAGGAGATGGATTAACTGATATTACAAAATTACGACTTAGAGTAGTGCTACAAGAATTGGTAACGGCTACTGTATAGGTTGCTGCAGCATCTATTTGCACATTAGTTAGTGCTAGAGAAGCGGCTGTTTCATTAGGGATATCAACGCCTGCTTTTTTCCATTGATAGGTAAGTGTGCCACCGTTATTAGGAAGTGCAGTTACTTCTAGTGTACGTGAATCGCCAACACAAAGCGTGTTGTTGCTGGCTGCTGTTAGAATAGTAGGAGGGCTTTTTACAACAAGCACAGCTGCATTACTAGTAACACTAAAATTACAATTATTGGATACTAAAACTTTATAACTTCCTGCATGTACATTAGTAACAGAAGCAATATTATAAGAATTAGATGTTGCACCTGAAACGGGTGTATTATCTTTTAACCACTGGTAAGTATTTGCATTGTTTGCGATAACAGAGAGTGAGAAATTGCCGCCTTCACAAATTTCTTGCTGTGCAGCAGGTTGTGTTTGGATGGTTGGTACGCCACTAACAGTAACATTAAATTCGTTACTGCTAATAGTTGGAGAACAACCATTGTTTACAGTAACGTAATATCTGCCTGCTTTTGCAGTTTGCATATTGCTGATATTAAGTTGTGCACCTGTTTGGCCACTAATTGCAGTTCCATTAAAATACCACTGATATGTAGGACTTGTGCTGCCTAAATTGGTAATGGTTGTTGGAACTAATAAACTATTATTTTCACAAACATTTTGATTGCTAATACTTGTAATTGATGGTGTTGTAATCAGTTGAATACTTACATTCTGATTATTGGTTGCAGAGCTGGTTGTTCCACAACTATTGGTAACAGTAAATGAGTATGTGCCTGCATTTACGGATTGAAAATTAGGCACTGTAAGTGTTGTGCCATTTCCATTAGGTATGGCTGTTCCACTTAATGCCCATGCGTACGTTAAATTGTTGTCTCCATTTCCTACAACTGCTGCAACAAGCGAGGCAGTTGAGCCGGCGCACACATTAGTGGGTGCAGTAATGCTTGTGATGCTTGGTTTGTCTTTTATGGTTACTTGCGCATTCCCACTTGTATTTGTTCCGCAACTGTTGGTAGCAACAAAAGTATAAACCCCTGCATCCGAAGCTGCTACAGAAGGAATAGATAGTGTTTTAGAAGTATTGCCAATGTCAGCTCCATCTTTTTGCCATTTAAAACTTGTAGCGCTAATTACATCTGCATTCAATGTTAATGTGGCACCTGCGCACAATAAGTTATTTGCAGTTGGATTAACTGTGATAGAAGGTTTTTGATTTACAATTAATTGGAAATCGGAACTATTAATATTGCCACAGCTATTCGATAAATTAACTGAATATAAAGCAGCGTCACCAGATTGAATATTTGATAAAGTAAATGTTGAATTATTTGAGGGAATTAAATTGGTTGTTCCTTTTTTCCATTGATACGTTATTGTTCCACCACCATTTTGGTTTCCAACAACTTGAATACTGTAGTTGTCTCCGGCACAAACAGTTTGCGGACTTGCTGAAAAACTAGCAATGCTGGGTTTATCCTTTAATGTTAAATTGATGTTTGCTGATTGCACTGGTGTATTACAGGCGTTGCTTACCTTAACAGAGTATACATCTGCATTAGCAAATTGAAAATTTGTAATTTCATATCTACTGGAATTTGTATTTGAAATTGGAGTATTGTTTTTAAACCAAGCATACGATAATGCGGAGGCGTCTGGTGATGTTGCTGTAACTTCCAGTGTAATATTTCCTCCTGCGCAAACGGCTGTGCTACTTGTTATATTACTAATGGTGGGACATTGTTGTGCAAACAAAATTTGCGAAATACCAACTAAGGTAAAGGCAAGTAAAACTCGAATTTGTAATGATATCTTCATAAGAAAAAATGCTTGAATTATTTATTATGCTTACTTAAAACAACTTACGTGTCTCTTTGCAAGTGTATTATCTTCGGTAGGTCGTGAAAAAAGGATTTGTAAACCAACTTCAAATGCATTTGCATTTTGGACATATGAAATATTGGGTGCAATCGAAAAATTATAAGTAAACGATGCTTTGATCATATTCATATTTAGATTCACAAATGGGGAAATGGAATTATTAAGAACGTAAACACCCCCAACGTCAAGTCCAATGTAATTATCATAGTCAGGTAAAATTTGAATAGCTCCAACTAGTGAAGTAGAGGATTGGCTTGATCTTACTGAGTGCAATCCTCCAAAAAACACTTGACTATAGTCAGATAGTACTTTTGAGTATCCTAATTGATAATTATAAGTTAATCCCTCCCTTGTTGCAAGTTTTAGAGGGTCGCTACTTGATTGATTTAGATTGTACATTGAAAAACCAGCTGTAAAAGATTCGTTTTCGCCCACTGCGCTGTATAGGATTCCAGAATTTATATCTATAAAATTTGTGTTAATAATTTGAATGGGTTCATTGTTGGGTAGTTGTGAAGTATATCCTGAAAAATCAAATTGATTAGGAAATAGAAGCTGCGTATAATCTATTCTTTTTGAATTATATCTGCCTTGAAAACCCAAAGCCAATGTCTTGCTACCGTCATAATTAAGCCCTTTCGAATATGACATCGTTGCAGACATTGCTTGATGCGAGTATACATCTAAGGTTTTATGTGTATATGCATTTACGCCAAATCCTAACACGTCATTATTTGGAATAAAATCAAATAGAGGACGCATTTGAAATGACGCATTTGAAAAAGTGGATGTCACTAATCTTGAATATGATTGTGATCTATAAAGTGCATTGAACTTAAAATCATCATCAATAAATCCAGCAAAGGCTGGATTTATATTGAGCTGGTTTTGCGAAAATTGTGTGAACACAGGTAACTGTGCACTTACAGATTTTGAATGCATTAATGCTATAAATAGCAAAACAATCCCATAAGGGATAACGCTTAATTTCCTTTTTTTCATAATAGAATTGAGATACTATAAATTACTAACCAAATGAGTGTATAAAAATAGGCATTTAGCGGCTAATACTAAGTATTTATCCTAGTTAGATATGAGAAGTATAGAAAAATTTCTTCATACATGTGTCATTATGGCAGAATTATTGCTAACAAAGGGATTTAACCTCAAAATTTGCCACTTTTTTTCACGAAATTGAAGTTTTTTGTAGACAAAATGGGGGCGTATCTAGTACATGTAAAACCCTAATATTTGGAGATGTTATTTATTATCATATCTTTATGATATCAAAATAATATCAAACATGGAAAAATTACTCAAACCCTTTTCTGGGTACAAAGCAGCTTTGGTTGCACTCATTTCATTTTTTATTGGCTTTGCGCTTGTTGTTGGTGGTGCTCAACAAAATGAAGGCGGACAAGTATTTTTCGGAATTGTACTTTTAGCGTTCTGCGCTTTCTTAATTAAAGGGCTCATGATTATTGATCCTAATTATAGCATCGTACTTACCTTTTTTGGTAAGTATGTGGGTACTGTCAGAGAAAATGGACTTCAATTTGTAAATCCATTTTACAGCAAACTAAAAGTGTCTCTTCGTATGCAAAGTATTGAGAGTACCAAATTAAAAGTGAATGATAAACTAGGTAACCCTATCGAAATTGCTGCTGTTATTTTATATCAAGTAGAGGATACGTACAAAGCAGTATTTGATGTAACAAGTTTTAACGATTATATCCGCAACCAAAGTGAAGCTGCTGTGCGTCATTTAGCAACTACATGTCCATACGATAATATTGAAGATGAAAAAGCGCATATCACTTTGCGCGATGGTGGCGAGCAGGTGATTGAAATGTTAGAACAAGAATTGAACCAGCGTTTAAATAAAGCGGGCGTGTTGGTTACAGAAGCGCGTATAAGTCACCTAGCATATGCCGCAGAAATAGCGGGTGCTATGCTACAACGCCAACAGGCAACAGCTATTGTGGCTGCACGTACAAAAATTGTGGAAGGCGCTGTGGGTATGGTTGAAATGGCTCTTGCCATGTTATCTGAAAAAGATATTGTTGTATTGGATGATGATAAAAAAGCAGCGATGGTGAGTAATTTAATGGTGGTATTGTGTGGTGAAAAAGCGGCGTCTCCGGTGTTAAACACAGGTAGCCTTTATTAATACTTTTAAAACCTTTTTATGTCACTCAATAAAAAGACTTTTGTTTTGCGGATGAGCGAAGACACATTTAAAAAACTGTCTAAATGGGCCGATGATGAGTTTAGAAGTGTTAACGGACAAATTGAAATGATCCTCGACAAAGCATTAAATGACGCCGGTAGAAAAACGGTTGAAAAAGATGCAAAGCCTTCCCAAAATCCTAAATTGCTTAAATGAAAATCAAATCAATTATAGTAGCGTTAGTGTATTTACTATGCATGTCTACTTCGTTTGCTCAAATAATTACTGTAGGCAGTTTTAATGTTCGTTATGACAACCCGCGTGATTCTGGAAATTTATGGAGTGCCAGACTCCCTAGAGTAGCTGCCCTCATTGCTTTTCATGATTTTGACATTGTAGGAACGCAAGAAGGTTTGCAACATCAATTAGATGGTATGAAGGACCTTCTTCCGGGATATACTTACTACGGTATTGGAAGAGACGATGGCGCATTAAAAGGAGAGCACTCTGCTATTTTTGTAAAAAAAGAGGCGTTTACAATTGTAGACAAAGGTGATTTTTGGTTATCTGAAACACCTATAAAACCAGGATTTGGTTGGGATGCGCTTATTAATAGAATTTGCTCTTGGGTGTTGTTACAACACAATGTAACGCGCAAAAAAATGTTTTGTTTTAATGTACATTATGATCATCAAGCGGTGATAGCGCGTAAAGAAAGTTCTAAGTTAATTTTAGAAAAAATCAAAACTATTGCAGGGGCTACACCTGTTATTTTAACTGGCGATTTTAATGGTGACCATAATTCAGAATGGTATCAGCTCATTGCAAATTCAGGAAATTTATTAGACACGTACAAAAGGGTTGCTACGCCATACAAACCCAATGGTACATTTCAGGGGTTTGGGCCTAATTTAAATCCAGACCAGGTAATTGACCATATTTTTACAAGCGCTCATTTTATTGTGAGTCGTTGGGGTGTGTTAACGGATTCTTATAATGGCAAGTTTCCTTCGGATCATTTTCCAGTTTTAGCTCAAATAGCCCTGCATTAGGCGCTGATATGTGCAAAAGCTTTCCTAAATAACGAGTCTTTAGCATTTTTATTCACAAGGCCTTGCTTCTTTTGTAGAACCCACTAATTTTAACGGTAATCAAACCCATTGTATGTTTTATTTATTACAAACAGACACCATTCAAAAAGCAGTTGGTGCAGTCGCTGCAAGTACGCCAGAAAAAATTTCTATGCTTAGCTTATTAGAAAAGGGTGGATGGATTATGTATCCCTTATATTTTTTATTAGTAGCTGCTATTTTTGTTTTTGTGGAGCGTTTATTGGCCATTAATAAAGCATCTAGAATAGAACCCAATTTCATGAATATTATCAGAGATAATATTGTTACAGGTAATGTGCAAGCAGCGCGTAATTTGGCAAAAAATACTAATAGCCCTGTAGCACGCATGATTGATAAAGGGATTCAGCGTATTGGAAAACCATTAGATGCCATCGAAAAAAGTATGGAAAATGTGGGTCGCCTCGAAATGTACAACATGGAAAAAAATCTTTCTATTTTGTCACTCATTTCTGGGATTGCACCAATGTTTGGATTTTTAGGAACCATTATTGGTATGGTGCAATTGTTTTATGGAATTGCATCTACTGGTGAATATACCTTGAACACCATTGCTGGCGGTATTTATACAAAAATGATTACGTCTGCAACCGGTTTAATCATTGGACTCATTGCATATGTGGGGTATAATTTTTTAAGTACCTTAATCGATAAAACCGCCAATAAAATGGAAGTGGCTAGTTCAGAATTCATTGACATTTTACAAGAACCTACTCGTTAATTTTATACAATGAATATCAGAAAGCGTTTAAGATCTCATCCAGAAGTGCACACCGGTGCCTTAAATGATATTCTATTTATCCTATTGTTGTTTTTTCTAATTGTATCAACACTTGCCAATCCAAATGTGATTAAAGTGTCGAACCCTAAAGCGGCAAGTGATACCAAGGCCAAGCAAACAGTCGTGGTTACTGTAGATAAAGACCAGCAAATTTATATTGGTTCCAAACCTATTATACTTGATTCATTGGAATCGGAACTTTCTGTTTTTTTAGCGAAAGAAACGGACAAGCCTTCGGTGGTAATTAATGGCGACAGTACTTCGCATTTAGGTACTGCTATCAAAGTAATGCAGGTGATAAAAAAATTAGGTGCAACGCCTGTGATGGCTGTAGACAATAGCCAATAATAAGTTACCATTAGCACGCAGTTAGTTTTTAGTGGCCCCAATCATCCGGTCATTTTCAAACAAATCTTTTTTGAGGACTGGCGTATAATTGTTTTGTACAAATACATCCTTCGTTTGAATACCAAGTGCCTGATTGATTTCTACAAATATAGCGCCACCTCTACTAAGGTGCGTATTTCCAAATTTTGCGATGGCATTATAAAAAACAAGTGGATTATTATTTTCAACAAATAGGGCTGTGTGCGGTTCAAAGTCTAGCACATGAGCCGCCATATTTGTTTTTTCTGTTTCTGCAATATAGGGAGGGTTAGAAATAATAATATCATAACTACCTAACTCGGGCCAACATGTTTCATTTAAAAAATCAAGCGGTTTAAACTCTATTGGGGCTTTGTATTTTGCCGCATTGCTGGAAGCAACATTTATAGCTCCTGTGCTAATATCGATTGCCGTAATAATTGCAGCTGGCATTTTTTGTTGAAGTGCAATTGAAATACATCCACTGCCTGTTCCAACTTCTAATATTTTAATACCCGGCTTCTCATTTAAATTTGTTGCCACCCAACTTACGCATAATTGCACCAGCTCTTCTGTTTCGGGCCTTGGAATAAGGGTGTGCTCATTAACTGTTAAACACAGGCCTGCAAACCAGGCTTCTCCAAGCACATATTGCACGGGCTTGCCCGATAGAAGTTGTTTGGTGTAGGCTTGTAGTTGCTCCAAACAATCATCAGAAAGGTTATCGTTTTTTAAAAGCCAACGATCCATTTTTGATTTACCCGTAACAAATTCCATCACCATGGCTGCAATGGTTGCAGCTTCTCTATCTTCATATATACGATGAAGTTTAGTAGTAAGGGACTGTTCGGCTAATTCAAAAGTCATGATGCAATGTTAGTATCATTTAGGTTATTTTTGCGCCAGCCCTTCAAATTTATTTATCCATGCAAAACGCAGATCATTACTTTACTATCGAAAAGCCTTCTATGGCCGAATTTAAAGATAGGGGAAGTAAATTTTTAGGGTATGCATTTCCAACTACTTCTCCCGAAAATTTTAAGCAGTATCTGCAGGATTTAAAAAAGGAACACGCTAAAGCAGTGCATCACTGTTTTGCCTATAGGTTAGGATTAACCAACAATATATTTAGAGTGAGTGATGATGGGGAACCCGCTGGAACTGCTGGTAGGCCCATACTTGGGCAAATTGATAGTAGTGGCGTAACCAATACCGCCATTATTGTAGTTCGATATTTTGGAGGCACTTTACTGGGTGTGCCAGGATTAATTAATGCGTATAAATCTGCTGCCTCCATGGCATTACAATTAACTCCATTTGTCCAAAAAACAATTGAGTGTTATTATGAAGTTTCATTTGACTATACCCAAATGGGAGAGGTGATGAACGTAGTAAAGCAATACGGATGCTCGGTATCTGAACAGTCAATGCAACTTTTTTGTAACCTTCGCATTGGTATTCCTAAAGCAAGACTTGAAGAAGTGTTGTTTAAATTCAAAGACTTACACACCGTAGGTGTAAAACCCTGCGCCTGATTTTACGCCTAGTTTTTTATCTGCAACCATACTTACAAGTAATGGACAAGGGGCGTATTTTTCTTCTTTAAATCCTTCGTATAAAACATCCAAAATGCTAAGGCATACATCTAGTCCAATAAAATCGGCGAGCTGAAGTGGTCCCATCGGATGCGCCATGCCAAGTTTCATAATGGTATCGATCGATTCTTTGGTAGCAACACCTTGATGTAATGCATAAATCGCTTCGTTAATCATGGGCATTAAAATCCTGTTCGCAATAAAACCCGGAAAATCATTTACTACACAAGGCACTTTTAATAAAGTGGTGCTTAGGGCAACCACCGTATTGGTTGTGGCTTCACTCGTCTCTTTTCCATTGATAATTTCTACCAGTTTCATAATAGGAACCGGGTTCATAAAATGCATCCCAATAACTTGTGCGGGTCTTTTGGTAACGCTTGCGATTTCAGAAATAGAAATCGATGAAGTATTGCTTGCTAATATGGCATGCGCTGGCGCAGCAGCGTCGAGTGCCTCAAAAATTGAAAGTTTAACAGCTTTGTTTTCGGTTGCGGCTTCCACTACTAAATCGGCGTTAGATACAGCGGTAGCAAGGGTTGTACTAGTTGTAAGGTGTGCAAGTGCCGTTTCTTTTTGCGCGGCCGTAATGGTTTCTTTAGTTACCAAACGGTCTAAATTTTTATGAATATTTGCAAGTGCTTTTTCTAATTGTGCACTACTAGTATCTAATAGGGTTACATTAAATCCATGAGTTGCAAATACTTGTGCAATACCATTGCCCATGGTGCCTGCACCAACAACGGTAACATTTTTTAGAGTAGACATAAAACTATTTTTTTCGCTTATAATCGCCACGCTTCCACGACTTAATAAAATCTGCCCAAGCCGCTGGATTTAGAATATTCATTGGTGGAATTTGTCCAGCATAATAATATTTATTGGCTTGCTGACGTAATTGATAATTTACGGCTTCTCTTCCATCTGATGGTAAAGAGTTGAGTAAAATTCTATTGCGCGCTTCGTCTGTATTTTTTCTAGCCACTTCGTACATGTCATCATTTACTTTGTTATTTACAAAGTCTCTTTCAAACTGCTCACGTGTGGGTCTTGGTTTTAAAATGGTAGCGGGTAAATAAACGGTATCACTTACCATGAGCTGAATAACACTGTACTGGTTTTCTGGGAGATTGGCTGGAATATCAATGCGTCTATCTTTAAATCCAACGCAAGAAAAAGTGATTTTATCTCCTTTTAAAACAGCAATAGAAAATACCCCGTCGGGGCTGGTAATGGTACCCCTTCCTTTTCCTTCTACAATAATACTAGCAGAAGGGATGCCTCTTAAGCTATCGGCGGTCATAACTACCCCATACAGTTGCACAACCGAATCTCTGTAGGCTGTATTTTGGGCCTTAGCCTTATTTAGGCTACAAAAGGCAATGGGAATAAGAAGGATGCGTAGCATTTTATTCATCGGCTCAAAAATACGAATGGTTTTGACAATAAAAAGTCAATAAATGGGCTTGTTTATGGCAAAGTAAGGGCTACAGCAATTAACTTTGCACACTTCTACCTTATTTTAACAAAAACTTGCGTGACCATGACCGAAGAAGCGATATTAAAGGCCCTAAGTAATGTACAAGAGCCTGATTTAGGAAAAGATCTAGTAACCTTAAATATGGTGAAAGATGTGCAAATTAATGGTAACGATGTAAGCTTTACCATCGTGCTTACCACGCCGGCTTGTCCCATGAAAGATATGATGCGCACGGCGAGTGAAAATGCAGTAAAACTGCTAGTTAATAAAGAAGCAAATGTTCAGGTAAACTTTACAGCCAATACCACTTCAACCAGAAAAGAAAATTTACAAATATTAAGTGGTGTTAAAAATATTATTGCGGTCGTAAGTGGTAAAGGTGGTGTAGGAAAAAGTACCGTCTCTGCAAATATTGCGCTTGCCCTTGCAGAAGGTGGCGCTAGTGTGGGCCTTATGGATGCAGATATTTACGGACCAAGTGTGCCCATTATGTTTGGTGTGCGTGGTGCACGTCCGCTCATGAAAGATATTGATGGTAAAGGATACATTGTACCGCTCGAAAAATATGGTATTAAATTAATGAGTATTGGACTGCTGGTAGATGAAAAAAATGCGGTGGTATGGAGAGGTCCAATGGCTAGTAGTGCCATCAAACAATTTGTTACAGAAGTAGACTGGGGGCCACTCGATTATTTAATTATTGACATGCCACCTGGCACTGGCGATATTCATTTAACACTCATGCAAACCGTACCTGTAACGGGTGTGGTGATTGTTACAACGCCGCAGGCGGTAGCACTTGCCGATGCTAAAAAAGGTATTGCGATGTTTGGACAGGCACAAATTAATGTACCAATTATTGGACTCGCAGAAAACATGGCTTATTTTACGCCAACTGAATTACCTGACAATAAATATTACTTGTTTGGCAAAGAGGGCGGTAAAAAATTAGCCGAAGAATATGACCTTGCATTTTTAGGTCAAATTCCACTGGTACAATCTATTAGAGAGGGCGGTGATGAAGGTGTCCCGGCGATGGTAGGAACTGACGAAATTAGCAAACAAGCTTTCAGAAATATTACCGCCCAAGCAGTGCGCAATATTGCCATAAGAAATGCGGGTGTGCCCGCAACACAAGTGATTAAAACAGAAGTGTAAGCATGAAAAAAATCATTATTACACTAGACGGATATTCTTCATGCGGAAAAAGTACCCTTGCCAAACAAATGGCAGCACATCTAAATTATGTGTTTATTGATAGTGGTGCTATGTACCGTGCAATCACGCTTTATTTTATCAGACATGGTATTGATTTAACAAATTCTGATGCAGTCATAGAAGCCCTTACACATATTCATTTAGCGTTTAAGCTCAATGAACAAACGGGTAGGGCTGATATGTTTTTGAACAACGAAAATGTAGAGGAAGAAATTAGAGGATTAGAAGTAAGCAACAATGTAAGCCAAGTGGCGGCGCTTGAGCCCGTGCGCATTTTTAGTGTGGCACAGCAGCAATTAATGGGCGCCCAAAAAGGAATAGTCATGGATGGGAGGGATATTGGTACGGCTGTTTTTCCGGAAGCCGAACTCAAAATATTTGTGACTGCTTCTCCCGAAGTACGCGTTGAGCGACGTTACCAGGAGCTGGCAGCTAAGGATCCGGCTATAACCAAAGCCGAAATCAAGGCCAATTTAGAAATGCGGGATCATATCGATTCTACTAGGGAGTTTAGCCCTTTAAAAAAGGCCCATGATGCACTTGTTTTAGACAATAGTAGCTTAACTAGAGATGAACAACTTGAGTTGGCACTTTCATGGGCCAAAGAGCGAATCGAAAGCGCTTAATTGATTATATTTGACATGCCTATGAAAAAAAATGGTCCCTCCGTGGAAACGGAACGACCTTTTTTACGATTGCTTGCCATATGAAACTTGTTGGTACAGCTTAGAACAAATTGCACCTATATTTTTAACAGGAAAACCTGTTTGTTTCTTGCTTTGTTAGTACAAATATACAGCGTTTGAAGGCCGTTCAAAAACAACTTAATGTTAAGAATATTACGCTTAACTGTATCTTTGTAGCTGCAAAGCCTTGCTATTACTGGATTTTTTTGTAAACCCGATATGATGTCCAACCGAATAGTGGATCCTTTATTTCAGTTAATTCACTCCCTTGAAAAAGCGGAGAAAAGGCATTTTAAGCTCTATATCAAAAGAAATTCGGCCAAAGAAGACCTAAAAGTAATACAGTTATTTGATGCGGTGGCGGCTTTACCGGAGTATGATGAGCGTATTTTGCTTAAAAAACTGACTTCTATTGAAAAGCCCCAGTTGGCTAATTTAAAAACGCATTTATACAAGCAGTTGTTGGCTAGTTTGCGCCTTTTAAAAAGCAATGATAGTGTAGATCTTCAACTCCACGAACAATTAGACCATGCGCGCATTTTATATAGCAAGGGTTTGTACCACCAGAGTTTAAAAATTTTGGATAAGGCAAAACTGTTAGCGCAGCAATACCATCAAGATAGTTTTTTGATTCAAATTATTTCGCTAGAAAAAAAGATTGAAACCCTGCACATCACTAGAAGTATGAGAGACCGTGCAGGTCAATTAACACAGGAAGCCAATCAGGTGAATGAAAAAAGAAAAGGCATAACACAGCTTTCTAATTTAGCACTTCAACTCTATAGTTGGTTTGTGGAAAATGGTCATGCGCGCAACGAAGCAGATGAAATAGGTATTAAAACATTTTTTAAAGAAGCCTTACCTGTTAATGCAGCTTCACTTACTGGATTTTATGAACGGCTATATTTATACCAGAGTTATTGCTGGTATGCATTTATTAGGCAAGACTTTTTAATGTATTATAAGTATGCGAAGCGTTGGTTTGACCTTTTTGAAACCAACAAAGAGATGATTGAAATTGAAACGGGGCATTATATCAAGTCGATGCATATTTTACTCAATGCACATTTTGACCTTCGCAATTTTGGAAAGTTTGATATTGTACTCTCGCATTTTGAAAAATTTGCTTTGTCGGAACTACCCAATAAGCACGATATTTTTAGGGTCAATTCATTTGTATATATCAATAGTGCCAAGCTTAATAAGCACCTGATGCAGGGTACATTTAAAGAAGGCCTGCAGCATGTACCCGCGCTAGTTAAAGAGCTAAAAGCACTCGAAATATATTTGGATCAGCACCGTATTTTGGTATTCAATTATAAAATTGCAACGCTCTATTTTGGCGCTGGTGATTACGCCACATCTATCGATTATTTAAGGCGCATTATTAATGACCATATCGATTTAAGAAGTGATTTACAGTGTTATGCGCGTCTACTGCATATGATGGCGCATTATGAATTAGGTAATATTGAACTCATCGAAAGTTCACTGATAAAATCGGTTTATCGGTTTATGGCAAAAATGGAAAACCTGACCGTCATTGAAGAAGAGATGTTTACATTTTTGCGTGGTTCTTTTAAAGATCCGTCTCGTAAAGTAACACAGGCTTTACAAGAATTTTTAGCCAAGGTTAAAAAGTACGAGAAGAGTAGATTTGAAACCCGTGCTTTTGCTTATTTAGACGTGATCTCTTGGTTGGAAAGTAAGGTAGAAAACAAAACGATGAGTGAAATTATTTATGCCAAGTATTTGAAGAGTCCACACCGTTAATGTTACCCATTTTATTGCCGCTACTGGCATAAGCAATACTGCCGCCTACCCAAGTTTCGTTTTGGTTGTATCGTACCCCAATCATTTTTCCTTTACTAAGCCTTGCAATGTTAATGGCCGGGAAAGGCCTAGCAGCGCCGTTTTCCCATAAATAAAGTATTCTAATTTCAACCTTAGCCGGCGTAGTGGGTGTTTGTATAATAGGGGCGTAGTTTACTTTTTGTTGAAGCACCCAGTTTTGTGGATCTGTTAAGTCCTCTATATCTTTTTTTGTTACATCAATGATAACGCCCGATCCTGCAAAAGAAAAAAGTGGCTTTAAAACGTAGTTTTCAAGATCCTGCGGTACAGTTTGCAACTGGTTTATATAGTAGCTAGTAGGGATACAAGGGTGCTTTAATAAAGGCATTGTGTATTTACTAATGCGGTAAAACCAGTTAGGGTGTCCGGCCCATTCTACATGAAGGTTTTCAAATAATAGGCGTCCTGCATCTTTTATATCCGCTGGCATTTGATCTAGTTCATCAAAAATGATTCGGTTGTAAATTCTTTTGATTTCTATTTTTTCGCCGGTATTATTTTTGTAAAATAATGTGTTTCCTTCTTTGATAATTTCTGTAATACAAACAATGGCAATGCCGGTATAAGCAGCGGTGCAATAAAAGTCGATCCTGGTTTTTTGCGTATGCGGTTTTATTTCAAGTAACACCACATGTTTTGGATCATGATTTCCTACAATCACGGATTGTAATTTTTGCAGGTATGTATTTTTATTTAGGCCACTATAATACGCCGTGTAAGGCGCAGGGATATCATAAGTAATGCGCATGGCATTATCAAGATGTGCCTGATAGCCAAACAGGCTTGCAAAACCTTGCATTTCTATAAGTTGTGGTACAATTTTGTTTTGTTCATTGATACAAATACCAAAATCAAAAGCTAAAAAATGAGGATGTGCTGTTTGGTTGGGTACATTTTTGCCGACTGGGATGGCAGCGTTTGTTTGTGCAGTAAAATTGGGATGAGTAATATTGTCAATAATATAATCACATGTGTCAAGCATTAGCGTATTACAATCTGCTTCTAAAAAAACGGGGGTTTCTGCAACTCTAAAATCGATGGCGCCTTCAAAACCTTTGTTTAATTCGGATAATAACTGCTCGTATGTATGTTCCGTAAAATTTTGATTGAAAGTATTTCTTTGTTCAGGCACCATGACGTTAGAATTTAATGAGCAGTCGCATAAAGAATCGCCTGGTTTAAAAAATTAGGCAAAATAGTTTTGTAGGTAAGCATAATTTTTTCTGGATCCAAAACCTGGTCTACCATCGACTGCCATTTTTCTGCGCCATGATTTTCTGTAACAATGCTTTTTTTATCTTCTTGTAATAAATACAAATGCATGCCTGCTGCGTCAACTTCTGCATGAAACTGTGTGCCTACAAAATAGGGGCTAAAGCGCATGGCCATAATAGCTCTTTCGTAAGGAACATGGGGCCTATCTTTTTCAATAGCAAGTATGGAAGCGCCCATGGCTTCTATAAGATAATCGTTGGGCTCAATGACCTGAAAATCTCTACTATCAACCCCGTAAAATGGATTGTTTAATCCAGTAAAGAGAGGGTCTGAAATACCTGCTGTTGTTGGATGTACCGGAAATACGCCGAATGCGGTTGACTTTCTTTTACAAACCGTACCTACATGATAATATTTGCAAACAAGTTGAAAACTATGGCAAATAAAAAATACGTGTTTGGGTTTGCTACTTTCGCTGTTCCAAATTTCAATACTTTCTAGCCAGTCAAAATATGCGTTCTCCCATTTGGTATCATTAGAATCAAGTGGAGAACCGGGTCCTCCACTTGAAATATAAATATCAAAACTGGTGTCAGGTGTTTCTAATGCCTGTCTTACATCAAATACCTTGTAAGTGAGCGCAAGGTTATGATGTGTTGCCCATTCATTTACAAGCGCCTCTATGCAGCGCATCCCTTCGTTGGGGTCGCCATCATATAAATCCAATACTGCTACACTAATGCTTTGATTCATGGGTTCGTTTACGCGTTATAAATAGCTGAGGTTAGTTTTAGGCGTAAGCGTTAAAAGTGTATGGTACATGAGTTTGATGGTTTCTTCAATATCATCGTGGTGTATCATTTCTACGGTGGTGTGCATGTATCTTAATGGCATAGAAATAAGTACTGATGGGCATCCATCATTGGCATAGGCAAAACTATCGGTATCAGTTCCGGTGCTTCTACTTAGGGTTCTAAACTGCACTGGAATTTTATTTTTTTGTGCAACCTCTTCAACAACGGCTAATAATTTATTGTGAATAGCAGGCGCATAGGCTAAAGAAGGCCCTTTACCACACTGGATATCTCCTTCCACAATTTTACTAATCATTGGGGTGCTAGTATCGTGTGTTACATCTGTAATGATGGCGATATCAGGTTTAATGCGGCGTGCAATCATTTCGGCGCCACGTAATCCAATTTCCTCTTGAACAGCATTGACAACATACAATGAAAAAGGAAGTTTTTTCTTATTCTCTTTTAATAAACGTGCTACTTCTGCAATCATAAATCCACCAATACGGTTGTCAAAAGCGCGTCCAATGTAATAGCCATTTGCTAGTTCATCAAAGCCTTCTTCGTAAGTAACTACAGATCCTATATGAATGCCTAAATCTTCAACTTCTTTTTTTGTTCTAGCGCCGCAGTCTAAACAAAGGTTATCTACTTTAGGTTGTGGCTCTTTGGTATCAGGATTTCCTAAACGGGTATGAATAGCAGGCCATCCAAACACGGCTTTAACGGGTCCTTTTTTTCCATGAATCCAAACTCTTTTAGCGGGTGCAATTTGATGGTCTACGCCACCATTTCTTTTTAAATAAATAAGTCCTTGATCGTTGATATAATTTACAAACCAACTGATTTCATCGGCATGTGCTTCGATCACTACTTTAAAAGGAGCACCCGGATTAATCACGCCTACTGCAGTACCATATGGGTCCGTGAAAATTTCGTCGGTATATTTTTTAATATAATCGAGCCATACTTTTTGTCCACCCGATTCAAAACCAACAGGCGATGGTGTATTGATATAATTTTTTAAAAACGCCATCGATGCAGCTGTAACCACCGAATCTTTTTTCTTTGTTGTTTTTGTGCTTGATTTTTTTGTTGCCATAATATTAATTGTGCTTTATTGTCAAGAAAATAATAGGGTAGCGATGATGCCGCAGGCGGCTTTCACTACAATGAGTCCGTCAATGATTGCAAGATAATAGAGAATACTTTTATGTTGGTGCATTTGGTAGCTTACACTTATCAACAATATAAGTGGGATTGTGTTTAACAAAATTTGGTATCCTGTAAACCCGTGCAAAAAGCTATATCGAAGGGTTGCCATTAAGATAAGCGCACTCATGGGTAAAACAATCCAATTGATGGTTTTAGTAAGTCCCATGCGTACCACCAAGGTTTTCATTTGTTTGTTGGCATCCGATTCAAAATCTTTGATATCAAATAAGACTGCGATAATGCTAATGTAAAGGGCGTTGGAGATAAACAAAATTGGCATATGCGCCATGCCCTTGTAGGCCTGATCTGATAACTTTAAATAAAGGAAAGGGGCATACACGCCAACACCTGCCCAAATAGAACCAATTACTAAAGGCTTTAGAATGCCATAAGACCTTAGGTTGAGCCAAGGATATTTTTTGGTATCAAAATAATATAAAAAGGCGCCAAGGCTAATTAGACAGCAATATAAAATATCGTAGGGTTCAAGTAATTGTATGCCTGGCACTAATGTATAGAGTTGATAGCTGCCACCTCCAATGATAAAAGCAAGTAGTAAATACTGTATTTTTTTAATCTGCCCAGCATGTTCACGCACCCAAATATTTCTTTGGTTAGGGGCGCTATCATTACTTTCTAACAGGTAGGAATGATTGTAATAATAAACCGTTGCTGCGGCAGCAAGTACTACAAATGAAACTGGGATTTGACGGTGGCCTAACTGCGTAAAGCTGCACAAGCAAAGGGCTACCATGCATACGGCATAAAAATAATTTCCAAAGAAAAAAGAAGTAAAGCGGCCGCGCTCCACGTTTAATTCATGATAATTATGTCGGAAGATACCACGGTGTCACTTTTATTTTTGGCTTTATCGGAAGCCCAAAATCTAAAATAACAAGTATCGCTTTTGCCGCATCTTGGAATAACGGTATAGATGCTGCCCGGAATAAATCCAGTATTGTAACCCACTTCAAAAATGCCTTTTAAATTGGGCGTCGCAGTAAATGCAGGAATTTTTACACGGTCACTAAAATTGTTACAGCCTTTTGTTTTGGTAACTTTTTGTACCCAAATACTATCAGAAATATCACCTTCAGCGTCTGTAAATTCCAAAGAAAAAATGATGGCAGTAGCGCCCGAAAACACCTTTCCGTTTACCGACTTAAAAGTGAGTTGGGGTTTTGTGGTATAGGTATCTTTATTGCAAGCAAATATGGTTACAAAAATTGCCGTTAATATCAATAATTTTGCCTTCATTCGTGTAGGTTTCTACTCAAATTTAGTAAAACAAACCAATCAACCACTGTGTTGCCCTTAGATGTTAACAATATTTTCTCTACCGAGCCTGGTTTGTTTAACCAAACAGCGCTGGACGTCTTTGCTTATCAGTACAGTGAGAATGCAGTGTATCGGCGGTGGTGTGATCTGATTTTACCTGCCCAGCACCCTAAAAATGAGGCGGGTCTGCCCTTGTTGGAACATTATACCTCCATACCAGCTATGCCCATTGGGTTTTTTAAATCTGAAACCGTGCAAACTGGCAATTACAAGCCAGCACTTTTTTTTGAAAGTAGTGGTACCACTGCAACCGTTCAGAGCAAACATTATATCAAAGACGAAAGTGTCTATCAACAAAGTTTTTTAACAGCTTTTGAAGCGGTTTACGGCCCGGTAAATAACTGGTGTATTATTGGACTGTTGCCTGCTTATTTAGAGCGGCCACATTCGTCACTTGTATACATGGTGGAGCATTTAATTAAAGCATCTAATCATGTACAAAGTGGATTTTATTTATATGATCATGAAGCTTTAGCACAAACATTAAAAACCAATGAAGCAGCGAGGCAAAAAACACTTTTAATAGGAGTGACCTTTGCCTTATTAGATTTTGCAGAAAAATTTCCAATACCACTTTCTCATACCACTATTTTAGAAACGGGGGGCATGAAGGGTAGGAGAAAAGAGTTAACCAGGGAGGAAGTGCATGCTGAATTAATAGATGCATTTCAGGTGCCAACTATACATGGTGAATACGGCATGACAGAATTATTATCACAAGCATACGCAACTGGAAATGGGATGTATAAATGTCCGCCTTGGATGCGTGTACTCGTTAGCGAGGAAGAAGACCCGCTAACCATAAAAACCAGTGGTAGAGGTAGTTTGCAAGTTATCGATCTCGCTAATATACATAGCTGTGCCTTTATCGCTACAGAAGATGTAGGCGCCGTTTATGAAGATGGCAGCTTTGAAGTTTTTGGCCGAATAGATCATTCGGCCCTACGTGGTTGCAGCTTAATGGTTGTCTAAAAATTTGCGTGCGCAAAAACAGTTTTACACACTTACATTAAAATCACGAAGTGTATCGTTTAAACTTGTTTTTAAATCGGTACTTGCTTTACGCTGACCAATAATTAAAGCACAGTTTACTTGGTATTCACCTGCATTAAACTTTTTAGTTGTGGTACCCGGAATGACTACCGATCTTGCTGGTACACGACCTGTATATTCAATCGGTGTAGAGCCGCTTACGTCAATAATTTTTGTTGATTGTGTTAAGACCACATTAGCACCTAATACCGCTTCTTTTTCTACAATAACACCTTCTACCACAATACTTCTGCTACCTAAAAAACATCCGTCTTCGATAATAACAGGACTTGCTTGTAGTGGCTCTAATACACCGCCAATACCCACGCCACCACTGAGGTGTACGCCTTTACCAATTTGTGCGCAACTACCTACGGTTGCCCAGGTATCAACCATGGTACCCGCATCTACATACGCACCAATATTTACATAACTAGGCATGAGTACCACTGAGCTAGCAATATAAGAACCGTAACGGGCCACTGCTGGTGGAACGGCTCTAACGCCTAATTCTTTGTAGTTACTTTTTAATAACATTTTATCGTAAAACTCAAAAGGAGGGAGCTCCCAAGTTTGCATTTGTTGAATGCCAAAATACATCAAGATAGCCTGTTTAACCCACTCATTTACTACCCATTTGTCACCTTCTGGCGACGCTACACGTAAACGTCCTTTGTCCACATCTTCAATCACGGCTCTTACTGCATCACTGTAGGTTGCTTCTTTTAAAAAATCTCTATTTGACCAGGCTTCAAGAATTAAATTTTGTAAAGACATGCTTAATTTTTTTGCAAACATAAGCAAGACATCTTTAACTACCATTATCTAGGTTAATTCTCGACAACAATTTGTAATTTGCCCCAGTGACCCCTCAATTTAACACAGATATTGAAGCTTGTTTAACCGTTTTAGAAAGCGGGGGCCTTATTTTGTACCCCACCGATACCATTTGGGGTATTGGTTGCGATGCTACCAATGAATCCGCCGTAGAAAAAATATTTACGTTAAAAAGGCGCATCGAAACCAAGGCCCTTATTGTGCTCATTGCAGATGAACGTTCGCTACTCCAATATGTGGCCAGCCCGCACATCGAAGTGTTTGATTATATCGCGGGTGTTTCAAAACCTACCACCATTATTTATGAGAATGCCATTGGGCTTGCGTCAAATTTATTAGCAGAGGATGGGTCTGTGGGTATTCGTATTTGTGCCGATGAATTTTGTAAGCACCTCATCAAACGGTTTAGAAAACCTATTGTAAGTACTTCTGCTAATGTATCAGGCTTTCCGCCACCTAAAGTGTTTTCAGATATTGATATTGCTGTAAAACAAGGGGTAGATTATGTGGTCCATTACCGTCAAGATGATACTACACCAGTTGAGCCTTCTGCTGTGGTGAAATGCGGTAAAGACGGGCGTTTCACAATTCTGAGACCCTAATTGTTTCCTTTTGTTTTCTTTTGGTTAAATTTGCTCTATGCGTCGCATACTTGTTATTCAAACTGCATTTATTGGAGATGTTGTACTTGCAACAGCCATGCTTGAAAATTTGCATGCTGCATATCCATCAGCAAAAATTGATATTTTGATACGCGGTGGTGCTCAGGAATTATTTATGGATCATCCATACATTCATCAAGTGCATATATGGGATAAAAAGAATAATAAATACCAGCATCTTTTTGAAATCATACAAACCATAAGGGGCATTAAATACGATGTCGTCATTAATGTACAGCGTTATTTAGCCACAGGCATTATCACGGTTTTATCGGGTGCTACAAAAACAATTGGCTTTGATAAAAATCCACTTGGTTTTTTATTTTCAGAAACCGTGAAGCATTTGTTTGGGGCAGCGCTACACGAAACATCTCGCAACCATGCACTGCTTGCATCCCTAACCACAGCGCCTTTAGCAAAACCGGCACTGTATCCGTCCGCGGCAAATTTTGTGGCGGTGCAAAAATGGCAAGCCGCACCTTATATATGCATGTCGCCAGGATCGGTGTGGGAAACAAAAAAAATGCCTGCACAAAATTGGATCCATCTTATAAATGCAGTGCCTGCTAACTATACCATTTATTTAATGGGCGCTCCTAACGAAAAAGATTTGTGCGAAGAGATAATCAGTGGTTCATCAAGAGGGGATGTGTTTAATATAGCTGGACAACTAAACCTGTTAGAAGCAGCGGCGCTCATTAAAGGTGCGCGTTTAAATTATGTAAACGATTCGGCACCAATGCATTTAGCTTCTGCTACCAATGCGCCTGTAGCTGCCATTTACTGTTCTACGATTCCAGCATTTGGTTATGGTCCATTATCGGACACACAATTTATTGTAGAAACCCTAGAACCCTTGCCCTGCAAGCCCTGTGGCCTGCATGGAAAAACGGCTTGTCCACTCGGTCATTTTAAATGTGGGCATACCATTACAACCGCGCAATTACTAGCGCCTCTTTCGCTTATATAAATGAGCAAAGCGCTACATTTGCAGTGCATGGAAATTAATTGTTCACCACTCGAAACCCAACTCTTTAAAAAAATAGGTGCCGCAGCAGATAGGCTGGGTGTGCCTGCTTATTTAATTGGTGGATTTGTGCGTGATAAAATTATTGGACGTCCTACCACCGATGTTGATGTGGTTTGTATTGGAGATGGTATTGAATTAGCACATGAAGTGGCAGCACAATTTTCATCCAAGCCTACGGTTGCATTTTTTAAAACTTTTGGAACGGCGCAAATAAAAATTGATGATTTTATTATTGAATTTGTAGGTGCTCGCAAAGAAAGTTATGCATCGGATAGTAGAAAGCCAAGTGTGAGCCCGGGCAGTATCGAAGATGATCAAAATAGAAGAGATTTTACCATCAATGCACTTGCTATTGGATTACATGAAGCAGCTTTTGGAAAATTAGTGGATCCGTTTGGCGGATTACAAGCGATTCAGGATAAAATAATTAAAACTCCATTAGCGCCACATCAAACCTTTAGTGATGATCCGCTACGCATGTTAAGAGGCATACGCTTTGCTTGTCAACTAGGGTACACCATTGTACCTGAAACGCTGGATGCTATTGCTGATAGTGCACACCGCATTAGTATTATTTCGCAGGAGCGTATTACCGAAGAACTTAATAAAATTATGCTCTGCGATAAACCATCGGTAGGGTTTGATTTACTTTTTAAAGTAGGCTTATTACATAAAATATTTCCGCAACTTGTAGACCTCTATGGCGCCGAAAATATTGACGGCATGGGCCATAAAGATAATTTTTACCACACGCTGCAGGTGCTGGATAACATGGCGGCAACTACGCCTGATTTGTGGTTACGCTGGGCTGCATTACTTCATGATATTGCAAAGCCAGCTACTAAAAAGTTTGAAGAAGGTTTTGGATTTACGTTTCATGGCCACGAAGTAGTGGGCGCACGCATGGTGCCTAAAATATTTACCAAACTAAAACTTCCTTTAAACGAGAAAATGAAACTCGTTCAAAAATTAGTGTTGTTGCATTTGAGGCCTATTAGTTTAACCAAAGAAAATATTACGGATAGTGCCATTAGGCGTTTAATTTTTGATGCAGGCGAAGACATAGAAAGTTTGATGCTTTTATGTAATGCCGATATCACCAGCAAAAACAAGCAAAAAGTAAAGCGCTATTTGCAAAATTTTGAAATGGTACGCACCAGAATTCAGGAAGTAGAAGATGGGGACAGGCTCCGTAATTGGCAGCCTCCAGTAACTGGCGAAATGATTATGGAAACCTTTGGGCTATCGCCTTCTAAAGAGGTGGGACTTCTAAAAGACGCCATTAGAGAAGCTATTTTGGATGGTATTATCCCCAACGAATTTGAGGCTGCTTCAAAGTTTATGCTTGAAAAAGCCGCTACTTTAGGCCTTCACCCCGTATAAATAATTGTATTTTTGCAAAATAAACAAAAGAGCATGGCTGTTTTAAAATTTAGGGTGTATTTAGAAGAAGATGACGCGGTGTACAGAGACATATGCATCAAGCATACACAAACTTTTGCAGAACTGCATTACGCTATTTTAAAAGCGTATGAATTTGATACCAAACATCAGGCTACTTTTTATAGAAGTAACGATAAGTGGTTACAAGGCCGCGAAATAAGTTTTGAAGTCTACGATAAAAAATATGTGGCACCACCATTATTAATGACTGATACTGCTATTGGAACAGAAATTATCAATACCAATCAAAAGTTTGTTTATGAATACGACTTTGCAAAAGGTTGGTTGTTTTTAATTGAACTGATTCATGTGAATAAAGAAGCCGATGCCTCATTAATCTATCCGCTTGTTACACGTACAGAGGGTATTGGTCCACAGCAATATGGTACCAAAAGCCTTTTAGGAAATAAGTTTGCCGACATCGAAGAAAAATATGATTTATCAGAAGCTGCAGATGGTTTTGGTGAAGAGGGTGATGAAGAAGACAATGGTAGTGATGATGCAGATGACGATGTTGTAGATACGCAAGACGAATATGGACAAGACGAATATTAATAAAGTCTTAGCGCTACTTTCTGACAGTAGTGAATTTAATCCAAAACAACCAACGGTAATTTTTATTGTAGGCCCAACAGCAGTAGGCAAAACAGCGCTTGCTATTGAAGTCGCCAATCATTTTAATACGTCAATTATTTCTGCCGATTCGAGGCAGTGTTACCAAGAACTTTCTATTGGAGTTGCAAAACCTACAGCTGCAGAACTCGCAGCTGCACAACATTATTTTATAGGATCCCATTCTATACATGAAGATGTCAATGCGGGTGTTTTTGAAAAATATGCACTTGACGCTGCTGCTCAAATTTTTAAAACAAATACAGTAGCAGTAATGGTAGGGGGTACAGGTCTGTACATTAAATCTTTTTGTGAAGGCATAGACGCTATGCCAGGTATTGACCCTGCGCTTCGAAATAGTATTATAGAAGATTACGAAAAAAATGGACTGGCTTGGTTACAAGAACAAATAGCTAATAACGATCCTGACTATTTTAATCATACCCACGAAAAAAATAATCCGCAGCGCCTTATGCGCGCACTTGAAATAGTGCTTGCAACCGGTAAATCCATTACTCATTTTCAATCTGCTAAAAAAGTTACAAGACCTTTTAATATTTTAAAAATTGGACTTTCTGTGCCCCGTGAAATACTGAACGAGCGCATTAATAATAGGGTAGATGCCATGATGGAAGAAGGTCTGTTACAAGAAGTTACAAGCCTTATGTCAAGCGCACATGTAAATGCATTACAAACAGTGGGCTACCAAGAAATATTTGAACACTTGCGTGGAGAAATTTCTTTACAAGACGCTGTAACGCAAATTAAGCAACATACCAGACAGTATGCCAAACGTCAAATGACTTGGTTTAAAAAAGACAATCAAATAAACTGGTTAGAACTTGATACCAAAAGTTAGCATCACCGTTCCTCTCGAACCTGTTTGCGCCGCAAATGTATTTGGCTTATCGTTTAAGCGGTATGCAAATTGAACATCTTTGTTCATGACATGCGCATAGCTTAAGTCAATAAAAATACCATGGTCTCTGTAGCCAATACCGCCTGTGGCAAGCATTCTACTAGCATCTAATTCTTTGTCTGCGTAAGGGCTGCCATAGTATGCGCCACCCATTCTAAACATAACGGTATGAAATTTTATCTCACCGCCTAGCTTAATATTAAAATTACCTTTGTAGGTTTCTTTGATGGCATCGTTAACTTGTTGATAGTAATTTTTGAGGTCCATATCTGTAGGGTCTGCTGCAGAAAATCTTGAACCTTTATAATTTACATATTCAACATCGGCACTTAAAAAAGCGCGTTGTTTACGGGTGTCTTTTACTTCTCTAAAAACATAACTCGCACTCGCAGTAGCTCTCCAAGGTGTAATGAGTGTATAATTACTTTGCCCTGCTTGGCCACTATTGAGAGCATCACTATTTGCAGATCTAGTGCGAGCATAGGATTCAGTGTTGGCAATCATCGAAGCCCTTACTTCATCTTTAAATCCAATAATTTGTGGTGTATGCACGGCAACACCAACACGCCAAAATTCGGTAGGTTTATAAATGGTTCCGAGTTTTAAACCCATACCAATACCTCTAGAACTAAAACTTTCTTGAAAAGTAAAACTTTCAAATTGGTTATTAGGGTTGTTGGTGGCGTCTTTTTCGGTGTAGGTGAGTTCTCGATTATAATTGATGATAGGAATGTTTAAGCTTCCGCCTACATACATTTTGTCTTCCATATTGCCTGCAAGACCAAGTGCTAATTCGTGGTAACCGCCATTTGTGTTGGCGTCATAGCTTTGGTTAACACCTGTAGAAATAGGTACCATGCTCTGGTAACCATCAAATCTACCTTGTGCGTTGTTAGAAGTGTCAATTAAAAATGTTCTGAATGCTAAAGATGATCCAAAAATATAATTGCTCAGTGCTGCATTGGTATCTGCTAAATCACGGGTAAGTTCTTCTAGGTATTGCTCCGAAAAAGAACTCATATTATTATAGCCCTTAAAGGTTACTCTATTGTTGTAATTGGCAACTTGATTGATCGAAACAGCAATGGCATTGCTTGTCCATTTGCTTTTTCTAGTGTTGCTAGATCCAAAAACAAAACCAGTTGTGCCATAGAGCATATTATTTTTTGCACTTGTGGTATCCGCACCTCTATAATTTAATTTATTGTTATTGAAGTTCATGCCTGGCGATAAAATAAACTCAGATGTTTTAAATAATCCAAGTCCAGCAGGGTTTATATGGTTAGCAGTAATATCTCCACCTAATGATCCCATCACACCACCAGTGGCTATGTTTCTGGCAGAACCATTTTGTGTAAACCAAGCAGTACGAAGGGCATAGTCAGGTTGCTGTGCAAATAAGTTGGTAGCAAATAAGATTGCGACAGCGAGTATCGTTACTTTCATAAATGTTAGATTGAATCCTTTACAACTAGTTATCTCTTCCTCCTCTTCCGGTAGATGTGCTAGAGCCAGCGCTTTTTACACCACCACTATTGCCACCTGCATTACTTGAAGGCATAGCGGGCGCGCTGTTATTTGAATTAGAAAAACTTCTGGAAGCTCTGTCCCAGCTGTTGTTGTTTACTGCGCCTGCAACTGTTGTTGCGGTTGAGAATACACGTTTTACAAGATTCCCAAAACTGTTACCATTATTTCCTGTTTCAAATGCACCCGTTTTTGGATTACGGTAGCCTAAGTTAACATTGCCGTAGGTTTTATTTTTAAACGCAGTAACATTAGATCCTGCACCTCCGCCAATATTCATCCTTGGATTTTTAAAAGCAATGATACTACTAATAGGATTTCTAAAACCGTTGCCCCAGCCGTAACCAAGTCCTACATTAGGCCCAAAACCAAATACCGGATTAAAACCAAAAGCTGGATTAAATCCAGACCACTGATCAAATCCATTCATGCAACCGCAGTTGAAATTGTACCTGAAATTGTTGAAATTATTATTGAACCTATTGCCCATAAAATCAAATCGACTATCGTTCCAATAGCTGAAATCATCAATACAATTAAAACGGAACCGGTTATTTAATTTAAGGCGTAAAAAACGGTCTTCCTGCGCCTCGGTATACCTGTCATACTGCTCTTTAGCCTCTTCTTCGCGCTCTAATTCTTTTTTATTGACACCGTTGGCAGGCGAATAGTAAACGTCGTCGGGAGTTTGCCCGGCTTCATAAATGGTGCCGCAACTGGTTGCAAAAACAAGTAAAACTGCTACTGATAGGAGGTTAGTTTTCATGGCAGATAGGTATTAAGGTGTACTATTATGCGAAGTTACATACATTTGTGGTGCAGGCAACTACAATTACAGGATTGGTATCTGATATCTAAACTAACAATTGTAAGCCTATTATTTTGTTAAGAATATTGTAATTCAATTATGAGTAAGGAAATAACCCCAAGAGCCCAGGATTATTCGCAGTGGTACAACGATTTAGTGATTAAAGGAAGCCTCGCAGATCATAGTGCGGTAAGAGGTTGTATGGTCATTAAACCATATGGGTTTGCACTCTGGGAAAACATGCGTGATGTACTTGACAAAATGTTCAAAGACACGGGACACCAGAATGCCTACTTCCCTTTATTTATTCCTAAAAGTTTATTTGAGGCCGAAGAAAAAAATGCAGAAGGTTTTGCAAAAGAATGTGCGATTGTTACCCATTACCGTTTAAAAACAGATCCTAATAATAAAGGAAAATTAATTGTAGATCCAGAAGCTAAACTAGAGGAAGAATTAGTGGTGCGTCCAACTTCTGAAGCAATTATTTGGAATACGTATAAAGGATGGATTCAATCGTATCGTGATTTGCCAATTCTCGTAAATCAGTGGGCCAATGTGGTGCGCTGGGAAATGAGAACAAGACTTTTTTTACGTACTGCCGAGTTTTTATGGCAAGAAGGTCACACCGCGCATGCTACTAAAGCAGAGGCTATAGAAGAAACAACCAAAATGCTAGATGTATATGCTGATTTTGTAGAAAATTGGATGGCGCTTCCGGTGATTAAAGGTGTTAAATCAGCCAACGAGCGTTTTGCTGGTGCAGAAGACACGTATTGCATAGAGGCTATGATGCAGGATGGTAAAGCGTTACAGGCTGGCACTTCTCACTTTTTAGGACAAAATTTTGCGAAAGCATTTGACGTTAAATTTTCTGATAAAAACAATAACCTCGAATACGTTTGGGCAACCAGTTGGGGTGTGAGTACCCGTTTAATTGGAGCACTCGTAATGGCACATAGTGATGATCAAGGTCTTGTATTACCTCCAAGAATTGCACCACTTCAAGTTGTGATTGTTCCAATTTTTAAAGGAGACGAACAAAAAGCTGCAATCGATGCAAAAGTTACCGTGATGATGGCCGAATTAAAAGCACTAGGCGTTTCTGTAAAATATGATGATAGTGATAATGCAAGACCAGGATGGAAATTTGCAGAATATGAAATGAAAGGTGTGCCGGTAAGAATAGCCATTGGCGCAAGAGATTTAGAGCAAAATATTGTCGAAGTGGCGAGACGTGACACCAAAGAAAAAGCAAATGCTTCGATAGATGGTATTGGATTACACGTTAAAAATTTACTAGACGAAATCCAACAAAATATTTTTAATAAAGCAAAGGCATTTAGAGATGATCATATTACTGAGGCTAATACCTGGGATGAATTTGTTCAACTACTAGATACAAAAACAGGATTTATTAGTGCGCATTGGGACGGCTCACCAGAAACGGAAGAAAAAATTAAAGAACAAACCAAGGCTACTATTAGATGTATTCCTTTAGATAATAAGCAGGAAGCGGGCACTTGTATTTTATCGGGCAACCCTTCTACACAGCGCGTTTTATTTGCGAGGGCTTATTAATCTATGAAGAAGCAAAAAGAGTACCATCCATCCATGCAGCCCTACCTAGATGGGCAGGTGATATTATTTGATAAGCCACTAAAATGGACATCTTTTGATATCATTAAAAAAGTGCGTTATCAAACGCGCATAGCAAAAGTGGGTCATGCTGGAACACTCGATCCACTCGCTACAGGACTTCTTATTGTTTGCACGGGAAAATTTACCAAGCAAATCAATGATTATATGGGCATGGAAAAAGAGTATACCGGTACCATAACACTGGGTGCTACAACGCCCACTTTTGATTTAGAAAGTGAACCCACGAGTATTACTTCATTAGAAAATATTACGAAACAAAAAGTGTTGGATGCCACGGCTGCATTTACCGGAGCTATCATGCAAATGCCACCGATGCACTCAGCAATAAAAAAAGATGGACAGCGCTTATATTATGCGGCTCGAAGTGGGGAGGTAGTAGAAATAGATCCAAGACCCGTAACGATTTACGAATTTGAAATTACAAATATTGAATTACCCGTTGTGCATTTTAGAGTGCGCTGTAGTACGGGAACCTATATACGAAGTTTGGCCAATGATTTTGGTGCAGCCCTTGGCGTGGGCGGATATTTAAGTAGTTTGAGAAGAACAAAAATTGGATCTTTTGCGGTAGAAGACGCTATGCAAATTACTGCGTTTGAACAGCATATTGCTGCACTAAAAGGGGAGACCAATACCGAACTGTAAAGCCAAGTTGTTTACTTTTAAACCAGACGCCCGCGTTTCAGTAATAGCAAAATTATTAAAGCTCATCCATCCATTGTTTTGCTGACGTGCCGGGTCTTTAACGCGGTAGGCTAAATCAAAGCGTAATAAAAAATACGAGAAATCTAATCGAAGTCCAGTACCTATGCCAATGGCAAGGTCCCTTCCAAAATTTTTAAATGTAAAATGCGCATCAGGCTCTATCGCATTTTTTTTAACGTTCCAAATATTTCCAATATCAGCAAAAACGGCGCCACCAATTTTTACAGATGAAAAATCTGCAAGTGTAAAACGGTATTCAATATTTGTTTCAAGTTGCATGTCTCCAAAACGGTCTCTGTATGTTGAGTTAACCGTATCACTAAACACCGAGCTTCCAAGACCCAGTTGCCTTAATCCCCATGCACGCATACTGTAGGGGCCGCCTGCAATAAATTGTTTAAAAAAGGGCAAGCTTTTGCCAATAACAGGGTCCGAACCATAGTTGTAACCAAAGCCAGCAAAGGCGCGGTAAGCCAGTTCAGATTTTGGATACCTGTTTAATTGTCGGTATTCGGTTTCTGTTTTTATGTAGCGGTATATATTGTTTTTTATGCCTGGAAATAATTCAAAAATGCCGCCCGCTTCTTCGGCACTAATTCGGAGGTAGTGGCTTCTATTTTTATGCTTGGCACTATTAACGGTTCTTATAAATGAAAAGCTTTGGCTAAAAATATTTCCCTCATTAAAAGAAGCTTGCAAAAACGGGTTATTTTTTATAAGGCTATCAAGCCCTGCAAGTCTACTAATACCGTAAAGTTCAAGGTTAAGCGGTTTGTAGAGCCAAATGTTATCGCCGTTCTTTTTTTGTTGGTGCCACTCATAACCAATACTAGTTACGAGTGATTTTAATTGATAGTAATCTTTTCTATCAACATAAGAACCATTGATAGAAATGAGCGTTCGTTGGTTGTCTAATGCTTTTATTTTTTTCCAATTTTTAAATGGCTGCATGATATGCGGAATGGCATACGTATGTCCAGCATTGATTAAAAATGTTTGCACAATATTATTATCTGTGGCACCAATTAAATTTAATTCTACCCCGGTTCTAAAACTGGTTACCGATTGAATGGCCTGCTTCCAAACGTTTCGGTTGGTGTAATTTAAATTGGTTGAAATTCCAAGCGTATTTCCAGTTACAATATCTGCAGAGTTACGACTACCTTCTAAATCAATAGAAGCACTTTGCTTGATGGCGGGTACTAAAAATAAATGAATATCAAGACTGTCTTTTGCAGTTTTTAAGATGCGTGCATCTACTTGTTTCCAAGCACCAATTTGCCCTATGGTGTTTAATGTCTTGAAATAAAGTCCTTCGTTGTATAGGGTTCCAGGATATAAAAAGTTGTGTTGTATAAGTGGTTTACTACTAAACTTGCCCGTTTTATTGTGAAATACAATTTGCTTGTAAAAATTATTCTTTAAAAATTTATTTCCAATTAAAGTATCTGTTGATTCGTAAATACTCACTTCGGGATAAAAGTGAACAGCTCTTATCGTAAATGGTGTTCTTTGAGCTGAGTCTAGTGTGGTTTTATTTTTGATTAAAATATCCCAGTTGATAGTTGATTGTTGTTTGGCCTGGATACTGTCAATTCTACTAATTTGTTCAAAAGGGTTGGTAACAATTTCTAATAATTTGGTATCTACGGTATCAACTTCTGCTACTAAAATTTCCTTGTTGAATCCAAAATAGCCATTACTTCTGTAAAGCCCTGTTAAACGTTCTAAATCTTGACTGATGGCTTCTTTAGTATACACGCTACCTTTTACAAGAAAGCTTTCTTTACTATTTTGATTGGTAAGCGCTTGTAAGCTACTATCTTCAATGGCATAACCTACTTTGTTTACAAGTGTTTTGCTACCCGGTGTTATGCGGAGTACAATATTGGTTTGCAACTGATCCCCAACCGTATCTACTCTTACAGAATCTGAAAAGGAAGCCCTATAAAACCCCCTTGTTTGTAAATAGGCATTCATAAAACTAATAGAACGCTGCAAATTGATGGATTCAAATACTGCAGGCTGCTTCATTTTATAAAAAAAGCCAAATTTTTGGATGCTTCTGATACGAATACTGTCGTCCCAGTAATTATCTAGTTCGGTAGTTAATTGTTTTTTCTCATCTTTGGACCCTGTACCGGCAATTTCAATTTTATTGTTGTAAACAAAAGCCTTGTTAATAGGGTAGTTGACAACAGTTGTTCGGCGTTGTTCGGAACAGCTAACTAGCAAACAAATCACTACCATAGTGACAAGGGTGCTAGTTAAATGATTAAAATTGCTTACTAAACGCATAACGATGGTAACGAAGTCTGAGCTCAAATATATCCAATCTTTGTCCGACAAAAAAGTTAGACTTGAAACTGGTTGTTTTATAGCCGAAGGCGTAAAGCTAGTTGGTGAAATGATTGCTGCAGGCTATCCTTTAAAAGCCGTCTACGCGCTTGATAGTTGGGAGTCACCAGATACTAGTATTGAAGTAAACCGTGTTGAGGCATTTGAGCTTGAAAAAATGAGTTTGCTTCAAACCCCCAATCAAGTATTAGCGGTTGCCCTCATGCCTCAAAAAACAAAGGAAATTGATGTAGCTGGACAATTAACTATTGTCTTAGATGGCATTCAAGATCCTGGTAATTTAGGAACCATTATTAGAACTGCAGATTGGTTTGGTATTGAGCAAATTGTAGCGAGTGAAGACACCGCCGATGTGTACAATCCAAAAGTAATTGGTGCAACCATGGGTAGTTTTATGCGCGTATCTGTTAGCTATAAAAATTTAGCAGCATGGTTGCCTACTATAAAACTTCCAGTGTATGGCGCATTACTAGAAGGTGAAAATGTATTTACAACCAAAGTGCCTAAACAAGGTTTACTTGTAATTGGTAGCGAAGGAAAAGGTATTAGAGAAAATATTATTGATTTTATTACACATCCGGTAACCATTCCTAAAGCCGGTGGCGCAGAATCTTTAAATGCAGGTATCGCCGCAGGCATTATTGTTGCGCAATTAACGCGCTAGTTATTTGAACTCGATGGCTTTTACCGGACTCACTTTTGGTATGAGTAGGGTGGGTAAAAACAGAGATATAAAACATACCACACTAGTGCCAGCACAAACGGCAGCTACTTGCCACCATATCATTTTAATAGGTGCTACCGTAATATAATAGGAGGCTTCGTCGAGTGTTATAAAGCCGGTAGCTTGTTGCAGTAAACAAATACCTACCCCTATTATTAGTCCAAATCCAACACCAGCAAGGGTTATAAAGGAGGCGTACACGATAAATATTTTTTGGATGGTCCAGTTGGTAGCGCCCATCGATTTTAAAAGTCCAATCATATTGGTGCGCTCTAACATTAAAATTAGCAGGCAGGTAATTAAATTAATGAGTGCCACAATGCCCATTACAATAAAAACTACATTTCGGTTAACATCCTGAATGTCGAGCCAGTCAAAAATGTTTGGATAAATTTCTCTGATGCTTTTACTCATCCATTCTGAAGGTAGGGCGTTGGATAAACCACTACTAATGGCGTCTACATTTTGATATTGATCTACAAAAACTTCGTAACCTCCAATTTGATCGGGCTCCCAGTTATTAATACGTCTTATTAAATTAATATCTGCAATCATAAATAGTTTATCATACTCGTCTATGCCGGTATGATAAAAGCCAACCACCACTAATTTGCGGTAGGTTTTTTGTGCATCTGCATTTGTAGAAACAAAATGTACTTTGATGGTGTCATTTAATTTGATTTGTAGTTGTTTAGCGACAGCGTCTGAAACAATGGTTTCTTTACTATACAAACTATCTGTAAACTGCATCCATCTGCCAGCTACTAAAAACTTTTTTAGTGCAGCATGGTTTTCATTTTTTTCGATGCCTTTTATAAGCACGCCCTCAATTTCAGTGTTGGATTCTAACACCGCAGATTTTGTTGCAAAACTTTGATAAGATACCACGCCCGGTGCCCCAGCCAAGCTATTTTCTACTGCTTTGTTTTTGGTGAGCGGTAGCTCTTCCGAAATCAAGGATTTGCCCGTTTCATATTTTTGAACCCGAATATGACCCCAAAAGCCAAAAATTTTATCCGCTACTTTTTCCTGAAAGCCATTCACAAAAGCAAGGGTAATAATCATGGCTATAATGCTGACAGCAGTAGCTGCCACCGAAAGCCGGATGATAAACCTGGAAAAACTTTGTTGCTTGTTAAAAGCGATGCGTTTGGCAATATGGTAGGATAGGCCCAAAAAGGTTGTTTTGGTAAAATTACGAATAGTATTTTTGTAAGCATGAATCTATCCCATAAATATTGGAGCAGTTGGCTACTATTACTCTTTGTGACTGTTACAGCCAGCAAAGCGCAGCGTGCGCCAGACCAAATTTATATGTCCAATATTAAAACGGCACTTCTATTTCAGCAAAACGATCAACTTTCTATACCACTTATTAGGCTTCAATCGTCGGATGCATTAGAACTTCATTTTGATGACCTTTCGGGTGTTCCTAAAAATTATTTTTATACGTTTCAGCTTTGCAACGCTGACTGGACACCTGCTATGTTAAATCCTTTTGATTATATTGGAGGTTTTCCTCAAAATCGAATTAGCATGTACCGTGTATCCAGTGTTTCAGCAACACGTTATGTACATTATCAAGTGCTCTTACCTGAAAAGAATTGTATACCTACAAAAAGTGGTAATTATATTTTAAAAGTTTTTTTAGATAACGATACATCAAAACTTGCTTTTACTAAAAGGTTGTATGTGCTTGATGAAAAAGTAACGCTAGGTGCTGGTATCACACAACCTTATGGTTCTGATATTATGCGAACGCATCAAAAAGTGCAGGTAAATGTAGGTACCAAAGATTTAAATATTTTAAGCCCCGCCAAACAAACCAAGCTGCTGATTCTTCAAAATAATGTACACACAGATGCTGGCTTTATTACACAACCCACATTTATTAGAGGTAAAAATTTTGAATATTCTACAGAAGATGCGCATCAAGTTTTTGAAGCCGGTAAAGAATTTCGCTGGGTTGATATTAGAAGTTTAAGATTTGAATCGGACCGTGTTGTTAGAACAGACAGAAGTAAAAATCCAGTAACGATTACTGTCAAACCGGATTTTACAAGAAATGATCAGCGGGCTATTTTTTATATGGACACCAATGGTTGGACTTCGATTGCAAGTACCGAACTGATTAACCCGTGGTGGCAAGGAGATTATGCCAACGTTAATTTCACCTACGTGCCTGCTGGCTTAAAAGCGCTACCCAATAAAGAACTTTACTTGGTGGGGCAGCTTACCGGACATACGCTTGGCGACACTGCAAAAATGGAATTTGACCCGGGTGTAGGGGCGTATACCAAAACACTACTACTAAAACAGGGTTTCTATAATTATACCTACCTTACCAAAGAAAAAGGGGCTCCTTTTTTTACAGCTTCTTTTGCCACTTCAGAGGGTAATTTTTGGGAAACCGAAAACGATTACACTGTTTTTTACTACTACAGGTCACTTGGAGGCCGTCATGACGAGTTAATTGGCTTTGCCAAGGTAAATTCACGAAATCAGCTCGGAATCAGATAGTTTGACTTATTTAATACGTTAAAAATTAGGGAGAATTGAGGGCAAACCTTACTTTTGCACCGGCAGGTCTTACACGACCAGCTCCTGCAGAACCTCCCCAGGGTAGGAATACAGCAAGGATAAGCGGTTGAGCGGTGCGATGTGAGTAGCCTGCCATTTTTTTTATTCCCCGTCTATTTCGGGGAATTTACATTTAACAGAAAAACCATGAAGTTTTTTATTGACACGGGCAACCTCGCTCAAATTAAAGAAGCCTACGATTTAGGCATTTTGGATGGTGTTACAACCAACCCAACGTTAATGGCTAAAGAAGGTGTAAAAGGCGAAGAAGCCATCGCTAACCACTACAAAACAATTTGCGAAATGGCAGATGGTGATGTAAGTGCCGAAGTGCTTTCTACGGACTTTGCTACCATGGTAGAGGAAGGTAAAAAACTAGCAGCGATACATCCAAATATTGTGGTGAAAGTCCCACTTATTAAAGATGGCATTAAAGCAATCAAATGGTTTACCGATAATGGCATTAGAACCAACTGTACCCTTGTATTTAGTGCTGGCCAGGCAATACTTGCTGCTAAAGCAGGCGCTACGTATGTATCTCCTTTTATTGGAAGAATTGATGATAGCTCTTGGGATGGAATGGAACTGATTGGTCAAATCCGTCACATTTATGATATACAAGGTTTTAAAACCGAAATATTAGCAGCATCTATTAGAAATGCGCTACACATAGTTAAGGCTGCAGAAGCTGGTGCTGATGTGTGTACATGTCCACTTGATTCAATTTTAGGATTGTTAAAACATCCTTTAACTGATATTGGACTTGCTAAATTTATAGAAGACGCTAAAAAAATGTAAGGGCTAAAAATTTTTAGACCCCGCCAAATGGCCGCACTTGTGCGGCCATTTGGATTTAGTGCTTGTATGCTTTTTTCTTAATCATACCACCCTTGGTGTCTTTAACAGATGTCATCACCACAAATGCAGTGGGACTTATTTTTTCAATTTCTGTATTGAGTTTATTGATTTCAAGTCTGGTAATAACGGTATAGATGATATCAAGATCATCACGTTCGCCTGTTTTGCCAACTCCTTTTGCGCCTTTGTATATAGTTACACCTCTGCCCATGGTTTGTACAATCATGTCTCTCATTTCTTTGCAGTGCGATGAAACAATGGTGACACCTATGTATTCGTCGATGCCCTCAATAATATAATCGAGTGTTTTGGATGCAGCAAAATAGGTGATCATCGAATATAGTGCCGTTTCGATGGAGAGTAAAAAAGCAGCAGATCCAAAAATCGCAACATTGATCATGATGATAATATCTCCGATGGTGACGCCCATTTTTTTACTTACATAAATAGCGAGTACTTCGGTGCCATCAATTACGCCACCGCCTCTAATGGTAAGGCCAATACCGGCGCCTAAAAATATACCGCCAAATGCTGCTACTAGTAATTTGTCGTTGGTAATGATTGGGAAATGAACAAATGCAACACATAAACCTAAGCCGATGATGGCCAGTAAAGTTTTTACTGCAAATGATTTTCCTAAAGTAAAATAGCTTAAAAATATAAAGGGTATATTAATTAGTACAATAAGTACAGATAAGGGAAGTTGCGTAAGCTCCGTTAATAATAGTGAAACACCTGTTACGCCACCATCAATAAATTTATTGGGTAACAAAAAACCGTTAAGACCAAAGCCCGCAGCTACAATACCCAGCATGATAAATAAGGCGCTTTTTATTTCGGCCTTAATGGTCACCCATTTTCGTTTGTAGTTTCTTGCTCTTTGAAATCTTTTATTTTGAGGGGTAGGTTCCATATAATTATTGATGTTTGAGGGCTTCTCGCTTAGATAAATTAGATAGTTGCGGATGGTCTTTTACAAAACGAATCACCCATTTTTTATTGGCATAGGCATAAGCGCGCAGCGCCCATCCAATGGCTTTGTTGACAAAAAACTCGTTGGTGTCTATGCGGTTAACAATATATTTTTCTAGTAGCTGCGTATTTGTTTTTTCTTTGTAAGGTAACTGAAATAAAATGCTCATACGCTGTAACCAAATGTTACTGGACTGATTCCACTTATTGGTAGTGGGTTCTAGTAGTGCTGGAAATTTGATAAAATATTTTCCAATCACATTTGAATTGGTAGAATCTACACTATCCCACCAACTTTTGTGGGTAAGCATCCATTCAATAATGGTGATTGTTTTGCCTGTCCACAATTTGTGGTGAAAAGCAAGTAGTTCGATGGCAAAATAATGGAGTTCGCGCTCGGGAGCAGCAAAAGCTTCTTTAATAATGGTAACGAGGGTGGCGTGGCTAGTTACAGGATATGTTTTGTAAAAGGCTTTACAAATGCTGCGGCGCTCCGGTGTTTGCAGCCCATAAAATTCAAACTGATGTAGTAAATATGCTTTAGCCCCTGCTGCTTTTGTAGCATCTGCACAGGCAGCAAATTGTTTTCTTATTTGAATGATATATGGGTGCGCCATACAGGGGTTTATAAGTGAACCACTTGTTTTGTTTCGTAACTTTTTTTAGCGGCTACTAATACTTTCATAATATTGATGCCCTCTTGTGGTGTAACGGGTACCGGTTTGTTTTCTAGTATTGCTGCTGCAACTGCCTCATAATATTTTCCGTAATCGCCACGCTCGCTTTCAATAATGTCAGTTGTAATTACGCCATCTGTATCGGTAGTGAGGGTGCCGTAATTTTTAGGATCTTCTTGGCCCCAGTTTTCACCGCCTGGTTTGTGGCCTGCTAATAATAAATCTTCTTGCACATCGGATCTATTTTTTATAAAACAACCTTTGGTTCCATATAATTTATAACCAGGCCCTTGCTGCATAAATACCATACCACTGGTAAGAAGTATCCGGTGGGTAGGGTAGTATAAAATGAGGGTAAAATAATCGTCCACCAACGATACAGATCTTGTGATACGTACATCTGCAAAAATAGAAGTAGGCATACCAGAAAGTTGTATGGCCTGATCTACAAGGTGTGGTCCTAAATCCAGTAAAACGCCCGCGCCTGGTGTAGGCTGTTCTTTGTGCACTTTAGGGCTTAAGGTTGTCCTATAACGTTCGTAAGAAATTTGAACATCCAGTAAACTTCCAATTTTATTTTCTGCAATGAGTTTTTGTATCGTTAAAAAGTCAGCATCAAAACGCCTGTTCTGATACACCGTTAATATTTTTTGTTGCTGAGCTGCTAGTGCAGCAAGTTCTTCTGCTTCCTCTACCGTTACGGTAAAAGATTTTTCTACCACTACATGCTTACCTGCTAATAATGCTTGTTTGGTATAGGCAAAGTGTGTATCGTTGGGGCTGTTTACCACCACTAAATCAATGGTATGATCATTGAGTATTTCTTCGTAAGACGCATAAGAGGTAACGCCCGGATAAATAGCTTGTATATTTTTGCTAGAGCGTTCCCAAGCACCCGCTAATATAAAATTTGGATTCAGATTTATAAATGGCGCATGGAACACACGTCCACTCATGCCAAAAGAAACAAGTGCTGTTTTTATCATAGCTTAAAGTTAAGAAAATCCAAGCAGCGTATAAAACAAAAATCCCTCTGAATTTTCAGAGGGATTTTGAAATTTTGAGATGTGATTTTTAAGCACTATCCAGCAACTTGCTTTCTAATAATATTTAATGCACCACCAGCTTTAAACCACTCAATTTGTTGTTGGTTGTAAGTATGGTTAGCCTCGATAGAATCGGTTGAACCGTCTTTGTGCGTTAATACTAAAGTTAACGGTGTACCTGGTGCAAAGCTTGTTAAGCCCACTACATCGATACTATCATCTTCCTGAATTTTATCGTAGTCTGCTTTGTTTGCAAAAGTTAATGCTAACATACCTTGTTTTTTAAGGTTTGTTTCGTGTATACGTGCAAATGATTTTGTTAATACCACGCGTACACCTAAATGTCTTGGCTCCATCGCAGCGTGCTCACGAGAACTACCTTCTCCGTAGTTTTCATCACCTACTACAATCGTTCCAATACCTGCAGCTTTATACGCTCTTTGTGTATTAGGTACGGTATCAAATGCGCCTGATAATTGGTTTTTAACGCTGTCTGTTTTTTCGTTGAAAAAGTTAACTGCACCAATAAGCATGTTGTTAGAAATATTATCTAAGTGACCACGGAATTTTAACCATGGACCCGCCATTGAAATATGGTCTGTGGTACATTTTCCTTTAGCCTTAATTAATAATTTTAGTGATTTTAAATCAGTGCCTTCCCATGCAGCAAAAGGATCTAATAATTGCAAACGCTTAGATGCTGGATCTACCGCTACTACAACACTTGAACCATCTGCAGCAGGTGCTTGGTATCCTGCATCTTCTACGGCAAAACCTTTTAGTGGTAATTCGTCACCAGTAGGAGGGTCTAATTTTACTTGTTCGCCTTTATCGTTGGTTAATGTATCTGTTAATGGATTGAACGTTAAATCACCGGCAATCGTAAGTGCAGTAACAATTTCTGGAGATGCTACAAATGCAAATGTATTAGGGTTTCCATCGGCACGCTTTGCAAAGTTTCTATTGAAAGAATGTACGATGGTGTTTTTTTCTTTTTTCTCAGCACCAACACGCTCCCACATACCAATACAAGGTCCGCAAGCGTTTGCAAATACCTTCGCACCAATTTGACTAAACACGTCTAAGAAGCCATCTCTTTCGATGGTATATCTTACTTGTTCAGAACCTGGTGTGATCATGTATTCTGCTTTTGTTGTAAGTCCTTTTTGAGCTACTTGTTTTGCTAAACTTACCGCACGGCTAATGTCTTCGTATGAAGAGTTGGTACAGCTACCAATTAAACCAACTTCAACAGTAGTAGGCCAGCCGTTTGCAGCAGCTACTTCTTTCATTTTTGAAATAGGCGTTGCTAAATCTGGAGTGAAAGGTCCGTTTAAGTGCGGCTCTAATGTATTTAAATCGATTTCAATTACTTGATCAAAATATTTTTCTGGGTTTGCATAAACTTCTGCATCTGCAGTTAAATGTTCTGCAATACCATCAGCAAGTGCAGCAACATCGGCACGGCCAGTTGAAGATAAATAACGGCTCATGCTAGCGTCGTAACCAAATGTAGAAGTAGTAGCACCAATTTCGGCACCCATATTACAAATGGTTCCTTTACCAGTACAACTCATGCTCGTTGCACCTTCACCAAAATATTCTACAATCGCACCAGTACCACCTTTTACAGTTAAGATACCAGCTACTTTTAAGATCACATCTTTAGGAGCAGTCCAGCCATTTAATTTACCTATTAATTTAATGCCTATAAGTTTAGGCCATTTTAATTCCCAAGCAAGTCCTGCCATCACATCACATGCATCTGCACCACCCACACCAATCGCAAGCATACCTAAACCACCCGCGTTAACGGTATGAGAATCGGTACCAATCATCATACCACCAGGGAATGCATAATTTTCTAACACTACTTGGTGAATAATACCTGCACCTGGTTTCCAAAAACCAATGCCATATTTATTTGAAACAGAAGCTAAAAAGTCATAGACTTCTTTACTCTCTGTTGTTGCAACTTGTAAATCTTGTTTGGCTTCTACTTTTGCAGAAATTAAGTGATCACAATGCACCGTACTTGGTACCGCCACCTTAGGACGACCCGCTTGCATAAATTGTAACAAAGCCATTTGCGCAGTGGCATCTTGCATTGCAACACGGTCTGGTGCGAAGTCTACATAAGAACCGCCTCTTTCAAAATTACTTGGAGACTGATCGCCATGTAAATGCGAAAAAAGAATTTTTTCTGACAGGGTTAAGGGTCTGCCAAGTGCCTCTCTAGCTGCATTAATTTTTGCAGGCATTTCTGCGTACACTTTCTTGATCATTTCAATGTCAAAAGCCATAACAATAGGAATTTATAGATGTATGATTGAATTTTTAAAAAATCTGCTGCGAATTTACGAAAAAAGGGGGGCGGGCAAAAGAGTTTCTTTACTATAAATGACCTAAATTGCCATACAGTTGTTAAAAAAGCACCATTATGATTCAAAAATTGAGGGAATTTCTAGAATTAAGGGCTTTTGGTGTGTGTAATGCCTTGGGGGAGCGCCTCGGTATTGCCACGTCCCGCATAAGAATGTGGTTTATTTATATCAGTTTTTTAACCCTCGGATCACCAGTAATAATTTATATGGTACTCGCTTTTTGGATGAATATCAAGCGTTACATTTTGGCTGGCAAAAGAAATCCACTAAACAACTGGTAGACTTTTTTTTATTTGGCTTTATATTACGGCCTCTCTTAATCTCACTAGTTTTTCAAGTAGCGGTTCTAGTAAATGTAATGGTAGCATGTTGGCGCCATCACTTTTTGCGACAGCTGGGTTTGGATGCGTTTCAATAAATAACCCGTCTGCTCCAGTAGCAATGGCTGCTTTAGCAATTGTTTCAATTAAATGTGGATTGCCACCTGTTACGCCACTTGTTTGATTGGGTTGTTGTAATGAATGTGTGCAATCCATAATAACAGGCACGTTGTTTTCTTTCATGGCCGGAATATTTCTATAATCCACTACTAAATCTTGGTATCCAAAAGTGTTACCGCGTTCTGTTAACATGATATTGTTGTTGCCCGCTAATTTAATTTTATCAACGGCAAATTTCATAGAAGCCCCACTTAAAAACTGACCTTTTTTTACGTTTACAATCTTGCCCGTTTGTGCAGCAGCTACTAGTAAATCTGTTTGTCTGCAGAGGAAAGCAGGGATTTGTAATATATCTATGAACTCGGCAGCCACAGCAGCTTCGTCGTGTGCATGAATATCAGAAGTAGTAGGGAGCTTATAGGTAGTACCTACTTTTTTTATCAGTGCTAGTCCGTTGTCATCGCCAATGCCAGTAAATGAATTGGCACTTGTGCGGTTGGCTTTGCGGTAGCTTGCTTTAAAAACATAAGCAATACCTAGGTTTTTACAAATCGTACTTACTTTATCTGCAATTTCCATTACTAGTTCTTCGCTTTCTACCACGCAAGGTCCTGCAATTAAAAAAAACTGATTTTTATTGTACGATTGATCTTTAAATAATTCTGTTAAGAAGGGCTGATTCATGTGTATGTATTTATAGTCCTAAAACTTCTTTCATTGAAAAAATACCTTGATGGGTAGCAGCAAATTCGGCAGCAAGTACCGCGCCACCTGCAAATCCTTTTCTGTTGTGTGCCGTATGTGTAATTTCTATGGTGTCAATTGCTGATGTATAGGTAGTCGTGTGTGTGCCTGGTGCGGGATCAATTCTTTCCGAAGTAATCACTAGATCCGAAGCCACACCAGATGCTTCATTTACCCATTTTGTTTTATTTGGCACAACTGCTAGTACCTGCTCTGCAAGAGTAATAGCAGTTCCACTTGGGGCATCCTTTTTTTGCGTGTGGTGAATTTCATGTAAGCTTACCTCATAGCTTGGGTGCTTACTCATAAGGGCAGCTAGTGTCTTATTGATTTCAAAAAATAAGTTTACACCAATGCTAAAATTACTTGCATATATAAGCGTACCGTTTTGAGCGGCGCAAAATGCTTTTGCTTTTTCATAATTTTCTAGCCAACCGGTAGAGCCGCAAACAACAGGAACGCCTAGCAATAAACATTTCATGACGTTATCAAATGCACTGTGCGGTCCGGTAAATTCGATAGCAACATCAATACCAGAGGCATTTTCTGCGTTTAAATCGGCAGCATTATCGAGGTCAATTTTTAATCCAATAGTATGACCATTTGCTAACGCAATTTCTTCTATAGCTTTACCCATTTTTCCGTATCCAACAAGTGCAATATTCATGCGTACATTATTTTGTTGTAAATATTTTTTTTGACGGTTCTCTAAAATTCAAGACGAGTCCAAGGCCCGGTGTTCTGGTATTAGGGTTGAACTGTGGCTTAACTTGTAAAGATAAATCATCAGAAACATCAAATTGTTTGAGGTGCGCAAATACAGTAGCATCGGCTACTTGTAAACCCCATGCTAAAATAAAATATAAAATAGAGTAGTCTCTATCTCTTCTAAATGTGTTTCTGTAGGACTGTAAAGAACCTAGCCCTAAATTTTTTAATCTTGGATCGACGTCCGCAAGTCCCGAACTATCTAGGGTAGGGGCCTGTGCCCTAAATTTTGCTTCGTATGCGAATTTCGTTTTGTTGTACCAGCCATCGTTATAAAAATACAAAGCACCGGGTATTGCTAAAACACCATAAACAAGAGGGATCTTCCAATATTCTTTATTGGTAGCCTGGCCCCAGCCTGGTAAAATAGCGGCTCTGCGTGTAGCTACTTGCGGGCGGAATTTTAATTTGACAACAGTATCGCTTTTTACAAGTGTGCTATCTTTTTTTATAGAGATGCGCTTATTTTTTAAAGGACTGGAGTCTTTTTTTTGTGCATTCAAGGGCGCACTGCAAAAAAGTATGCAGCCAATGAAAAAAAAGATTAACTTTTTTGCACCTATCATTTTAATTCACCGTTACGTTCATGGCATCCAGTATTTTGTTTAATTCGTCTAACGAAAAATACTCGATGGTAATACTGCCGCTTCCTTTTTTAGAATGCGTCATTTTAACTTTTGTAGAAAAATGAGAAGACAAATTGTCTTCAATTTTTTTATAGGCTGTAGGAAGGCTAGATTTATTGTCTTTGGCGCCTGCTGGTTTTTGCGCGAGGTACATTTTGCGCACCAGTTCTTCAGTTTGCCTAACGCTTAAACTCTTTTGAATAATTTCTTTGAAAACAAAAAGTTGTCTATCAATAGTATCAATGTTTACAAGCGCTCTTGCATGACCCATCGAAATTTTACCACTTCTGATAGCGAGTTGTAAATCGGGTGGTAATTTTAGAAGTCTGATATAATTGGATACGGTACTTCTTTCTTTGCCCATGCGCTCTGCTACCTGTTCTTGGGTGTAAGAAAGCTCGTCCATCATGCGCTTATAGCTGATGCCAATTTCGATGGCGTTTAAATTTTCTCTTTGTAAATTTTCAAGTAAAGCCCACTCTAATAATTGTTGGTCATTGGCTTGTCTTACATATACCGGCACTTCTTTAAGTCCTGCCATTTTAGAAGCTCTAAATCTGCGTTCCCCGGCAATTAGTTGATATTTACCAGATGCTAATTTAGAAACCGTTAATGGTTGAATAACATCATGAATTTTAATAGACTCGGCAAGCTCGTGTAAAGCCTGTTCATCAAAATCGCGGCGTGGTTGCTTGGGATTGATTTGAATATCGGCGAGTGCAATTTTACTGCTGGCTACCGCCTGCTCTGCAAATGCCGGTTGCACTTGTCCTTTAGGTGTTTTATATTCTGCGTCTATATTGGATAGCAATGACCTAAGTCCTTTGCCAATCATTTCTTTGTTATTTTTAGGGCTACTCATGTTATTCTATAATTCTTTCTTCGTTAGAAATTTTTGTCATACCATTATTTTGAAGAATTTCTTTAGCAAGGTTTAAATAATTAATGGTACCCTTACTATCTGCGTCATATAAAATAACTGGCTTCCCTACACTTGGCGATTCGCTTAACCTGGTATTACGGTGGATAATGGTATCAAAAACCATTTCATCAAAATGCCTGCGCACTTCGCTAACAACTTGATTGCTTAAACGAAGGCGGCCATCATACATGGTCATTAAAATTCCTTCTATTTGTAGCGATGGATTTAACCTGCTTTGTACAATTTTAATAGTATTTAATAATTTACCTAAACCTTCTAATGCAAAAAATTCACACTGCACAGGAACAATAACACTATCTGCAGCAACCAAAGAATTTACAGTAATTAATCCAAGTGAAGGAGAACAGTCAATAATTATAAAATCATATTTATCACGAACGGCGTCTAAAATACCTTTCATCACATTTTCTCTGTTCGGATAATTGATCATTTCAATTTCGGCACCTACTAAATCTATATGCGAAGGGATTAAATCTAAATTGGGTACTTCCGATTTTAAAATCACATCGTTGGCAGTTGCGTTATTAACCATACAGTCATACAAACTGTTTGTGATGTTATGCAAATCAAATCCTACCCCCGTGGTGCTATTTGCCTGTGGGTCTGCATCTACAAGGAGGGTTTTAAATTCTAAAACAGCCAAACTTGCCGCTACGTTGATAGCTGTGGTTGTTTTTCCCACGCCTCCCTTCTGATTGGCTACGCCTATAATTCTCGCCATAATATTTATTGCTTGTGAGTTGCCAAAAATAAGCTTTCAGCTACATCTTTTGAAACAATCTTATCCATACTTTGTTGTACAAATGACCCCTTGTCAAAATTCCCTAAAAACGGCTAAAAAAGGGGTAATTTTGCCTTTTTTCAACCGATTTTGGCATAAAATCACTCAAATAACCCAAACCTATGCGCAGTGCAACAAGCTGGTGGATCATCGCTGTCATCATTTTTTTACTGGATTTATACGTTTTTCAGGCTTTAAAAACAGTAAGCCAGCAGGGGTCCGAAAGGGGGCGCCAAGCTATTTTTATTAGCTATTGGGTGGTCTCTTTTTTTACCATTGCCACTATGCTTTCTTTTCCTTACCTCCAATTTTTGCAGACCTCAAAAATTTTTAGAAATTATGTCTTTGCGATTTTGATTGGACTTTTTTTAGCGAAATTAATTGGTTCCCTATTTTTTGTTGCCGATGATATTCGAAGAGGCGCGTTGTTACTCATGAATAAAATTTTTCCATTGTCAGGAGCGCAGTACATGGGTCCAGAAGGGCAAGGTATTCCTAGATCTACTTTTTTAAGTTGGTTGGGTCTTGGACTTGGTGGTACTTTATTTGGAACTTTATTATTTGGTTTTGGCAATAAATACAATTACCAAGTAAAAAAAATAAAACTGTCTTTTAAAAATTTACCAGAAGCATTTAAAGGAATGCGCATGGTGCATATTAGCGACATTCATAGCGGCAGTTTTCAGGATATTCGTGCGGTTAATAAGGGTATCGATTTAATTTTAAAGCAACAAGCAGATCTAATCGTTTTTACCGGCGATTTGGTAAATGATAGATCCACCGAAATGGAGCCTTATCAAAATTCATTTGGCCGGTTAACTGCGCCGCTTGGTGTTTTTTCTACTCTAGGCAATCATGATTATGGCGACTATGTGCAGTGGCCATCAGCACAGGCTAAAATTGATAATTTAGAAGCGCTTAAAAAAGTGCATGCCAATATGGGCTGGCGATTACTGATGAATGAGCATGTGGTACTTGAAAAGAAAGGAGAAAAAATTGCATTACTCGGAATCGAAAACTGGGGTGCCAAAGCCAGATTTCCTAAATATGGCAAAATGAATTTGGCGTATCCGGGCACTGAAAATATTCCTTTCAAGATTTTGTTAAGTCATGATCCAAGCCATTGGGATGCACAAATATTACCTGAATATCCGGGCATAGATTTGATGCTTTCTGGCCACACCCACGGCATGCAATTTGGCCTCGAAAATCCTTATTTTAAATGGAGTCCCGTTCAGTGGATGTACAAGCAGTGGGCGGGTTTATACGAGCAAGGCCTACAAAAATTATATGTGAACAGGGGCTATGGATTTATTGGTTATCCAGGAAGGGTTGGGATACTGCCAGAAATAACGGTTATAGAATTAATTTAACTATGTTATAGTTAAGCCATTTAACAATTAGTTGTTATTTTTTTCGTTTTAAATACTAGAACTTACTGTTATTAAACTTTCTATTATGAAAAAGACATTTATTTTAATTGGTTTTGTTGTTTTCTTTTCGATGCAAGCAGCTGCTCAAAGTGGTTTTAGACTTGGCGTAAAAGGTGGCCTAAACTTAAATAAGGTAAACGGGCAATCATTTAATGATGCTTTTGATATGGGCTATATGGTTGGCGCTTTTGCAGAAGTTGATATCAATAAATTCATAGGTATTCAACCAGAACTATTATATAACCAACTCATGACCAAGCGTTCTAGTTCTTCTACTCTTTATAACACAAGATTTACACAGGCTTTTTTAATTGATAATGCATACACTAGACTTAATTACTTAAGTATCCCAATTTTACTTCGCCTAAATCTAGGTAAGCTTATCACCTTTAATGTTGGCCCTCAATATGGCATACTAATTGGCCAAGATAAAAACGTTTTAAATAATGCGCAAAATGCATTTAAGACTGGTGATGTATCTGCAGTTGTGGGTGCGCAATTAAATTTAAGTTCTTTCAGAATTTATGGTAGATACGTTGCAGGGTTGCAAAATATTAATGCCATTGATGACATGGAAACTTGGAAAACGGCGTCCTTGCAACTTGGTGTTGGACTTAAATTTTAACCAGCAACAATAGCAATTTACAAGAGTAGTCCTTGCAGGAATAAATAGGCAAAGCTAAAATAAATAATAAGCCCTGTTACGTCAACAAGTGTGGCAACAAACGGTGCCGACGAAACAGCAGGGTCAAATCCTAAACGCTTTAAAAAGATAGGCAGCATAGAGCCTGATAAAGTGCCCCATAGCACTACGCCAATGAGTGAAAATCCTACGGTAAATCCAATCATCATCCAGTGTGCACCGTATATGTTGGGGAAGATTGAATGCCAAACGCCTACGCGAATAAAACCAATAATACCAAGTACAGAGCCTAGCAAAAGTCCGCTTGTAATTTCGCGGCGTAGAACGCGCCACCAATCTTGAATTGTAATTTCACCAACTGCCATCGCCTGAATAATAAGGGTAGATGCTTGTGAGCCACTATTACCGCCACTTGAAATAATTAGTGGCACAAATAAGGCAAGTACTATAGCTTTTGCAATTTCGTCTTGGAAATAACCCATGGCTGTTGCCGTAAGCATTTCACCAATAAATAATACAACAAGCCAGCCTACTCTTTTTTTGAAAAGTTTTAATAAAGGAATATCTAAATAAGGTTCGTTTAAGGCTTCGGTACCACCCATTTTTTGCATGTCTTCACTAAACTCTTCGTTGGCTACCCAAAGCATATCATCGATGGTTACAATACCTAACAAAATATTATTGTCATCCACTACAGGAAGTGCCACACGGTTGTTCATTTTAAACACCTGGTTGGCGTGCTCCTGATCGTCATGTACATTTAGTGATACAACTCTGCCATCAATAATTTCATCCACTCTTTTACCCGGTGCTGCTAAAATTACGTCTCTAATCCTGATGTCGTCTACCAGTTCACCTTTTTGATCGATGATATAAATAACATCGATGGTTTCTGAATTTTTTCCAAACTTTCGGATGGTATCAAAAACTTCAGTTACGGTATTGTGGGCGTAAATGTAAACGTAATCGGGGTTCATTAATCGGCCCACACTATCCTCGGGATACCCAAGCATGGCAAGGGTAATTTTTCTTTCTTCGGGGTCGAGTAGTTTAATTAAATCACGAATGGCTGCTTTTGGTAGTTCTTCTAAAAAGTCAGTTCTATCATCGGCAGGGAGTTCATTTAATAACTCGGCGGTTTTAGAAGAAGGCAGTTCTTTGACAATGTCTTTTTGTTGGGCAATGTCCAAAATTTTGAAAACGCTAGCCGCTCTATGAATGGCCATGTTGGCAATAATTTGGGCCTCGTACTCGGGATATTCATTGATAAGCTCCGCCACATCGCTAATATTTTGATCGTCTAGAAACTCTTTGATTTCTAGCTTATCTTCCTTAGCAATGAGCTGTTCGAACTGTTCGTTGATATTTAATTGGTCGAGCTCCAAAGACATGGGCGCAATTTAGTCATCATTTGTGAATCGTCCATATTAATTGATATGAAAAGAGGCTGTATCTTCATATCTGACATTGATTTATATGATATTACCCATTTTAACCATTGCTCCATCTGATCAGCGCGGAAGAGGTGTATTTGCTACCGAAAGTATCGAGGTAGGCACCACTATAGAAATTTCGCCGGTGCTAGTGGTAAATCCTACAGAACGAGCACAACTTGAAAAGACAATTTTGTATGATTACATTTTTGAGTGGGGGGATGATTTATTGTCGGCGTGTGTGGCACTTGGTTACCTCTCTATTTATAATCATTCTTATACAGCCAACTGCGTTTACGAAATGGATTTTGATAACGCCACCATTTCTATAATGACGGTAAAGCCAGTAGCCGCTGGAGACGAATTATTTATTAATTATAATGCAGAGCCAGATAATACAAAACCCATTTGGTTTGAGGCTTCTTAAAAATAAATCTATGAAAAAAAATATTTTAAGTGTTGTTGCTTTTTTAATGTTGAGTGCTAGCGTTTTTGCGCAGCGTGATAGTGTGTTATCTGTTACAACAGCTTATATCACACCACTGAATACCGGTTTGCTATTAGCGGATGAAGAAGAGGAGGCGCAATTTGTAAAAGGGGATCCTGATTATTACAAATGGAAGCAATCGGGTAAGCGAATTCATTTTTTTGTAAAAATTAGAAAGCCCGGGGAATTGCGCGTTCAGTTGCAGTTTGCTAATAAATGGGCGCTGCCGATTCGCGTAAGTGTTGGCGCTACGGTATTAAAAGCGGTACTTCCGGCTACTAATAAATTTACAACCCTTACACTAGGCAAGGTTATAATAGCTGATACAGGTTTTGTTCAAATCACCTTGTCGGTCCCAAAAAACACGGCGCGCATGCAGGCGTCTATTGCCGGTATTATGCTGGGTGGTACTGCTGTTGAACAAATGCATTATAACCACAAGCCTAGGCGTAATGCGGCATCAGTACATTTAAAATATCCGGTTGCTGATAGCGTAAAAACGGTTTCTTTTTACAATGAAATAACCGTCCCTGCTGCCTTTGATCCTATACATACCTATTATATGGCCTGCGGTTTTGCCCGTGGTTATTTTGGTATACAAGTAAATAGTGAAAAGGAAAGACGCGTGATATTTTCGGTGTGGGACGCGGGTAATGAAGCCGTAGACCGTAATAAAGTAGGCACAGAAAATAGAGTGGTATTACTTGCAAAAGGAGATAGTGTTATTACCAACGATTTTGGCAATGAAGGCACCGGCGGACATAGCCATTTGATATATCCTTGGAAAACAGAAACAACGTATAAATTTTTAGTGACTGCATTAACAGACTCAGCTTCTCAAACGACTATTTACTCGGGTTATTTTTATATACCTGAAAAACAAAAATGGAAATTGATAGCGAGTTTTTCGG
>JBIISK010000035.1:0-24753 GCA_044341045.1 Sediminibacterium sp. | reverse complement strand
AAGTAACCATTGTTGAATTTATGCCTCGCATTGTTCCTGTAGAAGATGAAGACATTTCTAAAGAATTAGAAAAGCAATATAAAAAACAAGGCATCGAAATTATGACCAACGCTTCTGTAGAATCTTTAGATACCTCTGGAGCTGGTGTTAAAGCGCATGTTAAAAAGCAGGACGGTTCTATGGTAACATTAGAAGCGGATGTTGTTTTAAGTGCAGTTGGTGTTGTTGCCAATATCGAAAATCTTGGTTTAGAAGAAGCGGGTGTTAAAGTAGATAAAGGAAGAGTGATTGTAGACAAATATCAACAAACATCTGTAGCTGGTGTGTATGCAATTGGTGATTGTTCTCCAGGTCAAGCGCTTGCGCACGTGGCTGCTAAAGAAGGTATCAATGCTGCAGAGCATATGGCTTACCTAGAAAAAAAGCACCATCATTTACCTGAAGCAATTGATTACAACAACATTCCTGGTTGTACCTATTGTACGCCAGAAATTTCAAGTGTAGGTTACACGGAAAAAGCGGCTAAAGAAGCTGGTTACGAAATTAAAGTGGGTAAATTCCCATTTGTAGCAAGCGGAAAGGCAAGTGCAGCAGGCGCTACAGAAGGTTTTGTAAAAGTTATTTATGATGCAAAATATGGCGAGTTTTTAGGTTGCCATATGATTGGTATGAACGTTACTGAAATGATTGCAGAAGCAGTTGTTGCACGTAAATTAGAAACCACTGCACATGAAATCTTAAATGCTATACACCCTCATCCAACTATGAGTGAAGGACTAAAAGAAGCTACTGCAGCTGCTTATGGCGAAGCAATTGATATCTAGTATCTAAAATAATAATACTGATAAGGCCGCAAGTAATTGTGGCCTTATTTTTTTGTAAATACTTTTTGTAATAGAGCTGATGTTCTTGCAGCAGGATTGGCTCTAATATCTTTTTCTTGGTTAGCAATTTCGGTGTAAATACCAGATAAAGATTTATCCGTTACATACGCAACTAAATCCGGATTCATTTTTTTGCCAATTAGAGGAACACTATTATATGTTGTAATTATTTTTTCCCAATATTGCGTAGCATTCACTTTGTCAAGTGATGATTTGATTACTGGCGAAAAACTTTGTGTGAGAGCCATGTTGGTTTTTGTTCTCAAATAAGAAGTTGCAGATGTATCGCTTCCTCTTAAAATATTGATACCATCGGTAATGGTCATTTCTTTGATGGCTGAAGTAAAAATAGGTACTGCTGTTTTACAAGCATCTTCTGCGGCTCGGTTCATACTCACAATCATATCGTCCATGAGTTGATTAAATCCGAGTCTTCTGAGGGTTGATTCAATTTTTTGTGCCTCAGGTGGCATGATAATCTTTAATGCTGCGTTTTCTAAAAATCCACCAGGGCTGGAAAGTTTTGCGGTTCCTGTTTGAGCACCTTTTTGAAGCGCTTCTTTAAGACCATTAGCTATTTCGTCTGTACTGAGGCCACCAGAGGATGGCATCGCCATATTGGAAGCTTTTTTTAATAAATCTCCAATTTTTTGTGCCTCTAGAGTTTGAAAACCTAAAATCGCAACAATAAAAACTAATTTCTTCATAATAAGGCGTTTATACGTGTAAAGATAAGTCGCTTAGAGCTCAATAATTGTGAATGTTTTGCTATAGTTAAGCCCCGCTGTCCTTACCTTTGCAGCGCATAATTTAATAGCTTCATGAAATACGAGAAAGAGATAGGTCGACGCAAGAGTTTTGCCATTATATCGCATCCGGATGCGGGTAAAACAACCTTAACAGAAAAGTTTCTGTTATTTGGTGGTGCTATTCAAACTGCTGGTGCCGTTAAAAGCAACAAAATTAAAAAGCACGCTACATCAGATTTCATGGAAATTGAACGTCAGCGTGGTATTTCGGTGGCTACTTCTGTTATGTCATTCGAATACAAAGACTTCTTAATTAATTTATTAGATACACCCGGCCACAAAGATTTTGCCGAAGATACTTACCGTACCCTAAGTGCTGTTGATAGTGTAATATTGGTCATTGATAGTGTGAATGGGGTAGAACCACAAACACGACGTTTAATGGAAGTGTGTCGTATGCGCGATACACCTGTAATTGTTTTTATCAATAAAATGGATAGAGATGGTAAAAATAGATTTGATTTATTAGAAGAAATAGAAAACGAATTACATATTTCGTTACACCCCATGACCTGGCCCATTAATAGTGGTAAAGAATTTAAAGGTGTATATAATTTACATGATAAAAACCTTCGCTTATTTACTGGAGGTACAAAAGCCGATGAAGAGGATATTGTGGCCATCGATGATTTACAAGACGCTTTATTGGAAACAAAAGTGGGTAAGCGTGACGCCGATCAATTAAGAGAAGACGTAGAACTTATTGAAGGTGTGTATGGTGCATTAGATGCCAAAGATTATTTAACTGCTAAAGTTGCGCCTGTATTTTTTGGTAGTGCCGTTAATAATTTTGGTGTTAAAGAAATGCTGGACACTTTTATTAGAATTGCGCCAGTGCCGCGTAGTAGAGCCACTTCTAAGCGACTTGTAGAAGTAGGTGAAGATAAATTTAGTGGCTTTATTTTTAAAATTCATGCCAACCTAGATCCTAAACATAGAGACCGTATTGCATTTATGCGTGTATGTAGTGGCCGTTTTGAAAGAAACAAATACTACCATCATGTTAGAAATGACAAAGACATGCGCTTTAGCAATCCGTACACCTTTTTAGCGCGTACCAAAGACGTTATTGATGATGCATACCCTGGTGACGTGGTGGGTTTATTTGATACGGGTAATTTTAAAATAGGAGATACCTTAACAGAAGGAGAAGATTTTTTCTTTACTGGGATCCCTACTTTTTCGCCAGAAATTTTTAAGGAACTCGTTAATAAAGATCCATTAAAAACAAAGCAATTAGAAAAAGGAATTAGTCAATTAACTGACGAAGGTGTAGCGCAGTTGTTTACTCAGTTTGGTGGCAATAAAAAAATTATTGGTTGCGTGGGTGATCTTCAATTTGAAGTGATTCAGTACAGGCTCTTACAGGAGTATGGTGCTGCTTGTGAATTTAGAACCCTTCCTTTTTATAAAGCATGTTGGCTTACATCAAATGTTGCCGGAAAGCTCGACGATTTTTTACGTTTCAAACAGCAAAATGCTGCCGTAGATAAAGACGGTAATCCAGTTTATTTAGCACAAAGCGAATGGTTTTTAAATACAGAAATTACCAATAACCCAGATATTACTTTTCATTTTTCGAGTGAAATTCATAAATAATCCATGAAGTCAAAAACTCTACATAAAGACAAGGTTAATATTATTACACTCGGTTGTAGTAAAAATTTAGTGGATAGTGAAGTGCTTAGCGGACAGCTTAAAGCGAGTGATATTGATGTGGTGCATGAAAACACCAAGCTAGACCACAATGTGGTAGTGGTAAATACTTGTGGGTTTATTGACAAAGCCAAAGAAGAAAGTATCAATACTATTTTGGATCAACTCGAATTAAAGCGCAGGGGTAAACTTGATAAAGTATATGTAACCGGATGTTTGAGCGAAAGATATAGAGGTGATTTGGAATCAGAAATGCCTGAAGTAGATGCATGGTTTGGCACCATGGAACTTCCTTTAATGTTAAAACAGTTTGAAGTAGATTATAAAGCAGAACTGGTAGGTGAACGTTTTTTAAGTACACCACAGCACTATGCGTATCTAAAAATTAGTGAAGGTTGTAACCGTACCTGTTCGTTTTGTGCTATTCCTTTAATGCGCGGACAACATATTAGCCGTACCATCGAAGACCTTGTAACAGAAGCCGAAGGCCTAGTAAAAAAAGGTGTTAAAGAAATCATGCTTATTGCGCAGGAACTTACCTATTATGGTTTAGATATCTATAAAGAGCGTGCGCTTCCTAAATTATTACACGCACTCGCTGATGTAAAAGGCATCGAGTGGATCCGTTTACACTATGCGTATCCAAGTAAATTTCCGCTCGAAATACTGGATGTAATGCGTGAGCGTTCCAATATTTGTAAGTACCTAGATATGCCGCTGCAGCACGCTAGTAATAGCATGTTAAAAGCCATGAAGCGCAACATTACTAGAGAAGATATGTCTGTGCTGATCAAGGAAATTAGAGCGCGTGTACCAGGTATTTGTTTGCGTACCACTTTAATTGCTGGTTTCCCTGGTGAAACTGAAGATGACATCGAAGAATTAAAAGAATTTTTACAAGAACACCGCTTTGATAGAGTAGGTATTTTTAGTTACAGCCACGAAGAAAACACGACGGCACATGATTTAGTAGATGACGTGCCAGCTGATGTTAAAACAGAACGCGCACAATCTATTATGGAAGTGCAGCAGGAAATTTCTCTCGAAAAAAATCAAGAAAAAGTAGGACAGGTTTTAAAAGTAATTGTCGATAAAAAAGAAGCCGGCCGATACCTAGGACGTACCGAATTTGATAGTGTAGAAGTAGACAATGAAGTAGTAATCAATACCAAGCGCAAACTCACAAATGGAGATTTTGTTTGGGTAAAAATTACCAAAGCCTACGATTACGACATTGAAGGTGAACTAGTAGATAGCGAGGGACGTTCTATATAATGAAAGTAAAAGGTAACTGCTAAGGATACAATTAAGTAGAGCGTTACTGCAATACTTGCGCCACTAAATAAAGCATTCGCACCAAACCAATCTTTTTGGTAGTATAATACGGCTACAGTTATGGCAGCTTTAACAATCTCAGCAATGAGCGCTTCGCCACTTCTGTCCATAAGTTCTGCGTGTGCATAAACAAAGGCAAATACAAACGCGCCATATAAAAACATATTCGGGTTCCCAATAGTAGCGATGTTGCCAAACAAATAACTTACAAATAATAAGAGTGCTACCAGTTGTATGTACGACCATAGCACCAAGCCCTTGGTTTCGTTGGTATCGTATTTTTCAAAATTATACACATCTTCAATTTTATCTACTGGATACTGCGCTTCAACATCTTCAGGTCTCCAACCGGTTGGCATAAACCAAATTTTAAATTTACTTGACAAGCTTTTAGTACGCCATGCATCTTTAATAAGTAACCATAAATGCATGAAATTAATTTTAATTGGATTCCAGGTTTGAACCGCTCTTGTAATGCCATATACCGCAGGAATAGTAGGATCTTCCTCTTTAAAAGTGCCAAATAATTTATCCCAAAAAATAAATATCTGACTGTAGTTTTTATCTAGGTATTCTATATTAATGGCATGGTGCACTCTATGATGTGATGGTGTTACAATAATCTTTTCTAAAAAACCCATATTGCCAATATGCTGTGTATGGTACCAAAATTGTGCAAACAAATGAAGTGGCGCTATAATCCCTATTACTTTTGCAGGCACCCCAAGTAAAGCAGCAGGTAATAAAAAAATCACAAATATTTTTACAATAGAAGAAATGCTTTGTCTTAAAGCACATGCTAAATTATATTCTTCAGAGCTATGGTGTACAATATGGTTGTTCCAAAAAACATTGTATTCATGTGCAATTCTGTGGATCCAATAGCCAGCAAAATCAAGTGCCAAAAAAGCAATAATATAAGTGAGTGGGCCGTCTGTAACTTTGGTTAATGCAAAGTGCTGAACCATCCAGCCATAAGAAATGACCGCAATGCTTAAACCAAGTACGTCTTTGGTTACATTGGTAACGCCTGAGCTAAGGCTTGAAATCATGTCAAAAGTTCGTACCGTTTCCTTTCCCTTTAAAACTCCATACCATTTCTCGAATAGTACCAGTAATAAAAATGCCGGCATGGCAATCAGTAATATTTTACCATAGCTTTCCATAGCAACGAAATAGGGATTAGACCCTTTACAAATGTAACTATTCTGACGAATCTTCCATTATTTGCTGCCCTTGTTGTAATTTTAACCCTAATTATGATAAAAGCTGCCGAGCAAGTTGCTTATCCTTTAACGGGCTATTTTTCTAGCTTGGTTTCTGATTACTTAGAAGCCAATCAAAAATTAGCACCTTTTTACACCCATGCTCCCAATATAGATGGTGTAAAGGCAGCTATGGCAGCGCGTGATTCGTTTAATACACCAAGGGGGGCGCTTGTCGATGCTTTAAACAAACAGTATGAAATTGTCAATGCACTAGAATCTGTAACAGCTAATATCCAATCTTTAAAAGATAGCAAGACCTATACGGTTACAACAGCGCATCAGCCCAATTTATTTACTGGCCCACTTTATTTTATTTATAAGATAGCGCATACCATTGCCTTGTCACGTTCAATTAATAAGCAAATACCAGGTGCTCATTTTGTACCCGTTTATTATATGGGTTCCGAAGATGCAGACATCGAAGAGCTTGGCTTTGTTACCATTGGAGGCCAAAAATTAGTGTGGCAAACAAAGCAAACGGGTGCAGTAGGTCGTATGCTAGTTGATGCTGAATTGCTTGCACTCATTAAACTGGTAGAAGGTCAAATTGGGGTATCGGTGGAGGGAGCTGCATGGGTTAGTCTTTTAAAGAAATCATTTACAATTGGTAAAACAATTGCTGACGCTACTTTCGAAATTGTAAACCATTTATTTGGTGAATTTGGCCTTGTGGTGATACTGCCAGATTGTGACAAGTTAAAATCACTCTTTACAAGTGTTATCGAAAAAGAATTAACCACCGGGTTTTCTAATAAAGCGGTGCAGCAAACGATTAAAAACTTAAGCACTCATTATAAAGTGCAGGCTGCCGGCCGAGAAATTAATTTGTTTTATTTACAAGGCAATAAAAGAGAGCGTATTGTTCAAACTAGTAATGGTTTTGAAGTAGCAGCATTAGGCTTACAATTTACTAGGGAGCAAATATTGGAAGATGTAAAAAACAATCCAGCTTGTTACAGTCCCAACGTTATTTTGAGAGGTGTTTTTCAGGAAACTATTTTACCTAATATTGCATTTATTGGTGGTGGCGGCGAGCTTGCATACTGGCTAGAACTTAAACAAGTTTTTGCTGATGCTGCAGTGCCTTACCCGGTTTTATTACTACGCAATTCATTTTTACTTGTAACAGCCAAACAGTCGCAGCTGTTGCAAAAAATGCAAATTAATACAATCAACTTATTTAAAGGTCGCCCGCAAGTCATTATTGATAGTTTTGTAAAAGCCAATTCGGTTCATCATTTACAAATTAATGCTCAAATGGCTGCTATTGAAGCGCAGTATGCACTTGTTAAAGAACAAGCAGCTAAAATTGATGCAAGTTTAGTGGATCATATTGAGGCATTATCACATAAGCAAGCACAAAAATTATTGCAGGTTCAAAAGAAAATGCTTCGTGCCGAAAAACGAAAGTTTGAAGTGGAGCAACAACAAATAACAAAAATTATAGAGCAGTTGTTTCCGGTCGGTAGCTTACAAGAGCGCGTAGAAAATATTGCTGATTGGTATAAAATTTATGGCACCCATTTTGTGCATGCCATAGTAGAAAATTCTGACGATTTTAGTAAAGGTTTTACCATTTTATATCTAAAGGAATAATTGTTTTAATCAGATGTCAAAACTATTGTTCCAGTCTCCCTTTAATTTATTTACTTTTTCGGTGACTTCGTTTTGTAAACCCTCTTTATAAGAAGCGATTGTTGCAGAAACAGTATCGTTTGTAGCGCCAACAATTTGAGCGGCTAAAATACCAGCATTTTTTGCGCCATTTAGTGCAACAGTTGCAACAGGCACACCACTAGGCATTTGCAAAATAGAAAGTACCGAATCCCAGCCATCAATAGAGTTAGACGATTTAATAGGAACACCAATAACAGGTAGGGTAGTAATGGCTGCAATCATACCTGGTAAATGAGCGGCGCCACCTGCACCTGCTATAATAACCTGAAGCCCTCTAGATTTTGCTGTTGTAGCATATTCAACCATACGAATAGGGGTTCTGTGTGCAGACACCACGGTTAATTCAAACGGGATATTAAACTGCTTTAAAATACTGGCAGCATCTTGCATGATAGTTAAATCACTGTCGCTTCCCATGATGATGCCTACAATTGGTTGAACGGTGCTCATACGCTTTGTTTATAGTGCAAATTTACTTAATTTTTTATCTCAAAGCCAAAATCGTAAGCAGTAGTAGGTTTTAGATATACGGCTGCTTTAGCGTCAGTAATGGTTATTTTGATAGAAGTGGTAGTAATCGGGTTAAATGTGGCAATTTTTTTACGCCCAATGGTTGTGCCATCAAATATTTTTGCAAAATTTCCATTTGTGCCTTCTTCTTTAGCTTCAATCGTAAAACTTTTAACGCGTTGTCCATGCTCAATTAATTCCTGCAATACAACTGCATTAAGCTTTGTAGGCTTTTTGAAGGTATAGGTTAATGTTATAAGGCCAGCAGCATTTGTTTTGGTAACTGGGGTATGGCCTGCTAACAAGTTTGTTTCAAACGCTTTTTTTCTGAGTGCTGCAAAACCTACAAGGGATGCAGAGTCTGCTTCATGAAAAAGTCCGCGTCTATCAGGAGGTACATTTAATAATAAGTTACCGCCATTACCCACAGATTTTAAAAACAAATTAAATAAGGTACTTGCCGATTTTACTTTGTTGTCTTCTTTTGGATGATAAAACCATCCTGGTCTAATAGAAACATCTGCTTCTGCGGGAATCCATAATTTACCATTAACATTACCTTGGTTAAGGGTATCTTCTGGCGGACCTCCATGACCTCTGTAAAAACCAGCTGTATCTAATAAATTCCAGTTGGTATTACCAATGATACCGCGTTCGTTTCCGCACCATCTAATGCTTGGCCCGATATCACTAAATATCATCAGCTGCGGTTGAAATTTAAATGCCGAATCTTCAAATCTTCTGAATGTGTATTCTTGCTTTTTACCATTAGGGCCTTCGCCGTTTGCGCCATCCCACCATAGTTCAAAAAATTTACCATAGCCGGTTAATAATTCTTTCATGGTAGCAATGTAAATGTCATTGTATTTTGGTGTGCCATAATCGGGATGGTTTCTATCCCATGGAGAAATATAAACACCCATTTCAATGCCACCTTTTTTACAAGCATCTGAAAGCATTTTAACGACGTCACCTTTTCCTTCTAACCACTTGCTTTCTCTTACTGTATGCGTGCTATATTTAGATGGCCATAAACTAAAGCCATCATGGTGTTTAGCCGTTAAGATAATGCCTTTAGCGCCTGCAAGTTTTGCAACGCGCACCCACTGATTACAATCAAGCTGGGTAGGCGCAAACACTGTTGGATCTTCTTTGCCATCACCCCATTCTTTATCTGTAAATGTGTTAGGGCCAAAATGAATGAACAAATAAAATTCCTTTTCGTGCCAAGCTAAATGCTCTTTGGTTGGAACCGGCAATACGGGTTTAATTTTTTGCGCAAATCCAATGGTACTCAGTAATACAAGAAATGCGAGCATTGTTTTTTTCATAGTGGCTATTATTGAAGTTGTCTTTTATAGAGTTGAATCGTATTATGTAATCCTAAATATAAGGAATCGCAGACAAGTGCATGCCCAATACTTACCTCATGTAAATGCGGGATTGATTTTTTAAAGAAAGCAAGGTTTTGAAGGTCTAAATCGTGACCCGCATTAATGCCTAACCCTAATTGATGTGCTAATAAAGCTGCTTGTTTATAAGGCGTTACCGCTGTTTCTTGAAGTCCTTTTGTAAAAGCAGAAGCATAAGACTCTGTGTAGAGTTCAATACGGTCGGTACCCGATGTGGCAGCTGCCTCCACCATGGTTGCAATAGGGTCTACAAAAATAGAAACCCGAATACCTGCATTTTTAAAAAGCGCAATGGTTTTAATTAAATAGTCTTGGTGTTTAACCGTGTCCCAACCATGATCACTGGTGAGCTGACCCTGGGCATCTGGCACGAGTGTTACTTGATGTGGTTTGGTTTCTAAAACGAGTTTGACAAACTTTTCTTCGGTGGGGTTGCCCTCTATATTGAACTCTGTGGTAAGTACTTTTTTTAAATCTTGCACGTCTTTATATGTGATATGACGCTCATCGGGTCTGGGGTGCACCGTAATACCGTCTGCGCCAAATTTTTCGCAGTCGAGGGCTACTTTAATGACATCCGGATTGTTGCCGCCTCTTGCATTGCGCAAAGTGGCAATTTTGTTGATGTTTACACTTAAATGGGTCATATTGTAAAAATACTAAAATCTTGACTCCTTATGCATTAATTTGCAGGCATTTATTACGAACTATATCGATACAAAATTGTTAGAGTAGTATGTCTTACCCATCATTAGAAGCCTGTTTATTAGATTTAGAAAAAGCAGGTCATTTAGTACGTATCAAAGAAGAAGTGGATCCAAATTTAGAAATGGCAGCCATTCACCTTCGCGTATATGAAATGGGAGGGCCGGCTATTTTATATGAAAATGTAAAAGGTTCAAAATTTAGAGCTGTTTCTAACCTTTTTGGAACACTGGAAAGAAGCAAATATATTTTCAGACATAGTTTAGGCGCCGTAAAAAAACTTATTCAATTAAGAAACAATCCAATCGATGCCCTCAAGCATCCACTTGATAATTTTACGGCAGGTCTTGCAGCTATTAAAGCACTTCCTTTAAAAAATCCAATTAATAAACCGGTAAAATACCAAGAGATTAATATTGCTGATTTACCACTTATTAAACATTGGAAAAACGATGGCGGTGCTTTTGTAACATTACCTCAAGTGTACACCGAAGACATTGACAAGCCAGGTATTTTTAATGCCAACCTAGGCATGTACCGCATTCAATTAACGGGTAATGATTATGCGCTAAATAAAGAAATAGGATTACACTATCAATTACATAGAGGCATTGGTGTGCACCAAACAAAAGCCAATAAAAAAGGACAACCTCTAAAAGTAAGTTGCTTTGTTGGTGGCCCACCATCACATAGTGTAGCAGCTGTAATGCCGCTACCAGAGGGTATTAGCGAAATGACATTTGCAGGACTTTTGGGTTCTCGAAGATTTAGATATACTTACGAAGACGGATTTTGTTTAAGCACCGATGCTGATTTTGTAATTACTGGAGAAGTATATCCCAACGAAAATAAACCCGAAGGGCCATTTGGTGATCACCTCGGTTATTATAGTTTACAGCATCCGTTTCCACTGATGCGCGTTCATAAAGTATATGCTAAAAAAGATGCGATTTGGGCTTTTACAGTTGTGGGTCGTCCACCTCAAGAAGACACTAGTTTTGGTCAACTCATTCACGAAATAACCGGTGATGCAATACCGCAAGAAATACCTGGTTTAAAATCTGTGCATGCAGTTGATGCAGCAGGTGTACATCCATTATTATTAGCAGTAGGAAGTGAGCGTTATACGCCTTATACACCTACTAAGCAACCTGCCGAACTTTTAACCATTGCAAATCATATTTTAGGAACCGGACAATTAAGCTTAGCCAAGTTTTTATTTATTACAGGATCAGATAATGAGCATATAGATGCACAGGACACGCTTTCGTTTATGACATTTTTACTAGAGCGTATTAACCTTACGCATGATGTTCATTTTTATACCAACACCACCATGGATACCCTAGATTATTCTGGCACGGGTATTAATAATGGGAGCAAAGTGGTGTTTGCCGCTTATGGTGATAAAATACGTGATTTATCTAACGAAGTTCCAGCTGTATTTAATGTGCTACAAGGCTTTGGTAATGCACATCTTGCTATGCCGGGTGTTGTATGTATTACTGCGCCAGCCTATACAAATGCACAGGAGGCCGCGGGTCAAATGAATGCATTAGATGCTCAATTATCAAATACGCCATTAGAAGATGTAGCCATTATTGTTATTTGTGATGATGCAAATTTTACAGCACAAACACTCAATAATTATTTGTGGGTGACATATACAAGAAGTAATCCTTCACACGATATTTACGGCATAGGATCATTCACACAAAACAAACATTGGGGATGCACAGGACCACTTGTGATTGATGCAAGAATTAAACCACATCATGCGCCCGTTTTAATAAAAGATGAAGCTGTAGAAAAACGAGTTGATCGTTTCTTTGAAAAAGGCGGAAGTCTTTATTCGCTGATTTCTACCCAGGTATGATCTGCGAGTAATCGAACGCTCGAAATAAATTGTTTGAAAGGTCCATGACCACCCCATTCCTGAGGGGAAACTAATGACAACATATGGTTGCCATCATTTTTCTCATACAAATGATAGGTATGTCCAATTTGAGGTTTAAACCCAAGCTTGGCTTCGTAAATCATTAAACTTAATTCTTTGCGCTTTCTAATTTCTTGTGCTTGCTTAGCGAGTAACTCAATTTGCTGCTTGATTTGATCGAGCTGCATATTGGTTTGCTCTTCCATAGCCCATAAAGCTTTGTGTTTGATAACACCTTCTTTGGTGGGTCTAATGGCAACACCTGCAGCCGATGCAGCATATGGCATTACACTTAATTGTTTGTGGTAGATTTCAGTGTTTGTAAAAGCATCTCCACTTGGAGTGGTTCCTTTTTGGGTAATTTTTAAATAACCATTGGCTAGTATTTCATGCGTAACATCTAATACTGTTTTTTCTTCCTTTACAAAACGGGTAACGAGTGTAGAAGCATTGGGTATTTCTGAAAGAATACTGTCTGCTAAAATTTGGTTTTCAAAGGCTCTTAATGAGGCATCGGGCACTACCTCATGCTGGGTATAAAATGCTTCGTTTTCGATGCTTACCCAGTTACTGCTAATAAGCAGCGCATGACCATTATTGATGCTTTCAATTTTATAATTCCCACTTTTAGGAGCAATGCCATATTCAAATGAACATTTTTCTGGAAAAAGTTGCCAACTGGCTAAAAAATTATAAGCTTGAACCATATATTTTGGGTTGATATTGGTATAACAAATCTGCTTGGTAAAGGTTGTGGTTTGAATCAATTATTTAGTTCAGTTGAACAAAATCAGGTCTGCGAATGAGACGGCTATTATATCTAAATCTTAGACCTGTGGTGAGGGTTACATTGAGTGGTGTCATATTGGAAATAGTGCGTGGATAGTAGTAAGCTTTTAGCTCTATGGTTCCAAATACTAAATTTTCATTTCTAGTTCTGCATCCAAGTCCAAGAGCAGTATAAATACTTCCTTTTTGAATTGCTTCTCCAATTAATTTAATATAACTGGTATTTACAAAAACAAAAGGAGCAAAGCTAAATCCATAGTATTTAACCATATTATAATACACAGACTCTAAATTACATGATACCCTTGTGGCTGCTTGTATATTGTCATTTCTAAAAGTTGGAATACCAAATTCACTTCGTAAAAAAAGGGGTTCATTTAAAATGGTATTTAATTGTTGGGTCGCGCTTAATTCAACAAAATTTCTTTTGGACCACTTAGGATTTGAAAGCTTTTTGAGTGCTGTGAAATAATTTAGCGAACTTAAAAAGCTAATGTCTTCTAGTGATCCATTGTGCATATACCCGCCTAATTTTAGTATAAAATTGGTATAGTTTTCTTGGTTAGTAAAATAGTCTCTTTCATAATCGATGCCAATATAGGGTCTTGTACGTGAGTTTCGCTGCGTTAAACCACTAACTACCGATAAGTTATATCCTTCTGGAACGTCTTCATTTCGACCAAATCCATAAATATAATTTGTATGATAGTATTCTTGTTTAAAAATATTAAATGCAATTAGTCCTGCATCAATATTGCTATAATGTATATTGTATTTTAAAATTGCTGTATCTGGCAAATGGCTAAACCTTTTGGAAACTGCTCTAAAACTTATAAATTTTCGAAGCCTGGTTTGTAAATTGTCTTTAATCCTAAGCCCAGCGCCAATATTAATGCCCATCCATCCGTCCATAATTCCATATGCATATTTATAGTGATGCTGATATGAAAGAAGGGTATTATAATTATTATTGGCTTCGTATTTTCCAAATTCAAATCCGCCAGTAAAACTATGATAAGGGCTTACAAGTGGCAATTCCCCTTTAATGTAACGCGCATGTTCTTCTCTTCTGCCACTATTAAATGCGGGTTTAAACTTATCAATACCAACGGTAAGGTTTAAAAAACTACCAAATAAATTTCGTTTTATGTATTCAAACCCTGTAGCAGCAAGTGGTCTTCTATCTAAATCATAAAGTGCATTAATCTGAATTTTGTCGCCTAAGCCTAGTAAATTATTGTGGTTAACTTCTGCATTAAAGGATTGTAAACTTCCTAAGTTAGCGCTTCCGCCAAATGGAAATATATCTTTCCACTGGATATTAATTACAACACCATTTGAATCGGCGGGGTCTATGCTGGCAATGATTCTGGCATCTTGTATAAAGGCTAGTTCTCTTAAAAACTTTTCATTATCAGCTATTAGGTATGGGTATAGTGTATCTCCAGTAGTAAAAAATAAATTTCTTAGCATTGTTTTATTAGTGGTACTATTATACAATACCTCCTCTACTGCCCGTTTAATTTTTTTTCCAGATTGCATGGTATCAGTAAAAGAAGTTTCATAAGAAACGCTACTTATTTGAATTTGATTAATTATTTTACCTTTAAACTTTTCAAAAGCGAATTCGTTTTTAAAAACACTGTTGGTATTTTGAACTTCAAATTGTGGGGCATCAATCCAGATTGCATCACCTAGTTTTTTAAAAATTCCTTTTTTGCTTCGTAGTAAAAATGTAGAGTCTCGTAAGGAATGAATGGTTGAATCTTCTTGCGCAATAAGTTGTTCACTTATTAAAATAAGTGAGACGAAAAAAATGAATATGCGACAAAATCTAAGAATCATGTATATAGGGGCTAAATACAAATGCCCAACCATAAAGGTCGGGCATTTTTTAAATCCGGGGGAACTATTAATATCTATATGAGTCAGACTTAAATGGACCATGTTGTGGTATACCTAAGTAAGCAGCTTGCTCAGCAGTTAATTCATCTAGTTGAGCACCCACTTTTGCAAGGTGTAAACGTGCAACCTTCTCATCTAAATGTTTAGGTAAAACGTACACTTTGTTTTCATAGTTCTTATGGTTTGTCCATAATTCTATTTGAGCAAGTGTTTGGTTAGAGAATGAGTTGCTCATTACAAATGATGGGTGACCAGTTGCACAACCTAAGTTTACAAGTCTACCTTCTGCTAATACAATTACATCTTTACCATCAATATTGTAAAGGTCTACTTGAGGCTTAATGGTATCTTTTGTATGACCATAGTTTGTATTTAACCAAGCCATATCAATTTCAATATCAAAGTGACCAATATTACAAACGATCGCTTTGTCCTTCATTACTCTAAAATGTTTTTCGTTGATAAGGTCGCGACAACCAGAAGCAGTAACAACAATGTCAGCTTCTTTAACTGCATCAATCATTCGCTTTACTTCATAACCATCCATTGCAGCTTGTAAAGCACAAATTGGATCGATTTCTGTTACAATTACACGGCAACCAGCACCACGTAAAGAAGCAGCAGAACCTTTACCTACGTCACCGTAAGAACCAACAACAGCAACCTTTCCAGCCATCATCACATCTGTAGCACGACGAATAGCATCTACGAGTGATTCTTGACAACCATATTTGTTATCGAATTTAGATTTGGTAACTGAATCGTTAACATTAATTGCAGGCATTGGTAAAGTACCTTTAGCCATACGCTCATATAAACGGTGTACACCTGTGGTTGTTTCTTCAGATAAACCTTTAATACCGCTCACAAATTGAGGGTATTTATCAAGTACCATATTGGTTAAATCGCCGCCATCATCCAAAATCATATTTAAAGGACGGTCTTCAGAACCAAAAAATAATGTTTGCTCGATACACCAGTCACCTTCTTCAACGGTTTGTCCTTTCCAAGCAAATACACCAACTCCTGTTGCAGCGATTGCAGCAGCAGCCTGATCTTGTGTAGAAAAGATATTACAAGAGCTCCACTTTACTTCTGCACCTAATGCAGTTAAAGTTTCAATTAATACGGCTGTTTGAATCGTCATGTGTAAGCAACCCGCAATACGAGCTCCTTTTAATGGTTGACTTGGTCCGTACTCTTCACGGATACTCATTAAACCTGGCATTTCTGCTTCAGCTAATCTGATTTCTTTACGGCCCCAATCTGCAAGACTGATATCCGCTACTTTGTGTTTTAAACTAAAGTCGATAGAAGAAAGTGATGACATAATTACTTATTTAGATTATTTATGAAGTGCAAAGGTATATTTATAGTATTTAATACTAAAATTATATTTATAAATAGAATAAAAGTATATATTTGTTCTATAAATCAGCATATATACTCATTTTATGGTTCAAAAAAGCATTCAAAAAGAGGAATCCACTATTGCAAGTGGTTTAGATAGTAAAGACCTCGCTATTTTAAGGCTATTACAAGCGAACGCAAGGGTAACGGTTAAAGAAATAGCCGATAAAGTGGGACTAAGTACCACGCCGGTGCATGAACGCATTAAAAGGCTAGAAGAGGATGGCGTGATTACGCAGTATGCAACACTTGTAAACCCGCATAAAGTTAAGAAGGGCTTAACCGTTATTTGTTATGTCTCTCTTAAACAACACAATAAAAACGCAGGCGCCCGTTTTATTAAAAGTATTTTAGAAATGCACGAAGTTATTGAGTGCTATAATATTTCTGGTGAATTTGATTTTATGCTAAAAGTAGTAGCAGAAAACATGGATGATTACTATAATTTTCACGTTAACAAATTAAGTGAAGCAGATAATATTGGTCACGTACAAAGCGTGTTTGTAATGGGTATCATCAAGCAAACGCACGTGCTCGTATACTAATAGTTGAGCTTTAATTCCATAATATAGTCATCCATGATATAGCCTCCCCCAATTTCTAAAATTGAGGCTTCTCTTACGGTAAACCCATGCTTACTATAAAAATGCTGGGCATTATTTTGTTTGTTTACTTGTAAAAACAAACAACTTGCTGTGTGAGACATTGTGTAATCCATTGTTTTATAAAGTAGTGCTTTTCCTGCACCTGTTTTTTGCGCTGTTGGTAAAACGTATAATTTGTTAAGCTTGCAGGAATTTTCTTCTTCTTTAGATACAGAGGCAAATCCAATGGGGGTATTATCCTGTTCAGCTATATAAAACTGGTGTCCATTATTTATTTGCGCTAGTAAAGACGAATCGCTATACATCATGTCTAGCATATAGTCTAGCTGCGCTTTACTAATATAAGACCCATAAGCCACCGGCCATGTAATGGTTGCGATTTCTCTAATGGTAGCTATATCATTTACATCTGCTGCTCTGATATGTAGGGAGGTAGACATTATTTTACTAGAGTGGGTTTTGATTTTTTGCGCTTGGCTAATTGCTTGGTTGCCCAGTGGCAAATAAGTGCTGAGCTGCTGCCCACAAGCGCGCCCATGATCACATCGGAAGGGTAGTGCTGTCCTAAATAAATTCGGGAGTATCCTACTCCGGCACTCCATGCTAAAGCAGGAACTGCTATATACCATTTTTTAGTTGTGATAGCAAGGGATGTTGCTGTTGCAAAAGCAGATGATGTATGCCCCGATGGAAACGCATAATCAGATTCTATTTTATCTGGAAATATTCCCGTGTAGGTATTATATGGTCGATCTCTTTTTACCACATTTTTTAATAGCGTAGTAGTGGCTGTGTTAAACAAAATGGCCGCAGCTGTATAAGCGGCTTTTTGCTTTAATGCTGCGTTGTCATGAACAAGTCCTGCAACAAAATATCCAACTGGCACACCAACACTAATGAATTTAGAAGTGCTTGACAAATTAGTCAAAATAGTGTTATTTGGATTATTCGGATTAATGCGTTTTAACGTATTAACCTCACTACTTGATTGCGCCTGCAAAGTATTTGCAACCAATAATAAAAATAGGGCCGCTAGTAAAAATAGTTTACGGATCATACCACTTGTGAAATTATAATGATTGTAAACTTTCTTCGATGGTTGCAATTCTAGCAATAGCGTCGGCTTGTTTTTGTTGTTCTAATGCTACCACTTCAGGTTTTGCATTTTGTACAAAACGATCGTTACTTAATTTCTTAGTCACACTTTCTAAAAAGCCTTTTTGATAAGCTAAATCAGCTAATAGTGTTGCTTTTAAAGCAGTGGCATCAAGCACAATACTGGTGCCAATAAAAAACTTGTCTTTTTCTACCGCTACAACAATGGTATTATCTACACTACTATTGGTATATTCAATACTTGTTGCATTTACCTGCTTACATAAAATTGACTCTATGGCTTTGTAGGTATCTGTATTAGCCGTTTGTATATGAAGCGTGATAGTGTCTTTTGGTTTTAATTGATTTTTATTTCTCGCATCACGAAGCGCAGATATTACTTGTTTTAATAGTTCACCACCTGCAACAATACTATTGTTAGGACTTGCAAAAGTGGGTGCTATTTTATTACAAAGATCATCTGATTGCGCACTTGCCAAATGATAAATTTCTTCAGTAATAAATGGCATAAACGGATGCAGCATGTGCATCATCTCATTGAGGTAGCCAACTGTTTTGTCGTATACTTCTTTTGAAATGGGTTGCTCAAAACCTGGCTTGATCCACTCTAAATACCAGCTGCAATAATCATCCCATATCAGCGAGTAAATGGTTTTAAGTGCTTCAGATAACTTAAATCCGTTGAGTAAAACATCTACTTCTTGTTGTACTTGAGAGAGTCTATTTTCAAACCAGTCCATTGCAAATTTTTCATTTTTTGCATCTACATGGGCGTCCATTCTATTGCCCCAGCCCTGAATCAGTTTAAGTACATTCCAAAGTTTATTGTTAAAGTTGCGCCCTTGTTCCAGTGCTGATTCGTCAAATAAAATATCATTACCTGCAGGTGAGGCAATCATAATACCAAATCTTACAGCATCTGCTCCGTACACATCTATAAGTCCTAATAAGTCTGGCGAATTACCAAGGCTCTTACTCATTTTTCGGCCTTGCTTATCTCTTACAATGCCTGTAAAATATACATGTTCAAAAGGTTTTTGATCCATGTATTCATGACCCGCCATAATCATACGGGCTACCCAAAAGAAAATAATTTCAGGAGCCGTAACAAGTGTTTGTGTTGGGTAGTAGTATTTTATTTCTTCATTGCCCGGATTGGATAAGCCCTTAAATACTTCAAATGGCCATAACCAACTTGAAAACCAGGTATCAAGACAGTCTTCATCTTGTTTAATATCTGAAAGGGTAAGAACCGCATTTTTTTCTTGTAAGATAGCAAGTGCATCATTTGCATTGGCGGCAACAGCAACGCTTCCATCAGGTGCATACCAAGCAGGAATACGGTGACCCCACCAAAGCTGTCTACTAATGCACCAGTCTTTAATATTTTCCATCCAGTGGCGATACAAGTTTTTAAACTTAGCCGGATGAAACTGAATGGCTTCTTCCATGACAGATTGTAGTGCTGGAGTCGCAATATCTTTCATGCTAACCCACCACTGCAAACTAAGCCTAGGCTCTACCATGGCATCTGTTCTTTCTGAAAAACCTATTTGGTTGGTATATGCTTCTACTTTTTCTAAAAGTCCTGCTTCTGATAAAATCGCCTCCATTTTTTTACGCACATCAAGCCTGTCTTCACCAATAAAAAATTGTGCTGCTTCAGACATGGTACCATCATCATTGAGGGTATCAATGACTTCTAAATTATATTTTTGACCTAGTTGATAATCGTTGATATCGTGTGCTGGCGTCACTTTTAAAGCACCTGTTCCAAAATCAAGTGTTACATACTCATCGGTAATAATAGGAACGCGTCTATTAATTAAAGGAACAAAAACAAATTTTCCGTGTAAGTGCTTGTAGCGCTCATCTAATGGATTTACACAAACCGCTGTATCACCAAAAATAGTTTCTGGCCTAACGGTTGCAACAGTTATAAAATCATTACTGCCTTCGATGGCATATTTAATATGGTATAATTTACTTTGAACTTCTTTGTAAATAACTTCTTCGTCAGAGAGGGCTGTTTTTGCTTTAACATCCCAATTGATCATTCTTTTACCTCTGTAAATATGTCCCTTTTTGTGAAGGTCTAAAAACACTTGAATGACTGATTTGTAATAATCTGGATCCATGGTAAAAGCAGTACGATCCCAGTCTAAACTACAGCCCATTTTTTTAAGCTGTTGTAAAATAATGCCACCATATTTTTCTTTCCATTCCCAGGCATATCCTAAAAATTCATCTCGAGATAAACTTGATTTGGTAATACCACGCTCTCTAAGCATGGCCACTACTTTAGCCTCTGTCGCAATTGAAGCGTGGTCGGTGCCAGGCACCCAGCAGGCATTTTTTCCCTGCATACGTGCACGTCTAATTAAGATGTCTTGAATGGTATTGTTAAGGCAATGGCCCATGTGTAAAACGCCGGTAACATTGGGTGGGGGCATTACAATTGTATATGCCTCACGACTATCTGGGGTGCTTTTAAAATAACCCTTTGATAGCCAATGTTGGTACCATCTCGCTTCCGTTTCATTTGGGACATAATTCTTACTCAATTCCATGCTCAAAACTTTGTTGCGAAAGTACAAAAAATGGGGGTGTTTTTTTTTATTTGTATCGGACTTGTAAAAAAGCGAATTTGGGCTCTTAAATCAGTGTTTTGAAATTTGCAGTAGTTGATATAGAAACCACAGGGGGATTCCCATCGCAACATGGGATAACCGAGATAGCCATTGTATTACATGATGGTGACCAGATAGAGGGTGTCTATGAAACCCTCATCAATCCACACCAGCCCATTCCTCCATTTATAGCCAATATGACCGGTATTAGCAACCAAATGGTTGCAGCGGCGCCTTCTTTTGATAAAGTGGCGGCTAATATCTTTAATTTATTGGAAAACAGGGTTTTTGTGGCTCATAACGTCAATTTTGACTATTCTTTTGTGCATTATCATTTACAAGTAGCTGGTTATCAGTTAGAAGTACCAAAATTGTGCACGATTAGACTTAGTAGAAAGGCATTTCCAGGCCATAAAAAGTATGGATTGGGTCATTTATGTCGTACGCTAGATATTCAAATTGAAAATAGACATAGGGCTGGGGGTGATGCAAAAGCGACTGCACAAATTTTGGATCTCGTGATTCAGAACAATGGAAAAACACTCATTTCCGAATTGATCAAACGACATTAATAAATTTAAAAATTTCAAGTGTATTTATGGGTTCTTTTGCTCCAGTTATTGCCTCACAATTAAATATTAAGGTTACACAGGTTCAAGCAGTTTTAGATTTATTTAGTGAGGCGGCAACCATTCCATTTATTGCCCGTTACCGTAAAGACAAAACAGGTGGTTTAGATGAAGTTCAAATTCAACAAATTGAGGAAGCCTCTAAATTTTTAAAAACATTTACAGAACGAAAAGAGTTTATAGAAAAAGCGATTGCAGAACAGGGTAAAATGACTGACGAGCTTCAAAAAAAGTTAGACAACGCTACTGCACTAGCTGCGCTTGAGGATATTTACTTACCATTCAAACCTAAGCGCAAAACAAAAGCTCAAACAGCTAAAGAAAATGGATTAGAGCCACTGGCAACAATTATGTTAGCTCAAGGAAATGAAGACCTTGAACAAGCAGCGGCACAGTATTTCAATGAAAAAATTACGACCACTGAAGAAGCGCTTTCAGGAGCAAGGGATATTATTGCTGAGCTTATAAATGAAAATGATGTGGTGCGCGCTAAAATGCGATCACTCTTTGAACAAACTGCATGTATTCAAACTAAAGTATTAGCTGATAAAGAAACAGAAGGCATCAAATACAAAGATTATTTTGATTTTTCTGAACCCATTCATAAAATACCATCGCATAGAACCATGGCCATACTCCGTGGATTTTTAGAAGGGGTATTACGCATGTGTATTGCACCTATCGAGGAGGATGCGTTAGCACTTGTAGAGTCTATTTATTTACAAGACTTAAGCCCTTGGCGAGAGCATGTGAAAAAATCGGTTAAAGACGCTTACCGCAGACTTTTACAACCAAGTTTAGAAACTGAATATAGAACTTCATTAAAGCAAAAAGCAGATGAAGAAGCGATCAATGTTTTTGCAGAAAATTTACGGCAGCTTTTATTAAGTGCACCCCTCGGCAGTAAAAAAATACTTGCCATTGATCCTGGTTACAGAACGGGTTGTAAAGTAGTTTGCCTCGATGAAAAAGGCATGCTGCAACAAACCGAACTTATTTTTATTCATGAAAACAATAGACTCGATCAAAGCGAACATATCATTAGGAGTTTGGTAAAAAGTTATGGCGTAGAAGCCTTTGCCATTGGTGATGGAACAGCAGGAAGAGAAACAGAAATATTTATTCAAAAATTACAACTGGGACTTCCTATTTATCTCGTAAATGAAGACGGTGCTTCTGTGTATTCGGCATCGGAAACTGCAAGGGAAGAATTTCCGGACAAAGATGTTACCATTAGAGGTTCGGTAAGTATTGGTAGACGCCTGATGGATCCACTTGCAGAGCTGGTAAAAATTGACCCTAAAAGCTTAGGGGTAGGACAGTACCAACATGATGTAAATCAGTTTAGATTAAAAGAAAGACTCGATCAAACCGTAATAAGTTGCGTAAACCAAGTAGGTGTAAATTTAAATACAGCCAGTAAGCATTTATTAAAATATGTAAGTGGTGTTACTGGACCAGTAGCAGAAAATATTATTAATTACAGAACAGAAATTGGTGGTTTTACAAGTAGAGAACAATTAAAAAAAGTTCCTCGACTTGGTGATAAAGCGTATGAACAATGTGCTGGATTTTTGCGCATTGTAGAGGCTTCAAATCCTTTAGACGCAAGTGCTGTTCATCCAGAAGCATATCCAATTGTTGCCTCTATTGCTAAAGATGCCAATATTGCGATTGCAGAATTAATTGGTAATACAGCTGTGATTGGATCCGTTGATGTAAAAAAATATATTTCTGAAACCTTTGGTGAACATACCATCAAGGATATTTTAAATGAATTAAAAAAACCAGGACTCGATCCACGTAAAGAAATTGAGCAATTTAGTTTTGCTAATATTTATAAAATTGAAGACGTGCAAGTAGGCATGGTGGTTCCAGGACAGGTAACAAATATTACCCGTTTTGGTGCATTTGTTGATATTGGTGTAAAGCAAGACGGCCTTGTGCATGTCAGTGAAATTGCACACCAATACATTACCGATCCCTCCGAGTTTTTAAAACTGGGTCAAAAAGTTCAGGTAAAAGTGACGGAAATAGACGTCGCGCGTAAACGTATTGCATTGTCTATCAAGCAAACTGAAAATGCACCTGCTAAATCAGCCTCTAATAGGCCTGCAGCACCTAAACATGCTCCCGATAAGGACTTGTCTTCACTCAGTGTTAACGACGCGCTTCAAGCGCTTAAAAAACGTTTTGGCAAATAGTAAATTCTTATATTTAACATCCAAATTATTAAAATTCACCCTATGCAAAAAATCTATCTTTTATGTAGCGGACTCTTTTTATTTGTTTTTGCGCAAGCGCAAAAAACAAAAGATAGTACCGTATATACGAGCTTTAAAGACCTTCCTTTAAAGGCAGAACGAACCATAAACTTTGATACCAAAGAAGGAACGTTTATGAGTTTGGATATTTCTCCGGATGGCAAAACCATTGCTTTTGATATGATGGGAGATATTTATACCGTTCCAATGGATGGTGGTGAGGCAAAACAAATCACGAAAGGACTAGCTTTTGATGCACATCCAAGGTTTAGCCCCGATGGGAAAAAATTACTCTTTACCAGTGATAGAAGTGGTGCCGATAATATTTGGATACTTGACTTTGAAAAGCAGGATACCATTCAGTTGACAAAAACAAATGTGGATGATTATGTAAATGCGATTTGGACACCAGATGGTAAATATATTGTTGCTGCAAAGGGTAGAAGAACACCTCGTTTATGGATGTACAATGTAGATGGTGGCGGTGGTATTCAAATCAATGATCAACCAGGTAATCTAAAATCCATTGATCCAAATTTTAGTGCCGACGGTAAACTTATTTATTATAGCCAGCGTAATGGCTCTTGGAATTACAATGCATTGTTTCCGCAATATCAAATTGGCGTTTACAATAGAGAAAAAGGAGAGTACAATACGGTTACTTCAAGATATGGTTCTGCATTTACACCAACCTTAAGTAAAGATGGAAAATGGATGGTCTACGGTTCGCGCTATCAAGATAAAACAGGTCTTGTTTTACGCAACCTTTTAAACGGTGAAGAAAAATGGTTGGCATATCCTGTGCAAAGAGATGATCAAGAAAGTATTGCGCCATTAGGTGTTTTGCCAGGTATGACATTTACGCCAGATTCTAAATATTTGTTAGCAAGCTATGGTGGTAAAATTTGGAAATTATCGGTGGCAACAGAAGCGCCTTCAGAAATTGCTTTTGAAGCTAATGTAAATTTAGAATTAGGTCCAAGACTTTATTTTAATTATCCAGTTAAAGACACAGCCTATGCACTTGGCGCTCAAATTAGAGATGCAGTGCCTAGCCCAGACGGTTCTAAACTTGCGTTTACTTCATTAAACCGTTTGTATGTGATGGACTATCCTAATGGTACACCAAAGCGTTTGACCAATCATAATTTTGTGGAGGCCATGCCAGCATGGAATCCCAATGGATCTTCGCTTGTTTTTGTAACCTGGAATG
>JBIISK010000034.1:0-25181 GCA_044341045.1 Sediminibacterium sp. | reverse complement strand
TTGGAGCTGGTCATCTTGCTGGAAGTCAGGGCGTGCTAGAACTACTTAGAAAGCAAGGATATAAGGTAAAAGGAATAAAATAGTGACTTCCTGTAAACTTGCACGAAGTTCAACCCTTCAATTTCCTAATTGTCACATACTCAATCATCGCATTATAGTTGCATCTTTCGTTGAAAAGGGGAGCCACATTGGACAAGCCATCAGAAATGATGGCTTTTTCTTTGTCTATCAGTGTGTTAGGCTAGTTGCATCTTTTATATTTCAAGAATATGGGTTTTATAAAAGGATACAACCTCTTACCTATTATTTTTCAATTTTGTATTCAGGAAATTTAATGCTTCTTCAATCCAATCTTGTTTTTCAGTAAGGTAAATGTTGGGTTTAATACCAATCCCATCAATACCTGCTCCTATATCTATTCTACGGCTACGAGTGGTTGGCGACCAAAGTCTATAGGGCATATCACAAAAATCAGATTCTCTTAAATTAGAATAATCTAATGTTCCCGATGTATTTTGTCCCATCAATGTTACCTTTTTACTCTGAATGGCTTCAAGCAAAAATTGTTCAGTAGAACTAGCGCAACCCTCATTAATTAGAATTACCACATTCTTAGGGAATAGCAGCGGTGTATAGCTTGAATCTATATAGTCTTCAACGATATTTACATTTTGGTTTAGCTTCAGTTTAAGTTTATCTACCATTTTTTGATATTCTGCTTTATTATCCGATGGTAAATTAGAGTCTTGTAGCATCAATTCCCAACCTTTTATATTATCGTTTGAAGCGTACATATCCACGCCTATCCCTTTTATTGGTTGCGTGTATAAATATGGAGAAATAATATAGTACACATCATCACTACCACCTCCATTATTTCTTAAATCCAGAATAAGGTTTGATGATTTTGATAAATTAACTTTGTTTGAAGCAAATAAAGAATCTATGGTAGGTTTTGATTCCCAACTGAAACTTGGTATATTAAAGTATATGGTACTTTCGTTCAGAAGTTTGGCTTCGAAATTATAATTTGTTTTATTAACGATTTCTCTACCATTCTTAAAGAACCCACTTATCAACTCACCGTCCTTTGGTTTTATAGTAGCAAAGGCTAACATATTAGAGGAGTTATACAATAAAAAATATTCTTTTGCTGATTTTTCTTTGAGTTCGGCTAAAACACTGCCATTTTCAAATTTACTATCGCTTGATTTTATTACCACAGCAACATAATCTCTAAAAGGATTTTTGTTTTTAAGAACCGCAATTGAAAAGCCTTCGCCTTTTTTGGTGTAAATGCCCTCTATTCCTTTTGCGCTTTCTAATTTCTTTATTAGCGCCTCGCTTACCGCAAGCTTTTCAATTGGAAAATCAGTTTGAAGTTTTTGAGGTTGTATTTTCTCTATTGCTTCTGTCTTCAATCCAGTATACAAATGATTATCATTAAAATAACTCATCCACTGGTTAATAACAAAATAGCATTGCATCTTATTTTTAGCTTGTGCAGCAACGTGCTCTTTATCCGCTGTAAAGTCTTTGTATTTATTAATGTTACTTGTTTTCACCTTGTCTTTAAAACCAGCATAATTTGATTCCAAATGGTTTTTAATTTTTGAAAATTCTTCTTGGCAGTTGCATTGTGCCTGCATTAAAAATGGAATGCCTAAAAAGGCGATTGTAATGAATAATGATTTCATATTAGCTTGTTTAATTTTTAATAAAAGACGAATATTAAATAAAAAAGGTCGCATACTGTTTCTATTTTTCTTCTACTTGTATAATTTTCTCTTTAAACGAATTAACCTCATAAATGTTACATTATCTTTTAGAAAATAAATTAAATTCTCAATTTTCTGATAGTCACATACTCAATCATCGCATTATAGTTGCATCTTTCGTTGAAAAGGGGAGCAAAAAAGAAAAGCCTTGCATTTTGCAGGGCTTTTTTATTGATAAGCAAGTTTATACCTGAGGTCGCAATTTGCGACTTCAACCTACTACTAGGATAATAGCACTTCTGCTGGGATATTAAGTTCTTGATGAAACAACTTTGCTAGCTCAAGGGTTAATGGCTTTTTTTTGTTTAGCAATGAGGATACATATCCTTTGCTGCCTACCTTGCCTACAAGGTCTTTGTTTTTTAGTCCCAATTCGTCCATTTTTACTTTAATAGCGTCAATGGGATCTGGAAGTGGAATTGGGTAATTAGCATCTTCATATTGCTGAATTAACACAAGGGCAACTTGTAATTTTTGCCCTTGTGGTGTATTTGCCTTTACCTTTTTGTCAAATTGAACATCTACCCAATTAAGGTATTGTTTATATTGCCTTTTGTTCTTAATTATTTTTAATTCCATAAGATTTACTTTTTATTCTGTATCGTACCTACATCTAGTTTATCATAGTCAATATGTGATCCAAACCATTTGATTTGAATGGCTTTAAATTCAAATACTATTCTTATTACTAGCCTAAATTTATTTCCCATAATGTTAAAAACCACCCTGTCATCTCCAACTAAACTCACATTCGGATATACTTTTTTAAGTTCATTAAAACTTTTAAAGCTGGATTTATTTAATTCATGGTACCATTCGAATAGAGCCGTCTTTGCCATCGGGTATTTTTTGGCATATTCTAATAGCGTTCTGCGGGTGATGATATTAAACACAAGACAAAGGTAATAAGTTTACTAATAGAAAACTTTCAATAATCAATATATTTTCAAAAAGCTGTAACTCTTTATTTTTCTTTAATTAACTTTAATGAATAATCTGAAAACATAATGATTAACTATAATCACAAGTCATTTAGACCCGTTCAAAATACTGATAACGGGGAAACATCACCAGAAACTGTTTTTTATTACAAACAAGAAGGCAATATCATATCTTCTGAATATAAAGGCGGCAAAATCATATACGGCCATTTAATTGGGTTGGTTGACAAAGAAGGATGTATAGAAATGTGTTATCATCAAATTAACAGTAATAACGAGATTATGACTGGCAAGTGTTTTTCAAAACCAGAAATACTTATAAACGGTAAAATTCGTTTACATGAAACATGGCAATGGACTTCCGGGGATTTTTCAACGGGGACTTCAATAATTGAAGAGATTTAATTCTTAATTTTGAAATGAATTAAAAGACATCTCCATGAATACATCATTTAACAAATTCCTTTACATTGGATTTTTACTATTAGGACTATTCCAAGCAATTGTCTCTAAAGATTATATGCAAGCAGCGGCTTCTTTAGGGATTGGGATGGCATTTGATCCATTCAATCCAGAACAAAAGTGGAATGACAGACCTACTTGGCAAAAAGCAGTATTAATTATTCACCTTGGTTTAGTAGCAGCCATGTTTGGATTGGGTATTGGTTTGAATGACAAGTAAACATTGTATTGTAGAGGGACCTATTGATATTTTCTAAACAGTTCACTTTAATCAAATCACCCACTCACTTAAATATCAAATCTTATCCCTTGTGCCAGTGGCATTGAACTGCCGTAATTGATGGTATTGGTTTGTCTGCGCATATAAGCCTTCCAAGCATCGGATCCGCTTTCTCTGCCTCCTCCTGTTTCTTTTTCACCACCAAATGCGCCACCAATTTCTGCACCCGACGTACCAATATTAACATTGGCAATTCCACAATCTGAACCAGAAACACTAAGGAAGCGTTCAGCCTCTGTCAACTGGTTGGTAAAAATCGAAGAGGAAAGTCCTTGCGGCACATTATTGTGCATCGATATAGCTTCTTCCAGATTTTTATATTTCATGATGTATAAAATAGGGGCAAATGTTTCCTGCAACACAATATCTGTTTGAGCATCCATTTCAATAATACAAGGATTTACATAACAGCCAGAAGTAAAATCTTTTCCTTCTAATACTTCACCTCCACATAATAGTTTGCCACCTTGTTTTTTCGCATCCTCTATTGCTTTTACAAATACATCAACAGCAAACTTATCAATTAAAGGACCAACATGATGGGTTGTATCAAGTGGATTACCCACTTTGATTTGCGCATAGGCTTTTTTCAATTTTTCTTTTACTGCATCATAAATATTTTCATGTACAATGAGGCGTCGAGTTGTTGTACATCTTTGGCCAGCAGTTCCAACAGCTCCAAATACGATAGATGGAACCGCTAAATCTAATGAAGCATCGGGTGAAATAATCATTGCGTTATTGCCCCCTAGTTCAAGTAATGATTTACCAAGCCTGCCTGCAACAGCAACAGCTACTGATTTACCCATGCGTGTAGATCCTGTTGCCGAAACTAATGCGATGCGTTTATCTTCGGCCATCCATTTTCCTGATTCCGCATCACCAATTACCAAACAGGATACACCTTCTGGCACATTATTTTTTGCAAAAACTTCGGCAATAATTTTTTGGCAAGCCACCGCTGATAAAGGTGTTTTTTCTGATGGTTTCCAAATACATACATCTCCACAAACCCATGCCAGCATTGTGTTCCATGCCCAAACGGCAACAGGGAAGTTAAACGCAGAAATGATGCCTACAAGTCCCAATGGATGATATTGTTCGTACATTCTATGTTGTGGACGTTCAGAATGCATGGTTAATCCGTAAAGCTGACGCGATAGTCCCACCGCAAAGTCACAGATGTCAATCATTTCCTGTACTTCTCCCCATCCTTCTTGTAAACTTTTGCCCATTTCATAACTCACAAGTTTACCTAGTGCATCTTTATGACTTCTGAGTGCATCACCTATTTGCCTAATAATCTCACCTCTTTTTGGTGCAGGCATGGTAGACCATGTTTTAAATGCAAGTTCTGCCTGATGAATTACTTTGTCATAATCTTCTCTGGTAGCGAGGCGTACAGTACCAATAATTTTACCGTCAACAGGAGATATGGATTCAATGGTGTTGCTTTTACCTTCCCATGCAATGCTACCAGTTGATATACCATTTATCTGATCTGATAAGCCCAATTCTTTTATTAAGTTTTCCATTATTGTGGTCTATTAATTTGACTAGTGAATGTACTCTCGAAAATCTTGTCGGCATTATTGGCTTCAAATCCTTCTCGAAGGTGTTCTCTTTTTCTTTCTCCCTCAGGAATATGTGCGAATTCCGGGAGTACTTTTCTTTCCGCAAATTCTACATAGCTGCCGGCAATATCATGCTCTTCATTTCCAGCAAATGTTGCTTTCACTAATTGAGCAACCGTAGAGCTTTGCAGCAGAAGCCCGTCAGGACTCACTTTTATTTTACCGCCAGAATTATTTAATACAATACCATTGCGCTCAAGAAACGCATTAAACTCATGAAGTTGATTGTATCCTTCTTTCAAATAATGAACACTAATTGTATAATGGTTCAAATAATATCTGTTATAGATGACCCATGCAGCATATTCAGATTCTTCAAGTAGTTTGAGATAATCTTCTTTGGAAGGAATTCTCCAAAGTGGCTGATGAAGAAAATTTCCAACAGCAACTGCATCATTTAAATCTAAACTATCTACAGGGTCACTTATAACTTCTTTCGTGTATGAAAAAATGATGTCCTGTGCTTCTTTGGATAAGTCATGAACGCGCAACTCACTTAAAAAAATTCTTGGAAACTCTTCCGATGGTGGCGCATACCAATAGGCATCGAGTTTTTTTGAGGCAAATGCGTAATGATCTTTTCGAACGTATCCGTAATGAAGAAATATTTTTTCTAAAGAGGCAATACCAAGTTGTGGCACTCCCATTGTTCGAAATGCAATGTGATCGTTACGAATTTGATTTCTATCAGAAATTATATTTTCAGTGATCAAGTCTTGAATAATTTTTTTAACATCCGGAACTCTTTCTGAGTACATTGTCATGAGTGCATCCATGACAATAGATAGGTTTTTATGATTGTTCATAATACTTTATTTAAATAAACGACCATTACTTGTAGCAAGTAAATCATCGAATTTAATGTCTTCTTGTTTGATAAATCCTTTTTGAGGTAATTTTTTGTCCGCCACCAATTCTATTACAGAAACCAAGGAGGCAGCCGTAGTCCAGGAGATGGCCCGCCACTGTTGACCATCAATTTCAATGGGATTAAATGATTTAAAATATTCTTCACGTGCGAGTTTGCCATTTGTTTTCCAGCCCTCTACTACTGCATACACATGTACTACATCCTCTGCAACAGGCGGCTTTGCCTCAGTGAGAATCTTTTCTGCTAGCTCCCTGTTCTCTTTTAGGATTAATTCATAGAGTAGAAATCTCATCAGCTTCATATGACCTGGGTAGCGAATTGTTTTGTAATTGAGTGTATCTAATTTACCTTCATAGGTCTCACACATGGTCCCTAATCCACCCGATGTGCTGAACGCTTCAAAATCCCTGCCCTCAATATTGATTGATTCCCAACCATCCAAAGAAGGAACCATTTTACGAACACCATTGTGTATCACTTCTGCATCATTGATGTATTCGTTGATCACGCCTGCCGGCGACCATGTAAATGAATACCCAAGCAGCCCGTTTGGAAATCTTGGAAGCGCACCTACTCGAAGTTCGATGTCACGTAATTTTTCGAAACGACCCGCAAGTTCCGCTCCAATGATGCCAATGAGACCTGGAGCAAGACCGCACTGCGGCGCCATTACAGAAGTTGATTGCTCAGCCATTTTGCGAATCTCATCGGTCGTATGTACGTCTTCTGTCAAATCAAAATAATGTACGCCGTGTTGATGTGCAATTTTTGCAATGGGTAAATTAAGGTTATAGGGAAGACATGATACAACGGTATCATAATTTGGAATCAGTTCATTTAATAATGACGTGTTTTGCATATCCCCCTGGATCACTTTGAATGGAAGCTTTTCGGCAGGAAGAAATTTATCGAAGCCATTTACTTCGAATCGTTTGTTTAGGAGTATACCCACTAAACTGCCCACTTTTCCCATCCCAAATACCAATATATTTTTCATGTTAATTAGCTTATTGATTGAATAAAAAATTACCGCAAGTCAGGTGCGGTGACGAAGCATGAAACAGTAACAGAAAAAGAGTTAGGGAACGTGGGAACAGGCAGATCTTAGGAAACTCAAAAGAGAGAGTTGTTTGGAAAGACAGCTGTTCATGATCAATCAGTGGTTTGTAATTACAAATCTCATACTTTCCGGCCAATTGTTTAAGCATTTTAACATTTCTATTACCATTTTTTCTGACCTCTATATATTTTAAGGTTAGACATACTAAAATGTCGTCTAAATGACGCGTTTGTGTCAATGAATGAATCGATTATTGACATCATATTTGCATCATGAGTGTATATTTATGCTTCAACAATCAAACCTAAATATGCCACGTCCAAGTTCAAACGAATATGGTAGTTTCTACCAGACCTATATTAATTATACAAGTGGCAAAGATTATACCATTTTAGTACAACAATACAACGAACGAATTATCGCGTTTTGGGATGCCATACCAATAGAAAAAATCAATTATGCATATGCCCCTAATAAGTGGACTATTAAGCAAATGTTTCAACACGTTATAGATACCGAGCGCATATTTGCTTATAGGGCACTTGCTATTGCAAGGGGCGAAGCCACGCCTATTCCTGGATTTGATGAAAACGAATATGCAAACAATGCAACAGCAGCCAATAGAAATTGGAAAGATATGTTAGTGGAATGGAGGGTTGTAAGACAATCAACCAACCTACTATTTGCCTCGTTTACAGCAGAACAAATGAAGCGTATGGGTACCGCAAGCGACAATCCTATATCAGTAAATGCATTAGGATTCATCATTTTTGGCCATGCCCTTCATCATTTGCATATTTTAAAGGAGCGCTATAGTATATAGCCATATATTTTTAAAAATGATGTAAAATAGCTAACTTGAAATCGATCTAATTAAATCATTAATTATTAAATCCTAAAAATTAAATTTTGAAAAAATTATTATTATCGATTTGTGTGATTGCTGGCCTAGTATCATGCAATTCTAAAAACGACAAAAACGCCGAATTAGGCAAAAAAAATGTTGACTTTTATTCAAATATTTGGGAAGTGGCTGTTAACGAGGGCCGCGTAAATATTTTAGACTCAGCATATGTAGATGATGCAGTACTGCATACTGTACCTGAAATTAAAGGAAAAGCAAACGCGAAAGCATACTATGAAAATTATGTAGTAGGCTTTTCTGAAAGACAATTTATAATTAAAGAAATCTTTGCAGATGGAGATAAGTTGGTAAAGTATTGGCAATTTAAAGGCAAACACACTGGTACATTTTTTGGAATTCCAGCAACAGGTAAAAGTGTCGATGTAATTGGTTGTACAATTGTGAAAATGAAAGATGGTAAAATTGCTGAAGAGCAAGATTTTATGGATAATCTTGAATTTATGCAACAGATTGGATTAATTCCAAGATAACCTGAAAGACAATTTATTGTAAAGGGTCATGCATTTTGTATGACCCTTTTTTATTGTATTAATGTTTGGATCAAAAGAAATGAATGCTAGTTTAACAATAGATTAGCTTGATTGTTAACTCAATAAATTTGCGTTATTTTGTTTATTAACGCTCATCCCAATGCGAAAATCTGGCGTACTTGTTTTATTGCTTTTTGTATTTAATAACGTACCGCTCTATGCTCAAACAATAAGCAATGGCCCAGAAATACTTATTCTTGGAACTGTACATAAGAATAATAAAAAAATTACGCATCATACATTGTTTGATATTTTAAATAAGTATCAGCCAGATTTGATTTTGAAAGAAACTGAAAACGATTACGAATATGTTTTTGGTTTGTTTACAGCATACCGGTTAAAAATAGCACGTCCATCTATGGAACAGTTGGCATTGCAAAAATATAAGCGGCACAACAAAACGGTTCCTGTGCTTGGGTTTGACATAACCATTACATCTCGTAAAAATTATTTAAAAAATTTAATATCACTCTATGATCAGTTTCATGAGGCCTTGTACACCGCCAAAAAGAATCCAAGTGATAGCATACTGTATGCAAACTATACCAAGCTAAGCAATGAATACTTTGATCAATATATGTTTGAAACAATTTCATTTATAAACCAAGATTCTGTTTTTAGTAAAGCGAGGTTAGTGCATCAAATGGAAGATGATATAGTAAAACTTGGAAGTAACTATATCTCAGATGAAAAAATAGTAGATGCTTATAAAGCCGATAACGATTTTTGGATAACCCGTAATGAATACATGGGAAATAAGATTGTTGAAATTACCAAACAGCGAAATCCAAAAAGAATAGTTGTTATTACTGGGTTATCACATAAATATTATTTACTTGATAAACTAAAAAATCAAACCGAAGTCCCATTTCGCTTTTTAACGCTAACCCATTAAAAACCGTATTGTTAGAAATTGAATTATTTTTTCCATAAAACACAATAATTCTTAAATTTAATATAGCATCTATGTCATTAAGCTAAACTTAATAAATTAAGCATGAACAAACTCGCTGCATTTGCTAAAAAATACCGAAACGAAATTATTGTAGGTATCATTGTTTTACTGGTATTGATATTTCGAGACCTTTTCAAATCACTTACCAATTAAACTAACCCATCACCATTTATCCTTTTGGTACTAAGCCCTGTTGGCCAATATTTATATTTGTAATTAAAATCAATCCTCATGAAAAAGATCTTATTAAGCGTATCGCTCGTTTTTTCTTTAGTGTTTTTATCAACACAACTAAATGCACAAACTGCCGATGAAATTATTGGCAAGTATATTACTGCTATTGGCGGTAAAGACAAATGGTCACAAGTTAAATCCATGAAAGTGAATGGTTACATTGAAGTTCAAGGAATCAAAATCAATTTTACGCAACAAGCTGTTCATGGAACTGGCGTAAGAGTAGATGCTGAGTTTCAAGGACAAAAAATTATTGATATCACAACACCAACAATGGGATGGTCTCAAAATCCATTTGGTGGAAAATCTACATTACAACCAATTTCTGGCGAAGAGCTTCAGCAAAAATTGGATGAATTAGATATTCAGGATGAGTTTGTGGATTATGCTACAAAAGGCTCTAGTGTTGAGTTTATCGGAAAAGATGAAGAAGACGGCAATGAATTTTATAAAATTAAAATGGTTACAAAAAATAAAAACGAAAGCGTTTATTTTTTTGATGTAAACACTTTTTTAATTTATAAAGAAGAAAAAACAGTAAAGCAACAAGGACAGGAAATGAAAATGGTTACCAAATTGCTTGATTATAAAACCATACCATTTGGTATCAAAATACCACATAAGTCCGAGCAAATGGGACAAGTTTTAGTTACTGATAAATTTGAAATCAATCCAGTTATTGATGTAAATATTTTCAAAGGATAATCATCAAATATGATAAAGCATAGACTTCTTATAAGTGCATACTTACTGTTAAGTATAACAATACTGCGTGCACAAAACACTGCGTCGACTGTACTAACCAATTCTTCTTTCTTTCAATCTATGACTGCAAGAAACCTTGGTCCCTCAACAATGAGTGGAAGGGTTACTAGTATTGCAGGTGTTACCGTTGACAATCAGATTAATTTATACGTTGGAACTGCTGGAGGTGGTATTTGGAAAAGTATGAATGGTGGCATTTCTTTCAGCCCTATTTTTGATAAATATTGTCAATCGATTGGTGCCTTAGCCATTGATCCAAATGCTTCAAAAACCATTTATGCAGCTACTGGCGAAAGCAACATGCGTAATTCTGTATCTATCGGTGATGGAATGTATAAGAGCACAGATGCTGGATCTAATTGGCAAAAAATTGGCCTTGATAGCACTGAGCATATCAGTAAAATCATAATTGATCCTACTAACTCTAAAAGTATTTATGTTTCTGCACCAGGCCCACTATGGAGTTCAAGTAAACATAGAGGTCTTTATCATTCTAAGGATGGTGGTAAATCATGGAATAAAATTTTATATGTCGATGAAGAAACAGGATGTGCAGATATTGCGATGAGTCCTACCAATTCAAATGTTTTATTAGCAAGTTTTTGGAAATTTAGACGTCAACCTTTTTCGTTTAATTCAGGCGGAAGTACGAGTGCGCTATACAAATCAGTAGATGGTGGAAAAACTTGGAAAAAAATTGAAGCAGGTTTACCTGAAGGTGACCTTGGAAGAATTGTAGTTTCTATCAATCCTTCAAAACCTAAAGAAGTTTTAGCCATTGTAGAAGCAAAAGTTCCAGGATTGTATCAGTCGCAAGATGAAGGGGATACCTGGACTAAACTTGCAAGTACAGACAATATTACGGCGCGCCCATTTTATTTTAGTACCCTAGAATTTGATCCAAAAGATCCTAAGCGTATATATCGCCCTGCATTTGATTTTCAATATTCTATTGATGGAGGTTATGCATGGTCCAATACGATTATTGGAGATGTAGTTCCACACGCAGATCATCATGCTTTATGGATCAATCCAAACAATACCAACACTTTATATTTAGGAACTGACGGTGGTGTTTATGTAAGCCAAAATAAAGGGATCTCATGGTCTTTTTTAAACAACTTACCTGTTGGACAATTTTATCATGTTGCAGTAAGTAATGAAAAAGATTTTAACGTTTACGGAGGCCTACAGGACAACGGTTCTTGGATGGCGCCAAGTTCATCGCCTGGTGGTGTTGCAAGTACCGATTGGAAGTTTTTAAACGGTGGAGATGGATTTTGGGTGCAACCATCACCTATTAATTCAAACATCGTTTATGCCGAATCTCAGGGGGGTGAAATCAACCGAATTAACCTTACAAATGGTTTAAGTTATGGCATTAAACCGCAAAGAAATTTAGGAGAGGATTTGCATAGATGGAATTGGAACACACCTATTGTTGTTGCAAAAAGCACCAAGCGTGTGGGTGGCTATAATTTGTATACTGCAAATCAGTACTTGTATAAATCTATCGACGAAGGAAACAACTGGACTAAAATATCACTAGACCTTACCACCAACGATAGAAACAAACAGAATACAGAAAAAAGCGGTGGTATCACTGGGGATAATACTAGCGCCGAAAATCATTGTACCGTTTTTACAATGACGCAAGACCCAAAAAATGAAGATATTATTTGGGCCGGTACCGATGATGGTCATTTACAGTACACAAATAACGGCGGCAAAAATTGGACCAATTTATCTCCAAATATTTGGGCTGCAGGTGTTCCAAAATTTGCATGGATTTCAAGTATCGAGCTTTCTTCAAAAAATCCAAATAGAGTGTATGTGACACTAGACAATCATGCATATGGTGACCATGCTACGTATGTAGTAGTGAGTAACGATGCAGGCAAAACGTGGAAAAAATTTGTATCTAAAGAATTTACAGGATTTGCTCACGTAATAAGAGAAGACTTAGTGCAAGAAAATCTACTTTTTTTAGGAACAGAAATGGGTTTATTTATTTCCATAGATGCAGGCGCTACTTGGATGAGAAGTAAGTATCAAAATATTCCTTGGTATGCACTTGTTCGAGATTTAAAAGTAGTACCTCAAACAGGTGATTTAGCAATTGCTACACATGGTAGAGGTATTTATGTACTTGATAATTTAGCATCTCTTAGAAGACTCATTCAATCAGATCTTACAAAAGATGTACAGTTTTATCCTGTTGCTAATTTTAAATATGATTTTGCACCACAAGTGCCTTCTGATGACGGTAATTTAGCAGGTTGGGTAGCAGGGAATAAAGCGAACCTACCAACATTTGAATATTATTTGAAACAGCGTTCAGAACAATCTGTAAAAATTGTTTTGTATGATGCTAACAATAATAAAATCAAAGATATAAATGCATCTTCCAATAAAGGACTTAACAGAGTTTATTGGGGACTAGACCAAAACCCGTGTAAAGTAGCACTAGGTGGCTTTACAGCACAGTCAAGTGTTTTATTTTCTTCGGTATTGGGGCCTAAAGTTAAAACCGGAAAGTATAAAGCTGTATTAGAAGTAGGGGACCAAAAGTTTGAACAAACATTTTTGATTGAACCAAATAATGAAAAAGGCTTTACTGCCATTAAAATCAATCAACTACACGAGCAGTCTATGCGCTTGTTTAGATTGCATGAAAAATTAGCAGTGCTGGTAGACTCTTTAGACCGCTCTATTGCGGTGCTTTCAAAAAAAGAGAATAAATCTTCTCTTGAAATTGAAAAGCACAATGCATTAGATAGTTTAAGAAAAGAGATTATTGAAACAAAACGTAAAACCGTATTTTTTGATGAGTTCAAATTTAGAAGAAGACTCAGCGATGTTTATTTCTCGCTTATTTTAGGTATCGAACCATTTTCTCCATCCCGAATTGGCGCTATCGATGTCTTAGAAGATGAATACAAAAAAATAGAACAAACCTTTTACAGTTTAGTCAAATAAACTTAATAGTTTTTTTAATAGCCCCTTGTGAGTTAACTGCTTGCAAGGGGCTTTTGTTTATACGCATCATAGTTTATTTATTTAGTTTTTGTATCTTACTGCTAAAATTAAACCAAATGCTATGGTATCGTTTATAAAGACCTTTCGCTACCTGTCACCATTTATCATTTATTTCTTTGCCTATTTAGCGTTTACGCGAACTGGCATATATTGTTTTATACCACTCATTTTTGTTTTTTTCTTGGTTCCAATAGTCGAATTATTTATTGAGCCAAACGCTAACAACTTAATGGAAACAGAAGAAGTAGTGGCCAAAGAAAATAAAATTTATGACTATATTTTATGGTTAACCGTGCCACTACAATATATCTTTTTATATATTTTCTTGAAAAGTTTTAATGACCAGCTGACAATTATAGATATTGTTGGTAGAATCATTGCCATGGGCCTCTTGTGTGGTGGATTTGGCATCAATGTGGCACACGAGCTAGGGCATAGAGTCAATAAAACCGAACAATTTTTTGCAAAATCTTTATTACTTACCAGCCTTTATATGCACTTTTTTATTGAGCATAATAAAGGGCATCATAAACATGTTGCAACCCCTAACGATCCAAGTACTGCAAAATACAAACAGTCGTTATATTCTTTTTGGCTGCAAACGTTTAGGGGTACGTATGTAAAAGCTTGGCAAATAGCCATTGAGGATGCACAAAAAAGAAATAACAAGTTCCCGTTTGTATTTAATGAGATGGCTTTGTTTCAAATCATTCAAATTGGTTTTTGCCTGCTTATTTATTTCAATTTTGGACTTATTATTTTTAGCCACTTTCTAGTTGCCGCATTTATTGGCGCAGCTTTATTAGAAACGGTTAACTATATCGAGCATTACGGTTTACAAAGACAACAAAGAAGCGATCAAAGCTACGAGCGTGTATTACCAGCGCATAGTTGGAATAGCAATCATGTTATTGGAAGACTTATCTTTTTTGAATTGAGTAGACATAGTGATCACCATTACATGGCTTCTCGAAAATATCAAGTGCTTAGACATATGGAGGATGCGCCACAAATGCCCACAGGCTATCCAGGTATGATTTTACTAGCACTTTTACCACCTGTATGGTTTAGTGTTATGGATAAGCAAATGAAGAAGTATTCAATGCTTTAGCAAAAAAATTTCGAAACAAGTATAAGACAGTTTATCAAAAAATAATTATCCAGGTAAATCTTTGTTTATTGGTATTGCCAATACAACAGAAATAGCAGATACAACTGAAGTAAAAAAACAAAAGACAATCTATTCAGAAGCCATCATTTAAGCAAGAAACAGATATCCCTTTGTTTTTTAGCACTCAATCTAAACAACTGGGCTATCCCAATCCGATGCCAAAAAATTCATAGAAAACGATAATTGATAAATATTTATTGATTATCAATAAATATTATTATGTTTGTGTCATAAAATTAAATATATGACCAAAAATTCAGCGCTAGTATTCAAATTCCTAGAAGTAGTGGCTTGGATCATTTTTGTAGGCGTTTGTATCGAAACAGGTGCTTTGATAGTCAATTTTGTATATAGTTTATGGAACCCCTTCGTATTAAAAAACTTGTACAACAAACTTGACTTAAGTGACTTGTATGGGAGGAGACAATATCTTTTCTTTATAATCTATGGCTTTATTTTATCGATTTCGTTATTGAAAGCTTTTCTTTTTTACGAGGTCATTAAACTTATTGGTAAGCTAGATTTACAAAAACCATTTAGTGAATTTGTGTCTTTACAAATTAATCGAATAAGTGAATTCACACTCTCAATTGGTGTTATCAGCATTGTTGCAAAAGAAGTTGTAAAAAATATTGCACAAAAGGGATATGATCTAAACCAAACGAACGACTATTTGACAGATGGTAAAGCATTTATTTTGATGTCTGCTGTATTATTTATTATCGCTACTATTTTTAAAAGAGGCATTGAACTTCAATCAGAAAACGATTTAACAGTATAGCTATGGCAATCGAAGTAAATTTAGATGTTATGATGGCAAAAAGAAAAGTTTCTTTAAATGAGCTATCAGATAGAGTAGGATTGACTTTGGCTAATTTGTCAATACTTAAAACAGGAAAAGCAAAAGCCATTCGGTTTAGTACATTAGAGGCTATATGTAAAGCACTTGATTGCCAGCCTGGAGATATATTAGTATATCAATTAGATACTTCTAACTAAAAATAGATCATGAAAATAAAACTATACTTTTTACTGATTTTACTTTTTTGGTTTACAAGTTCAATGGCGCAAAAACCACATACTATATTAATAGCGTATCATTCAAAATCCGGAAAAACAGCGCTCATGGCAAATGCCATTGCAAAAGGAGCGGCTATACATGATGATATTACTGTTGTAATTAAAACTATAGAGCAAACAACTACAAGTGATCTATTAAATGCAGATGCAATAATTTTAGGAAGTCCTGTTCATAATGCAAATATGTCTTCTGATGTTTTAAAGTTTTTAGAGTCGTGGCCGTTTGAAGGAGCGCCGTTAAAAAATAAAATTGGTGCTGCATTTGTAAGCGGCGGTGGAATTTCATCAGGTGAAGAGTTGGTGCAGGTTTCAATTTTACACGCTATGCTTGTTTTTGGCATGGTAGTGGTTGGAGGTGACGACTGGACTGCTCCATTTGGCGCATCTGCAATTACAAATGAGGCCCCTTTTGATACTAAAATGAACGATGCTTTTTTACTAAAAGGTCAAAACTTAGGTAAGCGAGTAGCTACGTCGCTATTACGTTGGCATAAAAAATAGATGCCACCTATTTTTTCAAGTATTTATGAGATCCATCACAAGCAGGCATTCTTTTTGAAAGTCCACAGGTACAATCCGTTAATCCTTTACCGCACATAATTTGGTTTGTGTATTTTTCAATTCTAGCAACTCTTGTTTCAGATTGTTTAGCTCCTGAAAAAAATATGAGATAACCTCTTTGTCTTCCGGGTGTTAAAGATTCAAATGCTTTTTTGAGTGCAGCATTCTTTTTAAATAATGTATTTAATTCTTCCACTATTATTGGTGGAGCTACTTCTGTTGAAGTATCCGCTTCTGTTAAAATAGATTCTTTAATGATTTTTTTAATAAAGCTCTTTTTCTTGATAATGTCTTGAACATTTTCTAGCCTTAACTGTCTTCCAAATCTTGTGTGCTCACCTGGTTTAATCAATAAACCCTTCGGGTCCGTTAAATGAGCACCATTAAAAAAACCCAAAGCAAAATATTCTTTAAACGGAGCAAGAATAACAATGTTTTTATTGTTGTGTGTGTAACAAGGGGAAGCCCATTTAAATTCTTCGACGAGCTCTGTTTCTAATAAAATTTCACGAATAGCTTGTAGCTCATCTTTCCAAAGTTTTGCACTTGAAATATATTGAGTAACGTATTGGTTCATTTGAATTTGATTGATCAAACAAGGTTTTGAAAATAGAAACTATATGGTTGTGCTATAATAAAGAAACTCTATCAATGTAACAAAGTCAAGTTATCATATTAAATAAATTTCTATCATTATCGGATATATTAACTAATTTTAAATATTAATCTAGCAAATATTTATAAATCAATTATATATGAAAAAAATAATATACATTTTTTTGTTGATTATCTTTAATTTAAGTGCAAAAGCCCAAGCGCCAAAAGCGTTTAGTTTTCAAGGTATTGCAATTGACACCGCTGGCTATATTGTTGCTTCTAAGCCAGTGTCTCTTAGGTTTACTATTACTACAGATAGTGTAGGAGTAAACTCGGCATATCAAGAATTAATTATTACCAAGACTGATAAATATGGCCAGTTTACTGTTTCGTTGGGTACAGGAACTAAAATCATTGGAAATTTTGACTTGATTCCTTGGGGAAAAGGCAAATTATTTTTAAAAACAGAAATAGACATAAATAACAACAGTCAATATGTTACTAGTGGATTTGCTCAATTATTGTCAGTTCCATTTGCTTTATATGCGAATAATGCAGATATAAAATATTTTAAGTTAGATACTGTTAAACGTAATTTAAGAGTTAGTGATAGTGCATTAATAAATAATACAACTGGTATTGATAATGTAGCAGTTGGATATGCTTCTCAAAATAAAAATACAACTGGTCGATTAAATACCACAGTAGGTAATTATTCACTTAATAGTAATACTTCAGGTTCAAATAACACAGCAGTAGGTACAGGCGCATTAATGAAAAATACAACTGGAGGTTCAAATATTGCTGTAGGGGTTAACGCACTTTATTTTAATACAACTGGCGTGTTCAACAATGCATTTGGGAATAGCTCGCTGTATGCAAATACAACTGGTAATCAAAATACAGCAATTGGATTTAATTCAATGTATTTGAATACAACTGGTAATCAAAATACAGCTGTTGGTTTTAGATCTTTATTTCAAAATACAACTGGATTTTATAATACAGCTATTGGTGCATCGGCTTTATCAATGAACAATACTGGAAAATTTAATACAGCTATTGGTTGGAGTGCATTAAATATAAATACTACAGGCGATGAAAATACTTCTGTTGGACAACACAGTATGGGTTTAAATACCACTGGTAGTTTCAATACTGCAATTGGTAGATTGGCTGCATATTCCAATAAAACTGCTTCAAGAAACGCTGCTCTTGGTTATGGTACATTATTTTATAATGCCAATGGCGTGTCTAATACGGCTGTAGGAATTGTTGCATTGCAGAATGACACAAGTTCATTTAACACTGCTGTAGGTGATTGGTCTTTAGGCTTTACCAAAGCTGGTAGTGGAAATACTGCCATTGGTTATCGATCAGGAAGTGCACTAGATAGTGGCCATAATAATATTTTCATTGGTAAAGACGCTGGTAATTCTCCGTTACTAAAAAACATTAGTAATAAATTGGTTATTCAAAATGATACTTCTAGCAAGGCTTTGATTTATGGCGAATTTGATAATAAAAGAGTAACTATAAATGGGGATTTGACGGTGACTGGAAAAATTAATGGTGAAACTGAAACCTTTATGGATTCTTACGCTAATACAAAAGTTGGAGCGAGTGCGCTATTAAATCCAAAGCCAATAACTACAACAGGAAATGTTGCAGTTGGTGATAGTTCACTGAAGTATTCTAGAGGTTTGTATAATACAGCTATAGGCTCAATGTCATTATTGAAAAATTCTACAGGCTCTAATAATACTGGTATAGGCAATAATGTACTAGGCGCAAACACAACTGGCAGGCAAAATACAGCAATAGGTTATAATGCTGGGGCGAAATCAACGATCGGTAATAAAAATATTTTTATAGGAAATGATGCAGGAAATAATTCAAGTTTTAGTAATGTCAGTAATAAATTGGTGATACAGAATGATAGTTCGCTTAGCCCGTTAATCTATGGAGAATTTGATAGAAAAAAATTAACCATAAATGGAGATTTAGAAGTGACTGGAACTGTAAAAGGATCATCTAGTAAAGTTTTTAAAAATGGCACAAATTCATTAGATACCTTGTTAATTGCAGATGACGTTGATTTTTTTGAATCAGCTGATGGCTTCTGGAATCCGGCTGTTAGACTGCCATTACCAAATTCTAGCAATTCTAATTTAGTAAAAAGACTTAATTCAACTTTGTTGTTTAATTGTAGATCTACTTTTGCATTCAAAATTTTAAAGGCGAATACTGATTTAGTTGAGGATTTAACACTGCGTACGGGGGATTATGCAATTTTTACATACGCTTATGATACTTGGAGATTAACTAGTAGAAATGGAGCCCTAGCAAGTTCTAGTGCATCAATGGTAGATTCAAAAGGAAATATTGCAATAGGAAATTCAAGTTTACGGAATAATAAAAACGGAAACGGTATTAATAATATTGCTTTAGGAAATAATTCACTTAGCTTACTTGATTCTGGTTCAAATAATATTGCTATCGGAGTAAATACCTTAGCAAAAATGATAGTTGGTGGTGGTGGGCAAGGAAGTCAAAATCTTGCAATTGGTGGTAATTCTTTGATGAATTCTACAGGAAATGGAAATACAGCCGTAGGTTCAGAAACAATGCAAAATGCAACAAAATCATATTGGAATACGGCACTTGGTCAGCATGTTATGCGTTCACTAGTTACTGGATCAAATAATGTCGGAATTGGTTATGCTAGTATGATAAATGCTAAAGAGGGAGCGTCTAATAATGTGATTATTGGCTATAATGCGGGTCAAAATGTTATTTTCAATAATAATACTGCTCTTGGTGCAAGTGCATTAAATCAGACTACAACTGGAGAAGATAATGTTGCAATTGGATCAGGTGCATTATATGCAAACAAAACTGGCGGAAAAAATATTGCAATCGGTACATCTGCATACGCAAGTCATGTAAACAAACAACAATCTGATGGCGATAAAAACATTGCAATTGGTTATTTGGCTTTGAATAAAGATACTTCTGGAGTAGATAATACTTCTATTGGGGCATACTCAATGGCTGAAAACATATCTGGAAAATCAAATATTGGTTTAGGAAATTTTACTTTACAAGCAAATACTTCAGGATCTGAGAATGTTGCAATTGCTCCAGAAGCATTGCGTTCTAATACAACAGGATATAATAATATCGGAATTGGTTATGCTTCTTTGTATAAAAATACAACTGGAGCTGAAAACATAGCAATGGGTAGAGGCTCGTTAAATTTAAATACAACTGGCGGTCAAAACGTTGCAATTGGAACCAATGCTCTATCCTTAAATACTACAGGAATTGTAAACGTGGCTATCGGCCTTGGCGCTTTATCAAATAATACAACGGGTGGTTATAATATTGGTTTATCAACTGGTGCATTGGGTGCAAATACAACAGGAAGTTTCAATTTGGCTTTAGGAAAAGACGCAATGTTAAATAATACAACAGGGTATAATAATATAGGTGTAGGTAATACTTCTTTGTTTAGGAACACAACTGGATTTGAAAACATAGCAATAGGTAGAGGCGCATTAAATTTAAACACAACCGGATATAATAATACTGCATTGGGATTTGGAGCTGGATCAGCCAATACAACAGGTCGTTACAATGTGTTTTTAGGTAACCAATCGGGTAATAATCCGATTTTTTCTACTGTAAATGATAAATTAATTGTTGACAATAGAGCAAGTGCAACCCCTTTGATATATGGTGATTTTGCAAATAAAAAAATTCGTTTCAATGCAGATATAGACAGCCTTTCAATATTAAATCGAATAAATTTTGTAGATGAAAATGCTAATGATCATATTAATAGATATGATACAGGATATAGTTCTCCATTAATTTATTCTAGATATTTTTATGGCCATTATGGCGATTTAGTTTTACAAGGAATGTCTAAAGTTTATACCGGTAATATTCATTTTGTTACTGGTTCAAATATGGCTGGATATGACCCTCCTACACAAAGAATGGTAATAATGGACAACGGAAAAGTGGGTATAGGTAACTTTGTATCTGGTCCTCCGAAAGCTAAATTAGAAGTTCAAAATGGCGATGTTTATATATCAGATGCAACCAAAGGTATAATATTAACCGCACCAAATGGAAGTTGTTGGAGAGTGACTGTTGATAATACAGGAAACTTTGTTAGAACCTCTATAGCTTGCCCTGCCTATTAATCAAATATTATTAAAATGAGAATTTGCAAGCTAAATATACTTTTATTTCTATTACTTGTCATTAGTTCTAATATTGGAGCGCAAGGAATAAGAAGAAATGTAATATCATTTTATGGAAGCACTTCCAATAACTTGAAGTTAACAGCAGGTCAAACAGCTTCAGGTTCTCACGAGAATTTACAAAATAGTTTTGTGATAGGCTTTCAACAACCATTGATGTTCAAAGTAGATGCATCATTGAATGTTAAACTTGATACTATATTATGTGCTAATGAAAAGCTTATTCTTAGAGCGGGTAGGTGTTTTAGTTATCAATGGTTTAGAAATGACACATTAATTCTAAATTACAACACCGATAGTTTAATTGTTGAAAAAGAGGGTTCATATAAATTTGTAGGATCTGATGGAATAGCAAAATTTGATACAAGTAAAAAAGTAAAGATTTCTTACCAAATAAAAACCGCCACTCCTTTTATAAACACTTTGATTAAAGACACTCTATTGTGTTTTTATGATACGTTAAGATTGAGAGCTACGGAAGGTTTTGATAAATATCTTTGGAGTAGCGGAGACACTACTCAAAGTATTTTAACACGAAACAATAGTAAAATCTATGTGTTTGGAGCCAAAAGAATTGGATTAACAAATAAGTATTGTTATTCTGATTCATCAAACTTTGTTTTAGCTACAAAAAATAATACACCTATACCATCAATAACTAGAGTTTCAGATGATTTGATTAGTTCACAATCACTCCAATACAAGTGGTTTATGAATAATGCGTTACAACCCAATTTTTCAAATAATACTTATCGTATTCAATCAAAAGGATTTTATCGCGTGGAAACCAGTATTGATAAACTTTGCTGGTCTAGATCTAAAGATTTTATTGTACAATTAGCACCTGTTTCATCCCAATTAAAAGACTACTCGCTTTCTGTTTATCCTAATCCAACAACTTCACTATTTTTCTTACAACTTAAACTAGAAAAAAAGTATAGTGGATTTGTACAAATTACTATTGTTGATAGCAGAGGTATATCAAGGGTTAATCAAACTCAATTTATATTTAATGACAGTAATATAAGGATACCATTTAATATTAAATTAAATAAGGGTACATATACAATTCAAGTTAAATTAAATGGGTATCAATTTAAAACTGTACAGATAATTGGACTTTAGTATGAGGAATTATTTTATATTTTGTTGCATAATGTTTATCGCAATTGCTTGCGATAAAAAAGATGATTTAAATAATCTGGAAAATAAAATTGTCTCCCAAATAATTGCAAAAAATCCTAACAGTATATGCGAACTAGTTGTAATAAAGCAAATAAATGGAAGTAATTTATTCAACAGATTAAACTTCAAAAGGGACACAAGTAACAAAGTGCTCTCAATGGATTATTTTGATAGTACAACAAACACTATTGATTTCAAAACAGATTTCTACTATATTGGCGATACGATTAAAATAAATGCCAATTCATGGATGCTAAAAAATCCTCAAACAAATAATATTATAAAGTACTTTGTTAAAGAGAAAATAAGTGATACTACTTGGGATGATATATTATATGAGTATAATTATGATTTATCAGGTAAACTAACAAGGAAATTGATTTATTATAATCAAATTACATCACCTGATTATATCACCAATTATAGTTATGATGGCAATAATCTAGTTAAATCTGAATTACTGGCAGGTAATGGCGTTACAAAGATTATGCAAACAGACTACCAATACGACCTTTCAATTAGAATCAAACCATGGATCTATCTGTATAGCGATGCTTTTGAAAATTATAAATTAATTCAAGGTTTTTCATTTGGGAAAAAAGCAATGAATCCCGTAAAGCAAATTACCACAAAAGTATATGACGCTAATAATGGAAATCTTATGGATACTTGGCTTACTAGTTATAAGGGCTATATAGTAAGTTCTGATCAATATGTTTTACAAGTAACTACCGAAGGAGACAATCAACAAGGAATCGGTTTATTTTTGGGTACTACACGCTTTGAGTATAGCTGTAAATAAGCGGCTGAGGAAGTGTTCTCCGTTTATTTCCCTCAAATCTCTGATTTTAACGGCTTATTTTTTATATAAATAGCATATGTTTAATTTATAAACAATTAATATTCAATTATTTATGTCATACATTTTAAATCGAGCAAATATATATTCCCGATAATATGATGTTACAGTTAATTTAAAGCAAGCATCAGTATATTTACGTTAGTAATCCCCCCGGTTGCTAACAATCGTACAATGAAAAACAGTGTTCTCGTTTTTGATCCTAGCTCAACTAGGCGCAATACTATTAAGGGGGTGTTTATAAACGACTACAACGTTTATGAAGGCAATAATGCAGAAGAAGTCTTTTGCATTTTAAATGATTTTACGCCTGATATAATCATGATTGCTGTTCAACCTGGCAAAAAAGAAACTCATTTAGACTTCATTCAAGAATTAAAAAAATCCGATAAATACGGGTCTGTTATTATCCTAAGTCTCATAAAAGAGTTTTGCGAGGAGACAATCCTACATACGTTAAAGAGCGGGGCGCACGATTTTCACGTATATACTACAAATAAAAATATACTACTTCATAAAGTTAATAATCTTATAAATTATAAAAAATCATTAAGTAATAAAGTGCTTGGTCATCACTTTTCAGCGATAAATGAAACCCTACATTCTGAAGAGGTAAAAAAATTAAAAAAGTTCGAGCAATTAATTGAAGAGCAAATTAAGGATGATATTGAAATTGACATTAACAGCATTGCTAAAGTGTTGAACTTAAGCCAACGAACTTTTGAACGAGCTGTAAAAAAAACATATAAGATGACGCCTGTAAGGTACATTATGTCAAAGCGCCTTGAAAAATCTTTGCAATTATTAAAAACTGGACAAATATCAATTAAAGACATTGCATATCAATCTGGTTTTAATTCAGTAGCCTATTTCAGCAAATGTTTTAGAAGTTTTTACGGCTATTCTCCCAGTATTGTGAAACGAAACCAAGCAATTATCTAATTATGTCGAAAAAGTTAGTGTTTTTGTCAAAAAAGTGCAACTTATTTTGTTAAAATAGCGGTCAATTTGCAGAAATAACTCTTCTAGTTCAAAAAATTATACATGAAAAAAATACTCTCGCTTCTTACTTTTTTTCTTTTATTGATATCTGTCTCTGTTAAAGCTCAGACCGACACAACCCGCAAAATTACTTTGTCTTTGCTTGGGGGAGTATCAAATAACTATTTTACGGATGAGCAACCGCTTCGTTCTAATAATATAGGTTATGTAGTTAATGCTAGAGCTGCTTACAGTTTTAACAAGCATTGGGGTTTACAATTTGATGCTAATATTGCTGCATCAGGTGGTAAGTTGCTTACTTTCCGCGATGATAGAAATCTTGGATTTGATCCAACTATCACTTTCGCTAACTCTAAATTGAGTAGCTATTATTTACACAACATGGAATTTGGTATAGCTCCTAAATATTCATTTGGTCCATTTGATAAAATGAATATCAGTGTTTATGCTGGTCCATCTATTTCATTTGTGTTTAACGAGTGGGAGAAATATGAAAAAACTGGTTACCTACTTCCTCCAACTGGTACATCAGCTTCTCTTCCTGTAATGAATACCATCACAAACAGACAATTCATTGATTACTTTGAACCACAGTGGGTTAACCTTAACGCTGGTTTATCTTTAAACTACAGTGTTAACAAAAGAGGTTCAATTATCATGGACTTCAGGTTCTCAAACGGTATCACGCCTGTTCGTTTTGGACAATCTTATATGACTGGCAATCCATTATTTAGAGGTAACATTCGTACCAACAATGTAAGAATTGCTTTAGGATACACGTATTCTCTTAAGAAAATAACTTTTAGATCAAAAAATAAAAAGTAAAAATTTCCATTAATTTAAAATTAAAACAACTGTTATGTTAAAGAACACAGCAAATTTCATGCTTTTTGTCCTTTTAGGTGCGGTACTTTTCGTTACGTCTTGTAAGAAAGATCCGTTTTCAGAAAAAGATGCCTTACAAGCTCAAAAAGAATT
>JBIISK010000007.1:0-73750 GCA_044341045.1 Sediminibacterium sp. | reverse complement strand
CTGCCGTTAGAACACCGATTGGAAGTTTTGGTGGCTCTCTTAAAGATATTTCTGCTACAAAACTTGGCGCTACTGCAATACAGGCAGCGGTTGAGCGTGCAGGCATTAATGGAACCGACGTGGATGAAGTATTAATGGGTTGTGTGCTGCAAGCTAATTTGGGTCAGGCTCCTGCGCGTCAGGCAGCAAAATTTGCAGGCCTTCCGGATACCGTTATTTGTACGACCATAAATAAAGTTTGTGCGAGTGGTATGAAAGCTATTGCACAAGGTGCACAAGCTATTTTATTAGGTGACGCCTCTGTTGTAGTGGCAGGTGGTATGGAAAATATGAGTAGCGTTCCGTTTTATGCAGGTGCAATGAGGTGGGGTAATAAGTATGGTGATACTACTTTAGCCGATGGGCTTGCTAAAGATGGTTTAACAGATGTGTACCATAATTATGCAATGGGTAATGCAGCGGAATTGTGTGCGAGCAAATATAATTTTACCAGAGAAGATCAGGATGCATTTGCGGTAGCGAGTTATACAAAAAGTAGGGCTGCTTGGGAATCGGGCGCATTTGATGCAGAAATTGTTCCAGTGCCTGTCCCGCAAAGAAATGGCGAACCCATATTATTTGCAAAAGATGAAGAACCATTTAATGTAAAGTTTGAAAAAATATCAGGACTAAGACCTGCATTTATAAAAGACGGAACCATAACGGCAGCAAACGCTTCTACCATGAATGATGGTGCTGCGGCTGTTGTACTAATGAGTCAAGAAAAAGCTGAAGCACTGGGCATTAAACCTATTGCTATTTTAAAAAGTTATGCCGACGCTGAGCAGGCACCTGAGTGGTTCACAACAGCACCTGCACTAGCCGTTCCAAAAGCGGTGGATAAAGCAGGCATCACCACTGCAGATTTAGATTGCATAGAACTCAATGAAGCTTTTTCGGTAGTTGGTCTTGCCAATACGCAAATCATGCAATTAGACCCTGCAAAAGTAAATATTAAAGGTGGTGCTGTATCGATGGGGCATCCGCTTGGATGTAGTGGCGCAAGAATTGTAGTAACGCTGATTCATGCATTAAAAGACAGGGCTGGAAAATATGGCGCTGCTGGAATATGTAATGGAGGTGGGGGCGCTACCGCAGTGGTAATTGAGAATTGTTAAGAAATTTGTTCTGCAAATAATTAGGCTGTTTGCTCCGCAATTTCATCCATAGAAATACCCATATGGCTTTCGTCGTAAGTACAATCGCCATTAATGATAACAAGTACTTGTGGAGATTCGTGGTGTACTTTAAATTTTTCAGCAATTGCTGCGGAAATATTTCTGTGTTGTAATAAGTCGAGTAAATAAAAATCCACACCGGCTGGAGGGGTGCTACTTTCTAATCTATTAAGTGCCATGGAGCTAATGCTACAACGGGTACTATGTTTAAAAAGTACTTGGGGTGTATTTAATGATTTGGTGGCAATGGCCTCGAGTTCATCGATAGACGTTAGGGTTTTCCAATCCATAATTAGGGGCGTAAATACTTAAATCGAAAAGGTCTAAATATTATGGTCTAAAATAACGTGGATTGGTAGTAGGGCAGCCTCTACTTTTAGAGGCATTACAAGAAACCATAAAAGTGGCGCCGGCTAACAATAAAAAAAGAAGTGCGGTGGTCTTTTTCATACTAAAAGGATAGGTTAAGCGTTTTGTTTCTGTGCTCTGTACCTCAAAGATACTTATTTGGTTTCAAATAAGGCTTACCTGGATATAGAGAACTGTTAAATATATAAACGAAAAGTTTAATTTTTTAGTATGAAGGTTCATTTTATATCTATTGGAGGGAGTGTAATGCATCAATTGGCTATTGCTTTATTAGGCAAAGGTTACCAGGTTACAGGCACTGACGACGAGATTTTTGAGCCCGCACTCACTCATTTGAGAGATAAAGGCTTGTTACCCAGTACTTTTGGTTGGCAGCCGGACCTAATTTCCGCGGATTTGGACGCCGTTATTTTGGGGATGCACGCTAAGGCCGACAATCCAGAACTCATAAAAGCGCAGGAACTGGGCTTATCCATCTATTCTTTTCCTGAGTATATTTTCCACGAAAGCCAGCAAAAAAAGAGGGTAGTTGTGGGTGGAAGCCATGGTAAAACCACTACTACCAGTATGATTATGCATGTACTCAAAACATGCCGTCAAGACTTTGATTATTTAGTGGGCGCAAAACTTGCAGGATTTGATCAGTCAGTAAAAGTTACAAATGCCCCAACCATCGTTTGTGAGGGGGATGAATATTTGGCAAGTGCGCTCCTCAGGCAACCTAAGTTTCACTTTTTATTTCCGCATGTTGCTATTTTAACAGGAATTGCCTGGGATCATATCAATGTATTTCCAACTTTCGAATTTTATTTAGAACAGTTTGTGATATTCATGAATAAAATTGAAGCGGGTGGCGTGCTCATTTATAACGAAACGGATGAAGTGCTCAACAATTTGGTGCTTTCAAATAAACGAGACAATATCAGATACATTCCGTACAAAGTGCCTGCGCATCAAATTACAAATGGTCAAACTTATGTTACATTAGATGGGGCAGCAGGCCCACTAAGTGTTTTTGGTGATCATAACTTACTTAATATGCAAGCGGCTTATTATGCTTGTGCCGAACTAGGCATTGCTGCTAAAGATTTTGTATATGCTATGGCTAATTTTACGGGTGCATCTAAAAGACTCGAGCTGTTGGCAAGTAATGCGCATTGCAATATTTACAGAGATTTTGCGCATGCGCCTAGTAAAGTAATTGCTACCATTGAAGCAGTAAAACAACAGTTTCCATCCAGAAAATTAATTGGTGTGTTAGAGCTACATACTTACAGTAGCCTCAATAAAGAATTTATGCATCAGTATAAAGGAGCACTAGAAAAAACAGATACCGCTGTTGTTTTTTATTCGAAACATGCGCTGCAAATTAAAGGCCTTCCTGAACTTCCTGAAAGCTATGTGATAGAAGGGTTTGATAAAAACGGATTATTGGTAATGACGGATAAAAACGAATTAGAACAGTGGCTTCGTACACAAGATTATTCCAACGCCAATTTAGTATTGATGAGTAGTGGAAATTATGATGGAATTGATTTACCTTCCTTTGCTCCAACTTTAATTTAACAACGATTATGAAATTGCAATTATCTAGACCCATCGCATTTATTGATTTAGAAACTACGGGCGTTACAGTAAGTACAGACAGAATTGTAGAAATTGCAATTGTCAAAATTAGTCCGGACGGCAGTAAAGTTATTAAAAGGAAATTAGTGAATCCACTTATGCCAATTCCAGCAGGAGCATCTGCGGTGCATGGTATTTCTGATGAGATGGTAAAGGATGCATCAACCTTTAAGCAAATTGCCAACGAAATTAAGCAGTTTTTAGAAAATTGTGATTTGGGTGGTTATAATAGCAACCGTTTTGATATACCCATGCTCATCGAAGAATTTTTAAGAGCGGGCATCGAATTTTCTATCGACGGAATAAAACTGGTGGATGTTCAAAAAGTATTTCACATGATGGAGCAGCGTACCTTAAGTGCTGCGTATAAATTTTATTGTTCTAAAGTATTAGAAGGGGCACATGGAGCAGAAGCCGATGCGACAGCAACATGGGAAGTGTTGGAAGCGCAACTTGATAGATATCCGCAATTAGGAGATACCGTAGAAAGCATTTTAAAAATTACTGGCGAAGAAGATATTGTAGATTTTGCCCGCCGTTTTATAAAAGTGAACGGCATCGAAATATTTAATTTTGGGAAGCACAAAGGAAAGCCCGTTACTCAGGTTTTAAAAGAAGAGCCCCAATATTACGACTGGATGATGAAAGGTGATTTTGCCATGAATACCAAGCAAAAACTCACCGAGATTTTAAATAGAACACTCGTTACAAAAGCTTAAACTAGCTATTTTAGCCTTTGTAGGTAGTATTTTACCGGATTTAATGCCGTTTTGTATAACTAATCGGCCTTTCTGATATATAAATCCGTTACTATTTGTATTTTAGCCTCTATTCATACCCCCTGGAAATTGGAAAAACTAGTTATTATACCAACTTACAACGAGCGCGAAAATATTGCGGCTATCATTGCTGCTGTATTTGATTTGCAAGCAGGGTATCATATTTTGATTATTGATGACGGATCTCCGGATGGAACGGCTGCTATTGTGGAGGATTTAATGAAAGTAAATGAGGGGCAATTATTTATTGAAAAGCGTTCTGGTAAATTAGGACTTGGTACAGCGTATATCCATGGATTTAAATGGGCACTTGCAAAAGGCTATCAATATATTTTTGAAATGGATGCCGACTTTTCGCATAGTCCTTCCGATTTAGAGAGGTTGTATGCTGCGTGTAATATTATTGGCGCCGATTTTGCGGTGGGTAGTAGATATGTGAAGGGTGGTCGTACCGAAAACTGGCCTTTAGACAGACACATTTACAGTAAGGGTGGTGCATTTTATACTAAACTCATTACTTGGTTACCGGTTAACGATCCAACAGCAGGTTTTGTTTGTTACAAAAGAAAAGTATTGGAGACTATTAATTTAGACGAAATAAAATTTGTGGGCTATGCATTTCAAATTGAAATGAAATTTAGTGCCTGGAAATTAGGATTTAAAATTATTGAAGTGCCCATCACTTTTGTTGACCGTAAAATTGGTCAGAGCAAAATGAGTAAAGGTATTATTAAAGAAGGCGTTTTAGGCGTTTTAAAAATGCAGTGGGAGAGTTTAATTCACCACTATACAGATAGGCTTCGAAAAAAATAACTGTGAGAAAAGCCTTACTTCAACTTCATGCATCTGTTTTTTTGGCTGGCTTTACTGGCATACTAGGTGTACTCATTGAATTAAATGAGGGCTTATTGGTCTGGTACCGAATGGCCATTACCGTAGTGACTTTGCTCGCGATTTTAGTATTTAGCAAAAAATGGCAAAACTTACCTTTTGCACAGGTAAAAAAATTATTTGGCATTGGTATGCTCATTGCACTTCACTGGGTATTTTTTTATGGTAGTATAAAAATGGCCAATGTTTCTATTGGACTTGTTTGTGTTGCAGGAGCTGGCATATTTACCGCCTTATTAGAGCCCATTATTTTAAAAGTTAAAATCAAATGGCCCGAAGTAGCACTTGGGGCACTCAGTTTGCTGGGTATTATTTTAATATTCAAATTTGATGCGCGTTACAGGCTTGGTATAGGACTTGGCATTGTGTCTGCCATTCTTGCTTCTATATTTTCGGTTTTTAATAAAAAAGAAGTGGATAAGCAGCCTGCGCAAATGATGATGGTATATGAATTAACGGGCGGGCTTTTTTTATTAACCCTACTCATGCCATTTTACCTGAATTATTTTAATGTAGCAAAGGTATTTCCTTCATTGTCTGATATAGGATGGCTACTCATTTTAAGTTGGCTGTGTACCGTTGTAGCCATGGATTTAATACTCCAAGCACTTAAAAAAGTATCTGCATTTACGCAAAACCTAACGCTCAATTTAGAACCTGTTTATGGAATTTTACTTGCTTTTTTGGTCTACCAAGAAAACAAACAATTAGGGCCTAGTTTTTATTTAGGCATTTCTTGTATTGTGGTTTCGGTGGTTTTCCAAGTAGTAAGGGCCTCAAAGTCTTGATAGTGTTCCATCAAATCTTTTAATTCTTTTTTTAGCGAAACAATTGTTGTTGCGTACGAAGGGTCATTAATGAGGTTATTCATTTCTGAAGGGTCTTTTTGCAAATCAAATAGTTCCCAATTGTTGTGTGGTCCATAAAAGCGTATGAGCTTATACCTAGTGGTACGCACACCAAAATGCGGCGCTACATGGTGCGGCTGTGGATACTCGTAATAGTGGTAGTACATAGAACTACGCCATGTTGCAGCAAATGATTTTTTAGCAGCCGGAGTTCCTTTTGCTACTAGCGGTAAAAAGCTTTTTCCTTGCATATCAGAAGGCGTTTGAATGCCAGCAATATTTAAAATAGTGGGAGCAAAATCTATATTGACAATCATTTCTTGCAGTGTTGTACCAGGTTTAATTTGACCTGGATAACGCATAACAAAAGGGGTTCTTAAACTTTCTTCATACATAAATCTTTTGTCAAACCATCCGTGTTCACCCATGTAAAAGCCCTGATCAGATGCGTAAATAACAACTGTGTTTTCATCTAATTTATTAGCCGCTAAATAGTCCAGTATTTTTCCAATACCTCTATCAAGCGATTTTGCTGTGGCCAGATAATCTTTGAGGTATCTTTCAAATTTAAATTTGAGTAGGGCAGCACTATCATTTTTTACCGCTTCGTACTGTTTGGAAATTTCAGTGTAATATTTTTTGTACGCAGCTTTTTGTGTAGGGTCGAGTCTAGCAAACATACCAGGCCCTACTTTGTCCCAGTTAACATTAATTTTTAAATCGTCTTGCAGCACCATGGTTTTGTCGACAGTCATATCTTGTAGGCGTGCTGCTTCACGACCATTGTAATTGTCGTTAAAGTTGGCTGGATATGGAAAATCAATATTGTCAAAAGCGCCAAGGTCTTCTACGTCAGGCATCCAGTTGCGGTGTGTAGCTTTTTCACCCACTACTAAAAAGAAAGGTTTGCTTGTATCTCTTTTATCTAACCAGCTCGTAGAAAATTCGGTAATTAAATTAGTGGTATAGCCCTTGTACGACGCAGTATCGTTTGGTATATTAATAAAATTCGGTTGAAAGTATTGGCCCTGGTCTGGAAGTATTCTAAAAAAGTCAAAGCCAGATGGGAGGGTTTGTAAATGCCATTTGCCAATCCAGGCAGTTTGATACTCTTTTTGTTTTAGCAGTTTTTGAACCTGCTGCTGATTGCCATCAAAAAACCTACGCGGGCCATTGTCTTTTAAACCGTTGATGTGGTTGTATTTTCCGGTTAACAAAACAGCCCTGCTGGGTGCGCAAATAGAGTTGGTTACGAAAGCATTTTTTGCAATCATACCTTCTTTGGCAATACGGTCAATATTAGGCGTTTGCATGAGGCTTTTACCATATGCACTAATGGTTTGCTGGGTATGGTCGTCCGAAAAAATGACAATAATATTGGGCGGCTTGCTGCTGCTTTTTTGAGCTTGTAATACACTACTGCAAACGAGTATTGCGAAACATAAAAATGCAAATTGTTTTTTCATAGAATATATGTATTAGCTACCAAAACTTTTTTGGTTGGGTAATCGGCCCCAGTCTGGTAAATCAATATTTAAATTATCATGCTTTTCTAGCATTTCTTTTTTTAGTGCTGCGCGCATACGAGCAATTTTTGCTTGCATGCCAGGGTTTGCTGCCAAGTTATTGGTTTCGTAAGGGTCTTTATGTAAATCAAATAGCTGTGTGGTAAGAACGCCCTTAACATTGTAAACAATGAGTTTAAAACCATCTGAGGTTTTTATGCTCCTGCTCCAATGTCCGTAAACATTATACATTTGTGTTCTGATATTTGCCCCCGGATTTTTAATAGCTGGCATTAAGCTAACTGCTTCTACACTAATTGGCTTTTGGATATTAAGGTATTCGTAAATAGTGGGGTTGATATCACTCAAATAGGTAAATCCATTATTTTTTTTGTTGACAGGGATACCAGGCCCTGCCATTATAAGGGGTACGCGAATACTATGTTCGTATAAATTTTGTTTGCCTAATAACCCGTGCTGTCCAACGGCTAGTCCATTGTCGCCAGCAAAAACAATCAGTGTTTCACTTGCTAAGCCCGATGCGTCAAGTGCCGCAAGAATAAGGCCTAGTTGTGCATCTAGTTCCGACACCATGCCATAGTAATGTGCAATTTCTTTTTTAACAGCTTCTGGGGTTCGGGGATGGGGAAGTAGCATTTCATCTCTAACCGCTAAATCACCATTGTCAAAAGGATGGTTCGGTAAAAAATTAGGTGGCAGGTTTATGGTGTCAGGATTGTACCAAGCGTCATATTTGGTAGGAGGGGTTCGGGGATCGTGTGGTGATGTTAGTGCTACATAACAAAAAAACGGCTGCTCTTTTGCTTTTTTGCTGCTCAAAAACTGAATGGCAGTAGTCGCATAAAGTTCGGTACTAAAAGTATCGCTCTTCCAACTATTTTTTGGGTCGTATACACCTGTAGGGTCAAAATTATTTACTGTTGGATGAAACTGACCACCATTATTTTCGAAGTGCATGCCTCCAAAAAATATATGTCCACCATCATTAAAGAAACGGTGATGTGAAGCTTTATCAGAATGCCATTTACCAGTATGAAAAGTAGTGTAGCCTTTTTGTTGTAATACTTCTGGTAGCCCGGTTAAACTATCCGGAATTTTACCGCCATCGCCAGGGAGCCTGTTTACATACCTGCCCGTTAATAGCATGACACGGCTTGGAATACAAACCGCACCTTGGTGTCCACCCATCACGTGGGCCTGCGTAAAAGTAAGGCCCCTCGCTACCAGTTTATCTAGGTTGGGTGTTTTGATTTGCTTGTTGCCCAGTGCATGTATGGTGGCAAAACTTTGATCGTCCGAATAAATGATGAGTACATTTTTTGCACGCTGCACCAAAGATTTTTGCGCGGCCGTGGCCGCGCAAAAAAAGCCAAACGCGATTACACTAAAAATATATTTAAATCGCATGCTGCTCTTTGCTTATTGAATTTGCAATTGGTAAGCCACTACCGAATTTTTTAAAAAGGTAGGGACATAAATGATTTTCTTTTTTGCGTCGTAGCCAATATCTGCACTGTTTATTTTTTCTGATCTCGTATCAAATAAAGTTACTTTTTGAGCACCTGCTACTACATAATACACAATGCCATTCCAGCAACTAACCAGGTACTGATTGGGTGCTACTCTTTCGATACCATCGGTACTTGGGTCCATGCCATCCATTATTTTAGAAATGGCACCACCAGGTGTTACAGATAATAATGACCCTCTATCTAATATAAGGAGTTGATCTTCGATGCTCAAAAGTCCATTGGGCCCTTGCAGATTTTCAACTTCTATGGTTACTTGGTTGTTTTCATATCGGTGCACTTTTCCGGTTCTGCTATCGGATACAAATACAGCGCCATTATTATTTACGGTAACATCATTTAAAAAAACGGATCCTTCAATGGCAATTTTATTTTTAATAACGCCTTTTTTAATATCAATAACTACTAGCTCCGTTAAATCTGCAACATAGAGTTCTTGCTTGTACTTGGCCATGCCTTTTGGTGCGTTTAATCCGGTAACCCATTCCAAATTTATAGGTGTGCCTGTTTTTGATAACTTACTAATACTTCCTTTGCCATCTTTACCATTTGATGCGCCATCAATATTGGAAACCCAAAGGCAATTTTCTTTGTCATCTACTAGTACCGATTCTGGTACTTTTAAAATGGTATCGGTAGCCCAAAGTTTTTGAACGGTTGCTTTTTGAGCATTTGCGCCAATTAAACCAGCGCATGCAAGGGCCAAAGAAAGTATTATTTTTTCCATAGAAAAGGTTTGTGCGAGAAAGTTAAAGAAAATTAGGGGTCTGTCATTTGCTTTTTACCGACGAACCCTCTTTTTGTTCATTTATGGGTATAAAATGTAGAATACGCCTATTGGTAATTATGCATTTGTGCTCAATCACGTATTAAATTGCTATTCTATTTGAAACTATTTAATGCTTTATTATGCGTTACCTCTCTACCTTATTGTTACTCCTAATTACTGTTGCTGTTCAGGCCCAAAAAAAGCCTTTAGACCACACGGTCTATGATAATTGGCAGTCTATTGCTGATCGTGCCATTAGTAATGACGGTAAGTATGTAGCCTATGCTATCAATCCTCAAGAGGGAGATGGGATGCTTGTACTACAGTCTTTACAAGGGGACTATAAACTAGTAATTCCAAGAGGGGTAGGCGTGGTTCTATCTGAAGATAGTAAGTATGCTATTTTTCGTATCAAGCCAACTTTTGCCCAAACGCGTGATGCAAAAATTAAAAAGAAGAGACCCGATGAAATGCCAAAGGATAGTTTAGGTGTTGTGAAACTTGGCGATAAAACCGTTAATAAAATAGCGCGTCTTAAATCGTTTAAATTACCAGATGATGCTGGTGGATGGATGGCTTATTTGTTAGATAAAGAGCAGCCCGAAGCCCCTAAAACAAAAGCGGCACTTGATTCAGCGGCTAAAATTAAATCTTTATTTGCGCTGGCAGATAGTTTGGTGCGCGTAGCTGATAGTATTCGTTTAAAAGCAACCAGTGCTTCTGTAAATGGGATGTCTGTTTTGCAAACACCTGTAACGCCTGCGAAAGTAACGGAAGAGAATGTAGAAGAAGGAACAACGCTGGTGTTAATGAATTTAAATTCCGGCGCCGCCACCAAATATTCATTGGTGAGTGATTTTTATTTTAATAAAAAAGGCACAACACTCGTACTTAAAAAAACCAAGAAAAATGGTGTAGCTGGTTCTGCGGCAACCATTGTAAAAGTGGATTTATCTAGCATGAAGGCTTCTACCATTCTTACTAAATTTAATGACGCCAAATTATTTCGATTAGACGAAGCAGGTAAACAACTTGCGTTTGTTGCAGAAAGAGATAGTGCTGCAAAAGCCCTACGTAAATTTTATCAATTGTATTATTACGCGGATGGTAAAGATTCTGCGGTGGCCATTGCCAGTCAATCATCAAAGGGGGTTCCTGCTGGACATATCATTAGTGACAACCAGGCGGTTAGTTTTAGCAAATCTGGTGCACAACTATTTTTTGGCACCGCTCCAATATGGCCTTTAAAAGATACCAGTTTGCCAGAGTTTGACCGTGTAAGTGTGGATGTTTGGCATTACAACGATGATCAAATTATGCCTATGCAGTTAAGATCTGCTGAAACAGAATTAAGAAGAGCATATACCGCTAGATATGATTTTGCTACCAATACTGTTGTGCCACTGGGTTCTTCTACATTTAGAAATGTGGTACAAACAAATGAGGGTGATGGTACTGTTTTTTATGCTGCTACCGATGAAGGTAAACGAATTGCATCGCAGTGGCAGGGTTACACCATTAATGATGTGTATACCATTCATCCATTAGACGGATCTTCAAAACTTATTAAAGCCAATTTAAAATCTGGTAATGTACAACCTAGTGTGTCTGGTAATTTATTACTTTACTACGATGAGCCTGCTAAAAAATATTTTGTATACAACCACACTACCGGTGCAACCCTTCAAATTGCAAAAGATATTACTACTGCGCTTTATGATGAAGAAAACGACGTGCCTGATGATCCAAACGCTTACGGACTTATGCGCTGGACAGAAAATGACAAGTATGTTTTACTCTATGACAAGTATGATATTTGGCAGGTAGATCCCCTCGGTATTCAAAAATCTATTTGTTTAACATCAGGAAGAACAAATAAAATTTCTTACCGATTTATTGCTACAGATCCGGATCAAAAGTTTGTAAAAACAGGCGATCAATTATTACTTCGCTTATTTGATGAAAAAGACAAGTCTGCGGGTTTAGCAACAATGGTGTACGGAACGAATGCGCTCAATGTTTTATTTAAAGAAAAAGTAGCACTCAGCCCACTGGTTCAAAAAGCAAAAGATGCAGATGCGTTACTCTATACCAAAGAAACCTATGTGCAGGCGCCTACTTTATTTACCTCTAGTGTAAATGGGGGTGCTGCCAACCCATTGGCGGTTACCAATGCGCAACAAAAAGACTACAATTGGGGTACCGCAGAATTATTTACTTGGAAAGCTTATACCGGTAAACAAACTGAGGGTATTTTATACAAGCCTGAAAATTTTGATGCGACTAAAAAGTATCCGATGATTGTTTATTTCTACGAACGTAACAATCAAACCTTGTATAATTATGTTGCACCAACACCTACGGCTTCTCGATTAAATATTTCATTTTTTGTAAGTAGAGGGTATGTGGTACTTGTGCCTGATATCTGGTATAAAAAAGGATATCCAGGTCAAGGTGCGTACGATTATATTTTAAGTGGAACGCGTGCTGTTGTAAAACAAGGATACATTGATAGCACAAAAATTGGACTTCAAGGTCAAAGTTGGGGAGGCTATCAAATTGCACATTTAATTACTAGAACCAATTTATATGCAGCAGCATGGGCTGGCGCACCGGTTGTAAATATGACAAGTGCTTATGGTGGTATCCGTTGGGGGCCTGGTATGAACCGTCAGTTCCAATATGAAAAAACGCAGAGTAGAATTGGTGCTACCTTATGGGAGAAGCCAAATTTATATATCGAAAATTCTCCCTTATTTCATTTACCTAAAGTGACTACGCCGCTTGTTATTATGGCCAATGATGCTGATGATGCTGTGCCTTGGTATCAGGGGATTGAATTTTACACGGCCTTACGTCGCCTCGGTAAAAAAGTTTGGATGTTAAACTATAATAATGAAGCGCACAATTTAGTGGAGCGAAAAAATAGAAAAGACATTCAAATTAGAGAACAACAATTCTTTGATTATTTATTAAAAGGAGAGAAGCCAGCACCATGGATTGCAAATGGCGTTCCGGCAACGATGAAAGGCAGGGATTGGGGGCTTAAATAATTTACACGGGTCTATTTGGATCCCAGGCTTCCAGTTGGTTGGCTACTTCTGTTAAGAAGCTAGCACCAATACTGCCATCAATAATGCGGTGATCGTAACTAAGTGATAGGTACATCATGTGTCTGATAGCCATGCTGTCTCCACTTGGTGTTTCAATTACGGCTACGCGTTTTTTAATGGCGCCCACTGCAATGATGGCTACTTGTGGTTGATTGATAATAGGCGTTCCCATAAGGCTTCCAAAAGTGCCCACATTGGTAAATGTAAATGTACCGTTTTGTGTATCGTCCGGTTTTAATTTGTTGTTTCTTGCAGCGTCCGCCAAATTATTAATAGACTTGCTTAAGCCAACTAAATTAAGTTGATCAGCACCTTTAATAACGGGAACAATTAAATTTCCATTAGGAAGAGCCGTAGCCATTCCAATATTAAAATCCTTTTTGATAATTATTTTATCTCCGTCTAAACTCGAATTAATCAGCGGAAACTTTTTCATGGCTGCCACCAAACATTCTACAATGAGTGGCGTGAAGGTTAATTTGGTGCCTTCTCTTTTTTCAAAAGCGGCTTTATTGTTATTTCTCCACTGCACTAGGTTTGTAACATCTGCTTCAGAAAAACTTGTTACGTGCGGACTTGTTTGTACGCTGTCTACCATATGTTTGGCAATCAGTTTGCGCATACGGTCCATTTCAATAATTTCTGTTACACCACTTAAAACAACACCTGCAGGACTGCTAGCGGTAGTTGATGGAGCAGAAGAAGCCGCAACAGATGAAGTTGGCGTTGGCGCCGTTGAAGTTGATGCCTGAACAGGCGTTGTCGCAACTTGCGTGGCAGCTGCCGAGGCAACATCTGGAGCCGTTCCAGATTTTTTAGCAGCAACCCAGTTTAAAATATCTTTTTTTGAAACCCTTCCACCAGAACCGGTGCCGGGAATTTTTTCTAAATCACTTAAGCTTACGCCTTCACTTTGTGCAATGTTTAAAACAAGCGGTGAGTAAAAACGAGCTTCTGTATTGCCTGTTTCTTGAGGTGTCGTGTTTACTGGCGCAGCAGGAACGAATGGTATCGATTCAATTTCTTCACTAATAGTAGCAGGAGGAGCGGCATTTGAAGGAGCAGCTGTTTCAACCTTTGTGTTGGCAACGATATTGTTTGCACCTGCAACTTCAATTTTTGCAAGTACGCTTCCAATTGGCGCTACATCATTAACCTGAAAACAAATTTCTACTAGTTTGCCAGCAAAAGGGGCAGGAACCTCTGTGTCAACTTTGTCGGTAGCAATTTCAAGTACGGTTTCGTCCACAGCAATATTGTCTCCAATTTGCTTGTTCCATTTTAAAATGGTGGCTTCCATAATACTTTCGCCCAATTTGGGCATCACTAAATCAACAATTGCCATAGACTTGATAGAGGGTTATCGTCAGTACAAAAGTAAGCTATGCGGTTAAAATTGGATTAACTATTATCCACAATCAAAAGGCGGAGCATATTGAGGGCGCTATTAGCGGTTAATTCTATATTACGCTTACGGTCAAATCTAAAGTGGAATACCTGTGCACGCACTTCATTTTCCGACGCTACGGCCATCCAAACCATGCCCACGGGCTTTTCGGGGGTTTCACCTCCTGGTCCCATGATGCCACTAACTGCCACAGCATAGTCTGTTTTAAGCAGTTTTCGGGCCGAAATAGCCATTTTTCTAACACATTCCTCGCTAACAACACCTACAGTTTCCATGGTTTCTTTCGAGACGTCTAGTAAATCGCCTTTGATTTCATTGGCATAACTAACAACAGATCCCTTAAAAAAAGCCGATGCGCCGGCTTTGGCGGTTAATAAATGGGCGATATATCCACCTGTGCAACTTTCTGCGGTAGAAAGGGTTTTGTGCTGGTTTAAAAGTAATTGCCCCACCACTTCGGCCATTGGGATGTCTTCTTTCACCACCAAATAATCCTTAACTGCGGTTGCTAAATGATCAAAATGGGTCTCTAATTCTTGATCTAAAATGGCTTCATTTTGTGGGTTGCCAGTGATTGTTAAACGCAAACGTACCATACCATAATTAGGGAGGTACGCAAGTTTAATATGACTCGGAAGGGCGGCTTCGTTTTCTTTAATTATTTCTGCTAAAAAAGATTCACCTATGCCAGCAGTTAATAATGTTTTGTGTTTGATGATGCCCGTTTTAAAACGTTTTGGAATCATAGGAATTACATGATGTTCCATGATCCATTTCATTTCGTGGGGAACCCCAGGCATCGAAATAAATAATACGCCATCTTTTTCAAAAAGCATACCAGGCGCGGTTCCGCGCTCATTTAATAAAACGGTACAACAATCTGGAACTTCTGCTTGCTTGGCGTTGCGCTCAATCATGGGACGCTTTAAAATGCGCTCAAAAATGTCTGTTACATGCGCAAGTGTTGCGGCATCTAACACCATTTTCCCGCCAAAATATTCACATAATAAAGGTTTTGTAATATCGTCAGAAGTAGGGCCTAAACCACCGGTTAAAAGCACAATAGAGGATTTTTTACTTTCTGCATCTAGTGCAGCCCAAATATCTTCCCAAACATCACCAACCGCCACTCTGTTTTTAATGGTAACGCCAGCTTTATTTAGTTCCTGGGCAATCCAAGCGCTATTGGTGTCAATCACTTGACCAATCAATAATTCGTCTCCAATAGTAATGATGGATGCAAACACTTTTTCCATGGCTAGGCCTTAAATTTAGTGCGAAGTAAATATAGTAAGCACAAACAGGCAAATATAAATATATTGCATCCTATGAAAACACAAAATTATAGCAACCACAGTAGGTTAGTGGCCGGTTGGCATGGCGTTACCTTTTTTGCCATTTTAGCTTTTTGGATTGGCAGCTTTGTTAATTTGGCACATGCCGAGGGAGCTGGATTTTACAGTGCCGCTCTTTTGAATCTTGCTGGCTTTATTTTTTTATTCCTATTTGCGTTTGTTCGCATATTTGCCCTCAAGGCACAAGATAGAGCTATCAGAGCTGAAGAAAATTTGAGACATTTTGCATTAACTGGAAAATTACTTCCTTCTAGTTTACGTATTGGTCAAATTGTTGCGCTACGTTTTGCTGCAGATGAAGAGTTTGTAGCACTTGCTGTTAAAGCAGCCGCAGAAAATTTAACGGGCAAAGAAATCAAGCAGTCTATTCATAATTGGAAAGCGGATACTTACCGCGTATAAATTTAATCATTAAATGTATGAAACAACTTACTTGGGTGATTTGTTTTTTGTGCCTATTTGCAGTGCAACTGTCGGCGCAAACAAGTGCGCAAACAGCCTCAAAATCAGCGACTACATCAACTAATAACGATGCCGAAAAAGAAGCGGTATTACAAGTAATCAAGCAAACCTTTAAAGCTATGCTTACAGCCGATACCGTGCTACTTAAATCTTGCTTTGCGCCAGGTGCTATCATGCATGTTGTGCAAAATCAAAAAGATTCGGTGATTGTAAGAACCAGCAGAGCTACTGATTTTATTGCAAATATTGGAAAGCAGCAACCCGGATCGCTAGACGAGCGTTCTTTTGATGAAATAATTTATATCGACCGTGAAATAGCTACCGCGTGGGCGCCCTATACGTTTCACCGGAACGGTGTTTTTTCGCACAAAGGAATTGATAGCTTTCAATTTGTTAAATTAAAAGATGGCTGGAAAATTCAGTACCTGATGTATAACATGTATCAGTAAGTAGTAAAATATTATGCGCTAAAAAATGGCGCTAACTTTTCTTTAAGGCTATCTGGTATGGTTGCCCTTTTTCCAGTGGCAGCATCAATAAAATATAGCACTACTTTTCCTTGCGTTAATAGCTTGCCCGATTCGTTGTAGACTTCTGTGATAAATTTTATTTGATGCTCGAGTGGAAGTTCTGGAACCGTTGTTTTTACGGTTAATAAGTCATCGTAATGCGCAGGCCTTATGTATTTGGTTTCCATAGAAACAACGGGCATGTGAATCCCCATTTTTTCAATTTCTTTATAGGAGAGGCCAATGGCGCGCATGGCTTCTACACGACCCACTTCAAAATACTGGGCATAATTGCCATAATATACCACGTCCATTTGATCGGTTTCTGCGTATCTAACACGAATGGTTGTTTGATGCTCGTACATAGATTTACCTGCTTTTGTTGACAAACTTACGTCATCTATCTGTTTTTCCACAAATGACCTCAAGAAAGGGCCTTACGGGACGGTATTGTTACCTTTAAAACGGTTTTCGCTTTTTATTAAGAAAGAAACACAAACCTTTGTAACAAAGGGTATCATACTTATGAAACTACGAACGAATATTTTAACGGCTTGCTTTTTTGTAATAGCTCTTACGGGCCTTGCTCAAACGCCCGTTTTACCAAATACTATCGATGCAAGTTTAACCGATTTGCAAACTTTTGTTTCGAACAAGGCGTATGTGAGTAGTTATCAATTGGCCAAAGAACTCAAGCGAACTTCAATTTATAATAATGATAGATCTGTAAAAGAAAGGGTTGATTTTTATTTACTCGTGAGTGGGCTTCAATTAAATGAAAAAGGGATTGCAGAACAGGCCAGTGATTTTATAAAAGCTGCTGTGGATCCTGCATTTCGTCAAATGATGACCTTTTATGTAGGGGTCTATTATTTTAGAAACAATCAGCCACAGCAAAGTTTAATGTATTTAGAAACTGCAAAACTTGCCAACTTAACAAACGCACAAATAGGGGAAGTAAAGTATATACTAGGCTATCTTTATTTTAGTTTGGGTCAATTTGAAAAAGCAAAACAACCACTTGATGCCGTTCGTCAAACGGTGGGTGATATGTACTATATAGATGCCAATTATTATTATGGCTTTATTGCATTTAAAGAAAAAAATTATACCGTTGCGCTTCAGTGTTTTGAAATCGCTAAAGCAGCTGCTGTATATAGCAAACTCATTCCTTTTTACAATGCACAAATATTTTATTTTACGGGAAGTTCTGAAAAAGCTTTATCTACTGCATTAGCTGCGCTAAAAGCGGGGGAGCAGTATTACGAACTTCCATTACAGCAGTTGGTGGGTCGACTACTTTTTGCAAAAAATGATTTTACAGGTGCACTCCCTTATCTAGAAAAATATGTTGCTAGTAGCAAGACGCCAACAAGTGAAGACTTGTATGAATTATCATTTTGTTATTTCGAACAAAAAAAATGGAATAAAGCCATTGAAGGTTTCAAGCAACTTACAACCGGAAAAGATTCTTTGTCACAAAATAGTATGTACTTACTCGCTAAAGCGTATTTAGAAATAGGGGATAAGTCAAATGCGCGCAACGCATTTATATTTTGTGCCGAAAACAATAGCAATAAAATCCAAAAAGAAGTGGCTACATTTTCAGTGGCTAAACTTTCATTTGAGCAGGGGCTTATCAATGAAGCATTAAAAGGGTTTCAAGAATTTTTAAAATTATTTCCACGCTCTACATATACAGCTGAAGCCACCGATTTACTCGTGAACACACTTGCCAGAACTAGTAATTTTAAAGACGGGCTAAAGTTGTATGCGGGTATCAAAAATCCGTCGGCACTGGCACAAAAAGCATATCCTTCCTTATTGTATGGAAGAGCTGTTGAGCTTATCAATGATCAGTATATCAATGCCGCAGATAGTTTGCTCGATCTTTTATTAACCGCACCTAATAACCAGGATCAAGCAGTGTTAGCCTATTTCTGGAAGTCTGAAATGCAGTTTAGAAAAGGCATATACGATAAGGGTATTGTTTATTTGCAAAAGTATTTGTCTGCACCCATTGTAAATGCAGAAGTGAATTTGAGTAATGCTTATTATAATTTAGGTTTCGCGCAAATGCAATTACAGCAGTATGCAGAGGCAATCAATAGTTTTGAAAAAGCAACGAGCACCTTAAAAACAGGAGCACCTATTTTTCAGGATCTTGTTATAAAAAAAGCGGATTGCTTTTTTATGTTAAAAGATTTTGCCAAAGCACTGGCACTATACGATCAGGTTATAGACCGCAAATATGACGTCGAAGACTATGCCTATTTCCAAAAGTCTATCATATTTGGTGCATCGAATAAGACATCAGAAAAACTCGCGCTACTTCAAAAATTTGTAAAGCAATATCCTGGTTCGGCACTGATTGGTGATGTATATATGGAAATCGCCAACACCCATTTAGCCGCTGAGTCTTTTACATTAGCTGTTGCCCCACTTCAGCAAATTACCTCTAGTGCTTCGCTTGCTGCTTGGCATCCGGCGGCTAATTTAAAACTCGGCGTCGCATATTTCAATACCGATAAAAATAACGAAGCCCTTGCTAGTTTCACCAGCTTACTCTCAAAGTTCCCAAATACAGAAGAGGCTGAATCTTCTATCGAGTATATTCGAAACATTTTTGTGGAAAATCAAAAACCACAAGATTTTATTGCCTTTATGGAAGCAAATGGGAAGGCTTTATCAGAAACAGAAGCAGATTCATTAACGTATCAAGCAGCTCTTTTGCGCTACGAACAAAAAGATTTTGCCGGCACTAAAAATGGCATCAGTGCTTACATCGATAAATTTCCAAATGGGGCGCATATTCTTGAAGCTCATTTTATCATGGCTTCTATTTATGAATCAGAAAAAAATACAGGTAGCGCTATAAAATACCTTACTTTTTTAGCTTCAAAAGCACCTAATAAATATGCCACCGACGCAGTATTACACCTTGCAAGGGCCTATTTTTTTGAACTTCGTGATTATGCAAAAGCCACCACATACTATAAAGAGCTAGATGTGATGGCCACGGGGGAAGCCATTAAAAAAGAAGCGGTTCGCGGCTTAATTAGAAGTGCTACCAAGCAGTCTAATTGGACAGATGCGCTTCCTGCTGCTACTCAAATTTTAGATATGACTGGTGCAGCATCTGATGATAAAATGATGGCTAATTTTGTGATGGCAAAATCAAAGCAGTTATCAGCATCTTTAGATACTGCTGTTATCTATTATACAGCAGTAATTGCTTCTGGCAAATCTGAATTTAGTGCCGAAGCCAAGTACCAGCATGCTAAAATATTATTTGAGCAAAATAAGTTAGAGGCTTCAGAAAAGCTTGCTTTTGAGCATATTAAAGACTTTGGTTCTTATGAATACTGGGTCACTAAATCTTATTTACTACTAGGAGATATTTATCATAAACAACTTGATTATTTTAATGCTGAAGCTACCTATCAGAGTATTATAGCCAACGCAACTTTTGAAGATTTGAAAAAAGAAGCACAAGATAAATTAACGCAAGTAACCGCTGATAAAGCAAAAAAATAAAATCGATTCAGATGAATAAAGTTGGGATTCTATTAGTTATGTCGGCTTTTTGGGCACTGCTATCAAGTGCGCAATCTGTATCAAAAAATACTACAGATACGGCTAAAGTGGTTACCATTACTTCGGCCTTTAAGCCAAGTTTAAGACCGCAATCTAAAATAAATTTTTTAGCAGCCACTCCATTTTTGGATAACAGTAAAGTTGCCATGCAATATGTGATTCCTTCGCAAAATATTAGCTTTGGTTATCAGGCAGTAGCCGTAACACCGCTTGCATATGTGCCAGATTCAGTGATGTTGTCTAGGCGCAATCATTTTATTAAAGTGGGACTTGGGAATTTAAATACCATTGTTGCAGAAGCAGGGTTTAATATTGGCGATGGTGTTAAAAACAATACTTATATTGGCGGCGGTTATAAAAAAATGAAAGGTCCTGTATTTGCACAAGAATTTACCGATATAAATTTTTCAATCAATAGCGCCCATCAAATAGGAGAGGCACATGATTTAAGTGTCAAATTTACAACAGCATCTACAACCCGATATGCATATGGATTTAAACCTGCTAGCATTCCTTATACAAAAGATAATATTTTAAATAAATACAATAGCGCTGGCATTACGGTGCACCTAGCAAACAAAACAGACGCATTTTTTGGCATTCATTATACACCTACTATTTCGTTTGACTATTTACAGTCGGGTATAGATGAAAGAGAATTTGAGACTAGTATTGCAGCGCCTGTTTCAAAAAATTTAGGAACTGACTTTAAAATTTCATTACAACCCACTGCTAGTTTTTCAAATACTATTTTACCAACTATTCCAAGTAATCTAACCATTGTCAATAATTTATTTTCGATGCCAAGTACTTTTAGTTGGATTACAAATAAATTTCAGGTTCATTTGGGCGCTGCGCCTACTATCAATAATGGAACGTATGCTGTGTTACCTCAAGTTAGTGGGGTAGCTATTCTCCCCAACAATGGTTTACGTATTGAACTTGGTTGGGCTGGCCATTTCGAAAAAAACAATTTACGTTCTTTGGTTGCAATCAATCCTTGGGTTCGTATTCCTAATAATTTCTCGAATACTAAAATCACAGAACAGTTTTTAGGTTTGAAGCTTCCTATAGGAAATCATTTTACCTATGGTGCTAGAATATCCTTACTAGAATATGAAAATCAAGCACTTTTTGCAAACGCATTTACTGATGGCAGATTGTTTAAAGTACTTTTTGAACCAACGCTGCGCGCGCTTCAGTTACAGGCAAATGTTAGCTACACTTTACAAGACAAATTGAATATTTTAGGAGGCATTACCTACAAAAAGTTTTCGGATCTAACAGTTCAAAAAGAAGCTTTTGGAATACTGCCACTTGAGTTTAATGGATCTTTACACTGGAAATTCTCTGATAAACTTTCAATTACCTCAACGCTTTATGCTTGGGATGGAGCTCAAGCAATGGATGCGCAAATGTCCATAAAAAAACTACCTGCAGCTGCTGATTTTTCAGTGGGCGCAACATATGCAGTTGTAAAATCTGCTAAATTTTGGTTGCAGCTCAATAACCTGCTCGATAATAGGTACCAACGTTGGAACCAATATGAAGTTTTTGGCCGAAATGTTGTGGCGGGATTTGTATATTCGTTCTCTGGAAAATAGAAGGCGCATGTTAGACCATATATACCCATTTTTACTGGTTCATAAAAAGCTGCAATTGGCTGGTATTGGTACCCTCCAAATGGTACCTGTTTCCGCAGCAATTGATGCCGGTGGGTTAAGTATTGCTGCGCCTTACGAAAAATTGAATTTTATTCCAGGTCAAGTATATACTGATCCCTCGTTTTTTGCTTGGGTGGCTGCGCTCGATCATATTGATTTGGAAACGGCTACATCAACAACCAATCAAGCATTGGAGGAACTAGCATCTAGTATTCAGTTGAATCAACCTGTGCACATTGCTAGCGTTGGTCATTTTCAAAAAGAAGGAGCGGGTATTTCATTTATATCGCACGAACCAATTTATGCGGCTCAGGAAGTGCTACCAATTACGGGTGGCCTACAATGGTCTTTTAAAAAAGGAGTACTCTATACACTAGATGCAAAATCTATCATAGATAACTATTGGTGGGTAGCGGCGCTGTTACTGGCTTGTGCTGGAGCGGCTGCAATTGTCAACTATTATTTAAATATTAACGATCAATTTTAATTCGCCTTTTGATGGCATCTACCATTCATTATCAAGCTTGTCCCATTTGTGCATCTGAATCGATTGGCAAATTGTATCTGGCAAAAGACCATACCGTTTCTGATGAATCATTTGAAGTTTGGCGTTGTGCAAAATGTAGTGGAGGATTTACCCAAAACGTTCCCGATGCGGCTACTATTGGGCCTTACTACGCAGCAGAATCTTATGTTTCACACACAGATAGCGATAAAGGCTTCATTAATTCGGTGTATCATAAGGTAAGACGCTTTTCACTGCTTACTAAAAAGAAATTGGTAATAAATCTGGTAAATAAACCTACTGGAACACTACTTGATATTGGCGCAGGTACCGGTGCTTTTGTGGATACCATGCAAACCGGAGGGTGGCAGGTAACAGGTTTAGAACCGGATGCAACGGCAGCTAAACAAGCCCTTCTAAAATATAATATTCAATTACAGCCAGCAGATAATTTATATACATTAGAGGCTACCCAATTTGACGCTATTACCATGTGGCATGTGTTAGAGCATGTACATGATTTACATGGGTATTTTAAAAGATTTGGCGAACTGTTACAACCTAGTGGCGTACTTATAATTGCAGTGCCAAATTATACCAGTACCGATGCAAATATATATGCCCAAAACTGGGCAGCACTTGATACGCCTAGGCATTTGTATCATTTTTCTCCTGCAAGTATGGAGTTACTGGCGGAAGCGCATGGCTTTAGGCTGATCGCCAAAAAAGCAATGTGGTTTGATGCCTTTTATGTTGCGATGTTAACAGAGCAGCACAAGGGTGGGTCTTTTGTAAAAGCTATACTGGTGGGTATATGGTCTAATATCACGGCACTTATGGATGTTAATAAATGCAGTTCGGTGATATATGCGTTTAAGAAAAAGTAATACGGGCTGAAACTATTGTAAGGTTCTATTGTAAAGTTACTTTAAAAACAGCAGGCCAATTTTTACCAGTGATGTATGTAGCTTTATTAACGCTATCATACGCAATCCCATTTAATACATTTGTTTCTGTGGTTATGGGTTGATTTGTTTTTTGCAAAATATTTGTAAAGTCAAATTGTTTTTCTACTTGGCCCGATGCAGGATTGATGGCTATTATTTTATTTTCACCCCAAACATTAGCGTAAATTTTTCCTTCAATCATTTCTAGCTCGTTGAGGGAGGCGATATATCCATTATTATCATACACCCCCAAGGTTTTTTCGATGGCTAGGCTAGTAGGGTTTACAAAATATAAATTGCTAGTACCTGTACTAATAATAAGCTGGTTATTATAATGTGTGATACCCCAACCTTCATAGTTCCAGTTAAATTCTTTTTCTTTTTTAAAGGTATTGGCGTCATATACAAACACTTTGTGGTTTTGCCAGGTAAGTTGATAAATTTTATTGTTGTAAACAGCAATGCCTTCTCCAAATAAACTATCTGAAATAGATAATGTTTGCAGTGCTTTACCTGTAGCTAAGTCGGTTTTTAATAGCTTGCTTTGGTTGGTAAGTCCTGTTCCTTCATATAGGGTATTGTTATGCCAAATAAGGCCTTGTGTAAATGAACTGGTATTGTGCGGGTATACTGCTACAATATTGTACGTACCATTAATAGGGGGATTAATCGCTGCTACAGCGGGTGCGTTACTACTTTCCGTTTCTGCGTCTGGGTTAGATTGACATCCAAAAAGGGTAGTTGCAAAAAGTAAAAAACAAACAAGATTTTTTTTCATGCAGCAGGCGTTAAATTAAACGTTAAATCTGAAATGCATAATATCACCATCTTTAACAAGGTATTCTTTTCCTTCAATTCTTAATTTACCATTATCTCTACAAGCCGCTTCACTGCCTAGGTTTACATAGTCATCGTAGGCGATTACTTCCGCTTTAATAAATCCTTTTTCAAAATCGGTGTGGATGACACTAGCCGCTTGCGGTGCTTTCCAGCCTTTTAATATGGTCCAGGCTCTTACTTCTTGTACACCAGCAGTAAAGTAAGTATCTAAATTTAATAATTTATACGCAGATCGAATTAAACGGTTTAATGCAGGCTCTTTCATTTTGTATTCCTCCATAAACATTTGCTTGTCATCCGCAGATTCTAACTCTGCAATTTGAGCTTCAATGTTATTACACATTACAATTACTTGTGCACCTTCTTGTGCAACAGCAGCGGTTAGCATTTCAGAATATTTATTGCCGGTATGCATGCTCGCTTCATCTACGTTTGCAACGTATAACACGGGTTTGTCGGTGAGTAAAAATAAATCAGCTACGGCTACATTCTCTTCTTTAGAAAGCCCTAACGAGTATATACTTTTACCAGTTTCTAAATGATTTTTACAACGAGTCAATATTTCAAACTCTGCTTTTGCTTTGGTATCAGAACCTACACGCGCCATTTTTTCTACGCGTTGCATTTTCTTTTCTACACTTTCTAAATCTTTTAATTGTAGTTCGGTGTCAATAATTTCTTTATCGCTTACCGGGTTGATAGCACCTTCTTCTCTTAACACGTTTTCATCCTCAAAACAACGGATCACATGAATGATGGCATCTACCTCTCTAATATTTCCTAAAAATTTATTACCGAGTCCTTCACCTTTGCTCGCACCTTTAACTAAGCCTGCGATATCAACAATTTCCATTTGGGTAGGAACAATGCGGTCAGGAATTACCAGTTCCGCTAATTTACTTAAACGTTCATCTGGAACGTCTACAAGGCCTACATTGGGCTCAATGGTACAGAAACGGTAGTTGCTAGCCTGGGCTTTAGCGTTAATGCTTACTGCATTAAATAATGTTGATTTTCCTACGTTGGGGAGTCCTACAATTCCTGCCTTTAAAGCCATAATTGAAACCTTTTTAATTAAGGTGCAAATATAGCTCCAATATTTTTTATATTCACCCCATAAATTAACCCTGATGGCACTAAATATTGTATGGATCGCCTTTTTTATTGTGGCTTTTGTAATTGCGCTTTACAAGTTTTTGTTTTTACACGATACAGAAGTGTTTAAAAACCTTGTAGATGGGATGTTTGATACTGCCAAAGGTTCAGTTATTGATGTGGCGTTTCCGCTTGCTGGCACCATGGTTTTCTTTTTAGGACTGATGAATATTGCAGAGCGTGCCGGTGCCATTAACTGGATAGCTCGCCTAGTTAATCCGTTTATGAAAAGACTTTTTCCTGAAGTGCCTGATAAGCATCCAGCGATGGGTCAAATGGTGATGAATTTTAGCGCTAATATGCTTGGGTTAGATAATGCAGCAACACCCTTTGGATTAAAAGCCATGGAAAGCCTACAATCCATAAATCCCGATAAAGAAAAAGCAACCAATGCGCAAATCATGTTTTTGGTACTGCATACGAGTGGCCTTACTTTAATTCCACTCACCATTATTTCTTACCGATTAGCGGCTGGCTCCACAGAAGCGGCTAGTATTTTTATACCCTGTGTGTTAGCGACTATTTGTACCACACTTGCCTCTATATTTATTGTAGGGTTTAAGCAAAAATTAAAATGGGACAAAGTGCTTTTAACCTGGTTATTAGGTTTGGTAGCCATGGTTGCGGGGATGCTCTTTTTTGTACAACAAATGGGAGCGGAGCAAAAAGAAATATTTAGTAGGGTAACAGGTAATATGATTTTACTACTACTTGTAGTGCTTATCATTATTGGCGGGATGCTTAAAAAAATAAATGTCTTTGACGCTTTTATTGACGGTGCCAAGGGAGGTTTTGATGTGATTTTAAAAATTATTCCATACCTCGTAGGAATGCTTGTTGCCATTCGTGTATTTAGAGACAGTGGTGCACTTGGTTATTTGGTGGATGGGCTTAGTTGGGTGATTGGATTAACCGGCGTAGACACTGCCTTTACACCTGCTTTACCAGTAGCAATTATGAAACCATTTAGTGGTAGCGGTGCGAGAGGACTCATGATTGATGTAATGAAATCAAATGGCCCCGATTCTTTTGTAGGAAAATTAGCCTCTACATTTCAGGGATCGGCAGATACCACTTTTTATATTATTGCCCTTTATTTTGGAAGTGTAGGCATCAAAAAAGTACGTTATGCAATATGGGCAGGGGTGTTAGCCGACTTACTAGGGGTAGTTGCAGCTATCTTAATTGGATATGTATTTTTTAGCTAACTTTTTCGCCAGCCATTTCCATTACAATTTTCCATTCGGCGGGTTTAACGGTTTGCACCGATAGTCTACCAAGCCTTACAAGGTCCATATCTTGTAGTTTAGCATGTGCCTTAATGTCTGCAAGCTTAACAGTTTTTTTAAGCTTTTTAAAGGGCTTAAAATCAACGACAAGCCATGCTGGATCGGGGGTGGTAGGATCTTGGTAAGATTCCTTTACTACTTTCGCAATACCTACAATTTCCATACCTTCGTTGGAGTGGTACCAAAAAGCCAGATCGCCTTTTTTCATGGATCTTAGATTGTTACGCGCGCCATAATTTCTAACGCCATCCCAAAATGTTTGTTTGTCTTTTTCAAACTGATCCCAACTGTATTTGAAAGGTTCCGATTTGATAAGCCAGTAATTCATTTTGAAAGCTATTTAAGTGGTAAATTATGATGCTTCGCTTGCAAGTACGTCTGCTAAATGCAGCACTTTTAATCCGGAGTGTTTGTGTGTTAAACATCCATCTATGTGCATCAGGCAGCTCATGTCTGTGCTAATAATATAATCTGCACCCGTAGCTGCTGCGTTGGTGGTTTTTTGATCTCCCATCGCAATACTGATAGGTTCAAATTTTACGGCAAAGCTGCCTCCGAATCCACAACAGGTTTCTACATCGTTCATTTCGATAAGCTCTAGTCCTTTAACCTTACTTAATAGGGTACGGGGCTCTGTTTTGGTATTGCATTCGCGAAGCGCCGCACAACTATCATGATAGGTGACTTTGCCATTAAATGTGGCGCCTACATCTTCAATTTTTAATACGTTGATTAAAAAATCGGATAGTTCGTAAATACGCGCCGATGTTTTTTTTGCAACATTAATTTGCGCAGAGTTTTCGTAGAGTTTTCCGTAGTAATTTCTTACAAAGCCGGTACAGCTAGCGCTAGGAGATACAATATAATCGGTGCCGTTAAAATCGTCTAAAAATTTATCACAAACACTTTTAGATTCTGACCAGAAGCCAGCATTAAATGCGGGTTGGCCACAACAGGTTTGATTGGGATTGTATTTGACCGTACAGCCTACTTTTTCCAACACTTTTACCATGTTAAACGCTACCTGTGGGTAGAGTTGATCAATAAAGCAAGGAATAAATAACTGTACGTTCATTTATTTATTTTTCACTACCTAAACGGTAAATGTATTTGTCTGCTAAAAAGCCTTTATCCGTTGTAGGATATTTTTCTTTGATCTCTTTATACAATGCTAAAGCTTCTGCATTTTTTCCAGTAGTTTCTGAAAGAAGTGCAGCTCTGAATAAATATTCAGAAGCGTTGCTTTCATCTTCAGAAAAACTAGCCGCTGCTTTTTTGTAATAATCAATGGCTTCGTCTTTTTTGTTAAGCTCGGCACTTGCATCACCTAAAGCGCCAATTGCTAACATTTGAATTTGCTTTGCATCTGTAGAAAAATCTTTTAGGTATTTGATGGCATTGTTAAAATCGCCTAGTTTTAAATAACTGATACCTGCATAATAACCAGCAATATTAGCAGCTTTAGTGCCACTGTAGTTATTAATAACATAAAGTACACCTTTGTTTAAACCATCGCCATTTAAAACTAAGTTAGAAGAATCCATAGCAAAATATTCTTGCGCCTTAAACATCGCTTCAGATGCTTTCTCTTCTTTTGGCTTAATAATAAATTCTTGATAACCAAACCAAGCACCTACTGCAACTAATAGGACCGCTGCAGCAGTAGCAAGTTTCTTGCCACTTTTGTTCCAAAAAGCAGCTACACCTGCAAGGTCTTCATTGTTTATATTTTTTACTTCTTTCTCTGACATGGTATTTATTTTCTTGTGATTTTGTAATGTTTGTTAGTCTACAATAAACGGATAATTTTCGTCTAGGTATACATCTTTTAATACTTCGCTATCATCTGGCCATGGGCTTTCTTCAGCAAATTTTACACTCTGCTCAACTATTGCATCAATTTTTTGGTCGATGGCTTGTAAGTCTGCTTCTGTGCTGTATCCGTTTTCTAAAATAGTTTCACGTACTTTAGTTATAGGGTCTTGATTTTTGTAATCCTCAACCTCTTCTTTGGTTCTATATTTTTGAGGATCTGATACCGAGTGTCCTTTGTATCTGTAGGTTTTCATTTCTAGTAAAGTAGGACCTTCACCGTCTCTACCTCTTTTTACAGCTCTTGCCACACCTTCGTGCACGAGTTCAGGGATCATGCCATCAATAACATCGGCAGGCATATCGTATGCGTCTGCTAATTTATAAATATCGGTCACATTACTTGTACGCTCAATAGAAGTACCCATGGCGTAATTATTGTTTTCACAAATAAATACCACTGGTAATTTCCAAAGCATGGCAAGGTTAAATGTTTCATGTAAGATACCCTGACGTGCAGCGCCATCTCCAAAAAAACAAAGAACCACATTGTCTGTACCTTTGTATTTTTCAGCGAAAGCTAAACCGCCAGCAGTTCCAATTTGAGCACCTACAATACCGTGTCCACCAAAAAAACGGTGTTCCAGGCTAAAAAAGTGCATGCTACCACCTTTACCTTTTGCGCAACCTGTTGCTTTGCCGTATAATTCGGCCATGCAAGAATCTGCAGAAACGCCTTTTGCCAGCGCTAAACCGTGGTCACGGTAGGCAGTAATAAATGGATCGTCGTGCTGGGTAGCTGTCATACAGCCCGCTGCTATTGCTTCCTGGCCAATGTAAGCGTGGAAAAATCCACGAATCTTACCTGCCATTTTATACATTTCTTCTGATTTGAGCTCAAACTGGCGAATCAGCTGCATTAGCTCGTACCAGTAGAGGTAGGTTTCTTTTGAAAATTTAGTAGGCACTAGTCAAAATTTTGAGGTGCAAATATACGGGTTAAACATTAAAAATTTAGGCTTCGTTTAGGAACGGATACTTGTAATCCACAGGGGGATTAAAGGTCTCTTTTATGGTTCTTGCACTTAGCCAACGGTATAAATTAATCAAACTTCCAGCTTTATCGTTGGTTCCAGAGGCACGGGCGCCCCCAAACGGTTGTTGGCCCACTACAGCCCCTGTGGGCTTGTCGTTGATGTAAAAGTTGCCTGCAGCGTGACGTAATTTATTGGTAGCCAGCTCCACAGCCGCTCTATCTTGCGATATAATGGCCCCTGTTAAAGCGTATTTAGACGTGGAATTTACCAAATCCAGGGTTTTTTCAAAGGCTTCAGCTTTGTAGGTGTAAATGGTTAAAACTGGTCCAAAAATTTCTTCGCACATAGTCACATACTTAGGGTCAGACACTTCAATAACGGTAGGCTCCACAAAATAGCCATCCTTTTTGCTGTAATTGCCACCCACAAGTATTTTGGCTTTTGTATCTTTTTTAGCCCTGTCAATATATTTAGCAATGTTGTTAAATGACTTTTCGTCGATAACGGCATTTACAAAATTAGAGAAGTCTTCTACGGTTCCCATTTTCATGGTTTGTACCGCAGCTACTAATTTAGTTTTGATAGCAGGAGCAAGGTTGCTTGGAATATAAGCTCTTGAAGCGGCAGAACATTTTTGTCCCTGAAATTCAAAAGCACCTCTTGCAAGTGCAGTAACAACGGTATCAACATCTGCAGATTTATGCACCATTACAAAATCTTTGCCGCCTGTTTCACCAACAATGCGTGGGTAGGATTTGTATTTCGGGATGTTTTCACCAATCACTTTCCACATATTATTAAAGACACCGGTAGAACCTGTAAAGTGCACACCCGCAAAATCGGGATGAGAGAAACAAACTTCACCAATGGTTGGTCCGTCTACATAAATTAAATTGATGACACCATCTGGTAAGCCCGCTTCTTTTAAAATGCGCATAAACATTTGTGCCGAATAAATTTGTGTGTTGGCAGGTTTCCAAACAACGGTATTACCGCACATCGCAGCAGAAGTAGGCAGGTTCCCACCAATTGCTGTAAAATTAAATGGTGTAACAGCTAGCACAAATCCTTCTAGTGGACGCCATTCGAGACGGTTGTGCATGCCAGGCGCAGATGCTGGCTGTTGCTTGTATATCTCACTTAAAAAGTGAACATTAAAACGTAAAAAATCGATCAGTTCGCATGCAGCATCAATTTCTGCTTGAAATGCATTTTTACTCTGACCAAGCATAGTAGTACCATTAATATGGTAACGGTATTTGGTAGCAAGTAAATCTGCTGCTTTTAAAAATATATGGGCTCTATTTTCCCATGACATTGCAGCCCAAGCATCTTTTGCTTTAAGTGCTGCATTAACGGCATCTATAGCGTGTTTTTTATTACCCGCATGAAAATATCCAAGCACATGTGCGCGCTCGTGTGGCGGGTGTATAGCTACTTTTTTCCCGGTTCTAACAGCCTTGCCGCCAATATACATAGGCACATCAATGACCTGTTTTTTTAAAGCGGCCAAGGTTTTTTTAAGTGCCGCACGTTCTGCACTTCCAGGAGCGTAATTTAATACGGGCTCGTTGGCGGGTTGCGGATAATGAAAAGTTCCAATTGACATGATACTATTATTTATAGTGGTCTATTATTTATTATTCTGGCAATAAAACAAATTTTGCTTTATTAGTATCGTTAAAATATTTATTGGCTAAAGCTTTTGTAGTTGCTACGTCTATCAAATTGATTTTAGCAGGCGCCAGTAAAATTTTAGTTGGATCTGATCCTCTAAAAATAGCTTGCTCTAATTTATAACGCCAGTAGCTATTTTCTTTAACATCGTTTTCTAAACTTCTGGTTTGCTCTGCTTTTACCTTATCAATATTAATTTGCGCCACACCATTTAATTTGGTTTGCTTGATTTCTTCTTCTACGAGTGCAATTAATTTTTCTACATTTTCTGGAGCACAGCCAAATCTCACATTGATACTATATGATTTTTTAGGTTCTTTGTTGATTCCGCCGCTAATGCCTACACCATATACGCCACCTGCATCTTCACGAAGGGTTTCTCTTAATTTGATACCCATTGCTTTGGTTAATTGATCGAGTTGTAATTCGTCAAGTTCACCAACGCTGCTTAAGTTGCCAGTATAAAATAATTGTACGCTTGCCTTTGCTTCTTTACCCTTTTTTACTGTTTTGGAAATATTGCCAGTAGGGTAGGCTGCGCCATAATCTTTGTACATTTCTGATTTACCTGTTGAAGGAAGTGATGCGATATAGGTTTCAGTTAAAGCTTTTAAGCTATCAAGATTAACGTTACCAACAAACGTAAATACAAACTGACCTGCATTGCTAAAGCGCTCTTTAAATATTTCAAAGCTTCTGTCTAAATTAAGTTGGTCAAGCATTTCTACAGTAAGTGGCTTGCGTCTTGGATTGTAATTGCCCATCACATAGCTAACCGTATCTGAAAATACCGATGCTGGGTCATTGTTTTTGTTGGTTAACTGTACTTTATATTGTTGTAATATGAACTGAAATATTTGAGCGTCTTTACGAGGTGCTACAAAATAACCGTGTAACACTTCTAGTGCAGTCGCTAAATCTTTAGGGCTGCTGCTACCTGAAAAGCCTTGCATGTATTCGGCAATGGATGGGTTGATAGCAAAGTTTTTACCAGCAAACATTTTTTGCATGCTCTGAAAATCAATACTGCCCATACCGCCATACGCAGCTACAATTGCAGCGTTGGATGCATTAACAAAATCTGCATCTGAATATAAAGAGGATCCGCCCCAGCTGATAGCCGAAAACTGAATCTCATCATTTTTAAAGGCAGTAGGCTTAACAATCACTTTGGCCCCATTGGATAAGGTCCAAACGCGTGTGCCAATACTGTCGTATTTATTTTCTGAAACAATTTTACCTGCAACAGGCGCTTTTGGTAATAATGGTCCCGATGCTACTTTGTCTTGATACGGATTTAGTTTAGCAATAGGTTTAGCAAGTATGGCTTTGATACCTGCTTCTGTCATTAAGTTCGTTTTTTCTTTTTCAGGAGCTAGTACTAAAACAGTTTTACCTGTTACGTTAAGCCACTGATTGATAAGTGCGTTTACTTCCTGTAAAGCAATGGTAGGGAGGTAGCGCTGGTACATTTCAAATTCTTTTTCGATGCCAGGGATTGCTTCACCCTTTAAAAAGTTGCGCACGTATTCTTGTAATATTTGAACCGATTTTGTTTTGTCTTTTTCTTTGAAAGAATTTTCCATTCGAGACATCACGTTTTTAACTGCTCTGTCTAATTCAGATTGAACAAAGCCATACTGCTTTACTCTTTCATTTTCAATTAATATGGCATTAAACGCCGCATCCATTTCTTTGGCTGTTTTAGGAACGGCTAAAAGTGTAAACGCGTCTTTGTCTCCCAAAAATTCACCGTAGCTACTGCTCGCAAATAAAAATGGCGCTTCTGGTTTTTGAGAAAGTTCGTCTAGACGGCTACTCATCATTTGATTAAAGAGTTCGCGTACCATGCCTTGTCTGTATTCCCCTTCGGTGGTTGCTTCTTTAACAGCAGGAATCATGTAAAACATTTGAAGCACATTGTATGCTTGCTCCGGGTCTGTTAAAATAGAAATACGGGTATCGGTAAAAGCAGGGATGCCAAATTTAGTGCGTGGTTTAGGATTCGCCGGATTGGTAAGTTTGCCAAAATGCGCTTGAATCATTTTTTCTGTTTCAGCAACATCTATATCTCCAACTACAATTACCGCTTGTAAATTAGGGCGGTACCAATCTTTATAAAATCCAGTAAGCTCACTATAAGGTGCTCCATTGATACTTTCTTTGGTGCCAATAGGAAGTCTTTTAGCGTATTGAGAACCATTTAATATAACAGGGAAATATTTATCACGAAGGCGCGCGTCGGCACCTCTACCAAGTCTCCACTCTTCTGTAACAACGCCACGCTCTTTATCAATTTCTGAAGGATCAAAACTTACTTGATGCGCCCAGTCTTCTAAAACCTGCATGGCTTTTTTATACACCATTGGACTATCGGTTGGAACTTGGAGCTCATACACCGTTTCATCAAAACTTGTATAAGCGTTTAAGTCAGCGCCAAAATTAACACCGCTTTTTTCAAGGAAGTCTACTAATTCTTGTTTTTTAAAATTTTTGGTTCCATTAAAACACATGTGTTCTACAAAGTGCGCAAGACCTCTTTGTTTTTCTGTTTCTAATGTTGAACCAGCATTTACTACAAGTCTTAACTCGGCTCTATTTTTAGGCTCAACGTTTTTTCTGATGTAGTAAGTGAGTCCGTTGGCTAGTTTGCCAATTTTAACTTTTGAATCGATAGGTAATTTTGCATCCGTTGGTTTTTGAGCGGTACTCACAAAAAAAGCACCAACGAGTAGGATGAGCATTAAATGTTTGATTCTTTGTTTCATAGTTTCTAATTTATTATGCATAATGAAGCCCCAACGAAAATCCTAATTTCTCAATCAGGCTTTTTGGGAGTGCAGGAATTTTTCTTCTTTCAATTAAATAGGTGGAGAGCCCGGAAAGGTCTCTATAAATAAAATGTTTGTTAAGGGCGCCTTCTAAATATCCAGCTCCCGAAGTGTTACCCGTTCCAACGCGCATACCAATCATACGGCGAACCATAATTAAATGTTTATGACGCCAATTACTCATCAGATGATCGATCTCAATTAAGGCGTCTAAAACTTGGTAAGAAGTTTGAAAAATAGGGTAGTCTCGATAGAGCATAATAAAGAGGGCGGCCTGCATCGCTTTAGGCGAAAAAGAGCTTCTTAAATTGGCTACAATTTCGGGGGTAGCATCGGCCGGAATTTTTTCAAAAAAAACGTAATCAAAATCGTGAATTTTTGATGCCTCACGGGGTGTTAATCCGGCCTCATAAATAGTTCGGTATTCGTCCCAAAAATGAGCGCCAAATTCGTCGTTAAAAAAAGGCATTCTTTCGAGCCATTCGTTAACGCGGGTTAATAAATTTTTATCCGCTTCGGCGGTTGAAATTTGATCGTAATCAGGTTTGTCAAATCCACCTTCGCCTGTTTTTTTGTAATAATCTTTTTGATGTCTATTGTCAATTTCTAAACCAAGTTTTGCTTCAATCATTCTGAACTGCTTAGACTGAAATCCAGATGATGGTGTAAGCAAATTTCTGAATGCTAAAAAGTCGAGCGGTGTCATGGTGTCAAGTACATTCACTTGATCATTTAAGAGCTGTAAAATTTTTATGATTCGGCCAAGTCTGTGACGCACCAAGTTCATGTCTTCGGCGTTGTCGTTGATGGCGGGCTGGCCAAAAACATCCAACACATAATCGAGTTCAAAAATGATTTGTTTGAACCAAAGTTCATAGGCTTGATGGATCACAATAAACAACATTTCGTCATGTGCTTTTTCGTGACCGTCCGTAAAACTAACAGGGTACTGGGCATCTAAAACTTTGTCTAGTTGTAGGTAGTCTGCGTAGTATAAAGCCTTCTTTTCCATAGTGTTAAACGTGTTACAAAGAAAAGCAATTTTTAGCCTGCGCTACCCACAGTTTACCCCCAAAACTTATCGTATATTTGCGGTATGACACGCGAACAATTGGTGGCTCAAATCAGGGCTAAAAAATCATATTTATTAGTGGGCTTAGACTCCGAAGTTTCTAAATTGCCAAAGCACTTGCAAGACAATCCAGACGCGGTTTTGACGTTTAATAAAGCAGTTATTGATGCCACCAAAGATTACTGCGTTGGGTATAAAATAAACACTGCTTTTTACGAGTCGGAAGGGGTAAAAGGTTGGGAAACCATGCAGGAAACACTAGAATATATCCCCAAAAATTTGTTCACAATAGCTGACGCAAAGCGGGGAGATATTGGCAATACATCGGCCCAATATGCCCGTACTTTTTTTGAAACCATGCAGTTTGATGCGGTAACGGTAGCCCCTTATATGGGGGAAGATAGCGTGCGTCCTTTTCTAGAATATCAAGATAAATGGACCATTGTTTTGGGTTTGACATCCAATGCAGGTAGTCAAGATTTTGAACAACAAACACTTGCAAATTCTGGTAAACAACTATATGAAGTTGTGCTTGAAAAAGTAGCAAGTTGGGGTACGCCAAACAACTTAATGTTTGTGGTGGGTGCTACCAAAGCAAGTGATTTTTCGAACATTAGAAATATCATCCCCAATCACTTTTTATTGGTGCCAGGTATTGGTGCACAAGGTGGAAGTTTAGAAGAAGTTTCTAGCCATGGTGCTACCCCAGATTGTGGGTTATTGGTAGCCGCAAGTAGGGCTATTATTTTTGCAAGTAATGGTGAAGATTTTGCAGAAGCTGCTGCCGAGGCTGCTAAAAATTATGCCACAGAAATGGCTGGCTATTTAAAATTATAATATAAACTTTTCGAGTAATAAGCCTGCCCAAATTTGGTGCATGTTGGCACTGTAATGAAGGCCATCTTGCGCAATCATTTCTGGACCACAATTTCTGGTAAAATCTGTGATATAAACGAACTCAATTTCCATGTCTTCGCAGCGCTTTTTTATAACCGCATTAAAGGCGTCAATTTCTGCACTAATTTCTGTTAAATTTAACCCGGTTTCTTCGCTCTTTTTTTGCGCAAATGGGGTATGCGCCCAGTCGGGTATGGAAAGCACAAAAACGCGGTTGTTTTTATGTCCATTGTACTGCAAGGCTTTAAGTAATAAAAAGGTAAATTCCTGGTCAAATTCTGTGATGGATAAATTCCGGTATTGATTGTTGACACCAATTAATAGTGTAACAAAATCGTACTGTTTTTGGAGCACCGTATGGATCAAATGGGTGGCCAATTCGTTTGTGGTCCAACCTGTTTTTGCCACTATTTCTGGCGCCATAAAACCTGGATGTTTGGTCCTTAATTGTTGTACCAATTGGTACGGAAATCCCTCATGTAAGGGTACCGATTCACCAATCGTATAAGAGTCGCCAAGCGCTAAATAAGTGGGGTGCATGGATCCTTAATTAAAATGTTTTCAAAATTTCGTAGAACCTATAAACGTCTCCAAAACTACAATAAAGTGGCGCTGGTGATACTCGAATAACACCCGGTTCACGGTAGTCCACTATAATGCCATGTTCCTTCATTTTTTGATAAATATCTTTTCCTTTTTCTTCAAAATACAAGCATAATTGTGCACCTCTTTGGTTCGAATCTGAAGGGGTAATAAGGGTAAAAGAAAGAGACGTTAATTGTTCTAACAAATACGCCAAGTAACCGGTAAGTGCGATGCTTTTATTACGCAAATTTTGCATCCCGGCTTCTTCGAACATAGATAAAGATGCTTTTAAATTAACCGTATTAAATACCTGCGCGGTACTCATATTCCAACCAGAGGCTGTAGGTTTTGCAACAAATCCTTTTTCCATTTTAAAGCGGGTTGCTTCATCATTTCCCCACCAACCACCAAGCCTTGGTGTATGTATATTAGTTGCATGTTTTTCATGTACAAACACGCCACCTACCGCGCCTGGTCCGGCGTTCAAATACTTATAAGAACACCACACTGCAAAATCTACATTCCATGCATGTAACTCCATGGGTACATTGCCTGCAACGTGTGCCAAATCAAATGCCGCTATAGCGCCCACTTGGTGCGCAGCTTCGGTAATAGATTTGATATCAAAAAGTTGACCCGTGTAATAATTAATGCCTCCAAATAATACCATGGCTAGGGAATCACCAGCCTCATAAATGGCCCGGGTAATAGCGCTGTCATCTAAAGTTTTTTTACCCGCTTCTGGCTTAATTTCTATAATAGCCGTTTCTGGATCTAGGTTAAAATGTTTAACAAGCGTTTCTACGGCGTACTGGTCGGAAGGGAAAGCACCCGCCTCCATAATAATCTTAAAACGGGTAGGGCTAGGCGTATAAAAACTTAACATTAAAAGATGCAAGTTTACCGTTAGTGCGTTCATGACGGTGATTTCATCTTCTTGGGCGCCCATCATTTTAGCTAGGGTAGACCTTGTATATTCTTGATAATGAAGCCATGGATTGGTGCCTCCAAAATAACCGCCAATGGCTAATTCTCTCCAACTGGTGAGTTCAGTTTCTATAGCGGCAGCTACATTTTTAGGCTGAAGACCGAGTGAGTTTCCACAAAAATAAATGACATCATTATCGCCATGTTTAGGGAAATGGAATTTCGATTTAAATGGGGCGAGTGGATCATTTGCGTCCATATTGGCGGCAAATGATGGAGAAGCTTCAAAAGCGTTAGAATAGGTATACATATTATAAAGTTAACGCCCCTTTTGCACAAAGGTTCATCCGGCTGTCATTTTTATATATAAATGTGTAACAGAATGGCCAATATTTTAGCAGAATGCTTATTTTCATCTCCGCTATAAAATCAATTCTATGAAGTATTGTACATCCCTTTTTTGCCTGTTTGTTGCTGCCATTTTTATGACTGGTTCGGCTACCGCTCAACAGGTTCCTGTAACCAAAGCTAACTATGCACTTGCTGCAAGGTTTTCACCTAAAAAAGTAGATAAGCTTATTTTTTCTACATCGGTGGATCCGCATTTTCTAAAAAAATCGGAGCGCTTTTGGTATATGTATGAAACCACCGAAGGTAAAAAATGGTATATCGTAGATCCGGTAAAAGCAGAAAAGAAAGTGCTTTTTGACAACGCTGATTTGGCTGCTAAAATTACACGCATTGTAAAAGATCCTTTTGATGCGCAGCATTTAGCGATTGATAGTATGCGTTTTATTAGAGACGAAAATTGGATTCAGTTTGAGGTAAAAAGTACCGAGGAAATTGAAAAGAAAGATTCGACAGCTAAAAAAGGAACCCCTGCTGTAAAAGTGAAAAAGGTCTTTTATTTCGAATACAATTTACAAACATCAGAGCTCGTAGAACTTCCTGAAATAAAGAAGCCAAAACGCAAACCAAGTTGGGCCAATGTATCGCCAGATGGTAACTCAGTAGTTTTTGGACGCACTAATAACTTGTACTGGATGGATAAGGCTTCTTACGAAAAGGCCTTAATCAATGAAAACGATTCTAGCATTGTTGAAAAGCAATTGACTAATGATGGTATCGAAAACTTTGGCTATTTCAATGACAATAATTTATCGGGTACGGGGCAAACCGACGAAGAAAAAGAAAAGGACAAAAAGAAGCGTAAAGGGGCCTATGTGATGTGGTCGCCAAACTCTAAATATTTTGTAGTTAAAAAAGTAGACAATACCAAGGTAAAAGATTTGTGGGTGATCAATAATGTAAGCGGCCCTCGTCCTACACTTGAAACATATAAATATTGGATGCCAGGTGAAAAAGAAGCCCCCGTAGATCATTTGTACGTATTTGATATTACAACCGCTACTGGTAAAGAATTGAATGTTTCTAAATTTAAAGATCAGGGTGTTGCGGTATGGTCTGACCCAGGTAAAGTAAACACGAGAGATGACGATTTTAGAGCATCTGTTTGGTTAGGCGATAACAATAAATTTTATTTTACTAGAACCAGTCGCGATCAAAAGCGAATTGATGTTTGTACCGTTGAAGTTGCAACAGCAACCGTTAATCCATTAATAACCGAAACCTTTAATACCTATATCGAAAATAAAAGAGTAGGACTAGTAAATGGTGGTAAAGAGCTTATTAAATGGAGCGAGCAGGATGGATGGGCTCATTTTTATTTACACGATGAAAGCGGTAAGCTTAAAAATCAAATTACATCAGGCACGTATCACTGCGAAGAAATTTTAGGTATTGATGAAGCCAAGCGTGTTTTGTATTTTTCTGCTAATGGTAAAGAAGCTGGTGAAGATCCTTATCTTTTACACGCATACCGTGTAAACTTTGATGGTACCGGTTTAAAACTATTAAACCCAGGAAGTTTTGATCATGCCATGCGCATGAATGATAACAATACTTTTTTTGTAAATAATTTTTCGCGTGTAAACTCGGTGCCAGCATCGGTGCTTTACAATGCAGATGGCAAAAAAGTAATGGATCTTGAAACCGCAGATCTATCATCATTAATGGCAACTGGTTATAAGTTCCCAGAACCTTTTAAAGTAAAAGCGGATGATGGCATTACCGATTTATACGGTGTGATGTACAAGCCTTTCGATTTTGATTCTACTAAAAAATACCCAATTATAGAATATGTATATCCGGGCCCTCAAACCGAAGCGGTAAACAAAGCATTTGCTAAAGGCATGGATCGTATAGACCGTCTTGCACAAATGGGATTTGTGGTGGTTACCATTGGAAATAGAGGTGGACACCCTGCACGAAGCAAGTGGTACCACAATTATGGATATGGCAATTTGCGTGATTACGGTTTAGCTGATAAAAAAGCAGCGGTAGAACAACTTGCCGACCGTTATAAATTTATTGATATTGATAGAGTTGGTATTCATGGACATTCGGGTGGTGGATTTATGAGTACTGCTGCGATGCTGGTATATCCGAACTTTTTTAAAGTAGCTGTTTCGTCGGCGGGTAACCATGATAATAGTGTATATAACCGTTGGTGGAGTGAACAGCACCATGGCGTTAAAGAAGTAATTGGTGATAAAGGAGATACAAGCTTTTTATATAGCATCGAAAAAAATCCGGACCTGGCTAAAAATTTAAAAGGTCATTTGATGCTCTCGCACGGTGATATTGACAACAATGTGCACCCAAGTAATACCATTCGTATGGCCAATGCTTTAATTAAGGCAAACAAGCGTTTTGATTTGGTATTACTACCTGGCCAACGACATGGTTATGGTGATATGACAGAGTATTTCTTTTGGCGTCAAGCAGACTATTTTGCAGAGCATTTACTAGGGGATAAAACTTCTAGATCAGAAACGGAAATAGAAGAAATGACAAAAGAAATGGAGCAGTCAAACAAAGCTGCTACAGGTGGAAGAAGAAATTAAAAGGGCCATTTCTGGCGTTTAAATAGACTGGCATGAAAATTTTTTTGGTAGGGTTGATGGGATCAGGAAAAAGCTATTGGAAGGGGCAGTTGGCTAAAAAATATAAGACTGGTGGATACGATTTAGATTACTTAATTGAAGTAAAAGAAGAAAAAACCATTGCCGAATTATTCACTGAAGATGGGGAGGCGTATTTTAGAAAAGTAGAATCCTCGGTATTAAAATGGTTTGATCAAAAAAAGACTTACGTGTTAGCTACCGGTGGAGGTGCTCCTTGTTTTTTTGATAATATGGCCTGGATGAATAAGGAGGGTATTACTATTTGGCTTGATGAACCATTACCTGTTATTGCAGCAAGGTTAGCTCCCGAAAAATCACACCGCCCTCTAATTGCCAAATTATCGGACACGGAGCTGTTGTCTTTTTTAGAAAATCAAAGAGCAACTAGGCTGCCATTTTATAGTGCTGCTCAAATTCATTTACAAGACGATACTATTACTGCCGATAGTTTTAAAAAAGCCCTTGCTAAATTATAAATTATGCTATCTAAATATTTTATTTCTATTGCTGCTTTTTTGGGGGCATTAACAGTGGCCCTTGGTGCGTTTGGCGCACACGCTTTAAAAGCAGTGTTATCCCCAGCAGCATTAGTTACGTATGAAACAGCGGTTCGCTATCAAATGTATCATGTGTTAGCGTTAATGATAACAGGCATCTTATTTCAGAAAGCGACACTTCCAAAGCAGCAAAAGCAACTGACTAGGGCAGGGCTGTTTTTTATTGATGGAATTGTGCTTTTTTCGGGCTCTTTATATTTTATAGTAGCGAAGCCTTTTTTAGGAATAGAAGGACTTCCATGGGTAGGCATTATCACACCAATGGGCGGCCTTCTTTGGATGGTAGCTTGGGTGTTATTAGGGCTCTCTCAGTTTAGAAGCGTGGAAAACTCCAAGGCCGTTTAGCATTTTTGCACATCAGCCCATAACCGGCGATAGACCGGTCCCCTTAACTTATATTTGTTTCCATGGCAAATAGTTTAAGAAAGAAAGCAACCACTCCTCCGGACCCTGAGCAGTTAACGCCAGATAAGGAAACCGAAGTTACCGTTACGGAAGTTGTTAAAGACGAGCGTACCACTAAAATAATTGGCGCCGTAACATTATTGTTTGCAGCCTTCTTATTTGTTGCTTTTACTTCTTATTTATTTACTTGGCAAGAAGACCAAGATAAAGTGCACCAATTTGGCATCAAAATTTTTGCAGAAAATGGGTTGCGTGTTAGCAATATGCTTGGTGTCCTTGGTGCTTATGTAGCGCACTCATTATTTTACAAAGGCTTTGGCCTTGCATCTTATTTATTTTGCACTTTCTTTTTTGTACTAGGTGTTAACTTAATTTTTGGTAAAAAAATATTTAGTCTATGGCGCAATGCACGTTATGTGCTTGTTGGTATAATTGTTCTAAGTACTACTTTTGCATTTGTAGCTTCTGCAAGTTCATTTTCTTGGGGCGGTGCCGTGGGAGAATTGTTTACTTCCTTTCTGCAAAAATGGACGGGCAACTTTGGTACGGGTGCCATTTTATTGTTAGCTGCGTTTAGTTATTTTATCTGGCGCTTTAATCCAGTTTTTAGAGCTCCTAATTTTAATTTCAAGTCCAATAATAATGACAGTTCCGATTTAGGGGCTCCATTTAGCACCGATGATGAAAAGCCTATTGTGCAAGCATGGGATGAAGCGGGAGCTCTGGTGCCAGACCCTAATGCACCATTAGACGATGAACTAGATAACGAAGAAGCAACGGAAAAAAAAACGGCAATAGTGCCGGTGGTGCCTAGCGGCAATAAATTAAAATCGGAAGGGAAGGCAGTTTCTGTAATTATGCCAGATGCACCCGAAGAATTGATGTCGGATGCATTAGCGCCGCATTTGAGTGGTGAAGATCCGCTGGATTTAGACGAAACACTTGAAGAAGAGGAAACCCTTGAAGAAGAAGACAGCGAAGATTTGTCTTTAGAAATTAATGAAACACCCGCTGAAGAAGCAGTCCCTGCGGCAAGTATTGGTAAACTGAATACCAAATACGATACTACACTCGATTTAAAAAGCTATAAGTATCCAAGTATTAATTTACTAGAAACACATGGTAGTGAAAAAATCGTGCATGATCCACAAGAGCTGGAAACGCACAAAAATCAAATTATCGCTACGTTAAAAAACTACGATATTGCCATTCAAAAAATTCAGGCAACGGTAGGACCTACCGTAACACTTTATGAAATTGTTCCGGCGCCGGGTGTTCGTATTAGTAGAATTAAAAACCTCGAAGACGATATCGCGCTAAGCCTTGCGGCACTTGGTATTCGTATCATTGCGCCAATACCAGGTAAGGGTACGATTGGTATAGAAGTACCTAATATTAGAAAGTCTGTGGTGAGCATGAAAACACTTTTAGCGAGTGATAAATTTAGAACCTCTGATTATTCTTTACCTATTGCGATTGGTAAAAAAATTGACAATGAAAATTTTATAGTAGACCTTGCAAGCATGCCGCACTTATTAATGGCGGGTGCTACCGGTCAGGGTAAATCGGTGGGTTTAAATGCAATACTCGTATCGTTACTGTATAAAAAACATCCATCGCAACTTAAGTTTGTTTTAGTAGATCCTAAAAAAGTGGAGTTGAGTTTATACCGTGTAATTGAAAAACACTTTTTAGCAAAACTCCCTGGTGAAGATGATGCCATTATTACCGATACCAAAAAAGTAATCAATACCCTCAATGCACTTTGCATTGAAATGGACAACCGTTACGACTTATTAAAAGAAGCGGGTTGCAGAAATATTAAAGAGTACAACGAGAAGTTTACCGCCAGAAAATTAAATCCAGAAAAAGGACATCAGTACCTTCCATTTATTGTGCTGGTGGTTGATGAGTTTGCCGATTTAATTATGACGGCAGGTAAAGAGGTTGAAATGCCAATAGCAAGGCTTGCACAGCTTGCCAGAGCGGTAGGGATTCACCTAATAATTGCCACACAACGCCCTTCTGTAAATATCATTACGGGTACCATTAAAGCCAACTTCCCTGCGCGTATTGCGTTTAAAGTGTCAAGTAAAATTGATAGTCGTACCATTTTAGATGCCGGCGGTGCCGAGCAATTAATTGGAAAAGGCGATATGTTGGTGAGTTACAATGGTGAAATAACCCGTTTACAATGTGCGTTTGTTGATACCCCAGAAGTAGAAGCGGTTTGTGAATTTATTGGGGATCAAAAAGGCTATCCGCAGGCGTTTTTACTACCAGAATATGTAGATGAAAAGGAGATGGAAGGTCGTGATTTTGACTCTGGCGATAGAGATCCTTTGTTTGAAGATGCTGCGCGTTTAATTGTGCAAAGCCAAATGGGCTCAACCTCTCTTATTCAGCGCCGTATGAAGCTTGGATATAATAGAGCGGGCCGTTTAATGGATCAATTGGAAGCCGCTGGTATTGTAGGTCCTAACCAAGGTAGTAAGGCTAGGGAAGTTCGCTTTAAAACTGACACTGAATTGGAGATGTTTTTGGAAACACTCTAAAACCTATCTTTGCCGGCAATAAGCCTAAATAAATCAACATCCATGAAAAAGTTATTTTCACTTTTTATAGTTGTCCTTTTAGTTTTTAGTGCGAATGCACAAAACGATCCCAATGCCAAAAAGGTATTAGATTTAGTAAGTGCTAAAGTAAAAAGCTTTACCACCATCACTGCAAATTTTTCTATTAATTCTGTGTCAAGTAAAGGGAAAAACAATGGTGTTAAATCGGGTGTTATTTCTATCAAAGGTGCTAAATATGTTTTAGCGCAAGGTAAAATGCAAGTGATTTGCGATGGTGTAAAAACCTACAATTTTGATGGGGCTAAAACCATTACGGTAACAAGCATGGAAGAGAGCGGTCAATCATTAAGTCCACAAAAGATTTTATCTGGCGATTATGCTAAAGATTTTGTTTGCAAATTAATTGGTACAAAGGCAGGACAAAGTGAAATTGAAATGAAGCCTATCGACCCACGTAAAAACTTTTCTAAAGTGAATGTTTTTGTAGACAATACAAAATCAATGATCACCAAAGCGGTTATTTTAGATAAAAGCAATAATACTTTACAAGTAAGTTTTAGCAATTTGATTTCTAATAAAGCACTAGACAACGCACTCTTTGTTTTTAACAAAGCAAAGTATCCAAAAGACGTTGAAATTTTAGATTAATCCTACACTTTACTGCACTAAAAAAGTAACACCCTCAATGGCTAAGGCTGTATTTGTAAATACGGTACGGGCCTCCTGTACATGGGGTTCAATACTTTCATATTTACTGCTAAAATGTCCTATCAGTAAGCGGGATACGCCCGCTTCCTTAGCAATCGTTGCTGCCTGCGTGGTGGTGGCATGAAAACGCTCTGCAGCTTTTTGCGATTGATCTTGTAAGTATGTGGCTTCGTGGTAGAGTAAATTGGCATCCATAGCATGTGTCACCAAGTTCATGTCAAAAATAGTATCGGCGGTGTAGACGTATTTTTTATTAGGGATAGCTGGGTCCGTTACTGTTTCATTTTTAATCACTTCGCCGGCTTTGGTTTTATAGTCAAAACCTTTTTTTAATTCGTCATAAAAACTAAATGGGACTTCTGCAGCGATTACTTTTTCTTTATTGATTTTTCGTGGCGCTTTGTTTTCTGAAATGGTAAACCCGTAACAAGGAATTCTGTGCTGGGTAGGAAAGCAGCTTACTTTAAACTTTGGGGTTTCTATAAGGGTGCCGGCACCTGTAATGGTATGAAAATGCAAGGGGTAGGGTATACTCGAACCAGCTACCGCTAATTGCAGGTCAATAATTTCTTTAAGGCCTGGCGGGCTAAAAATGGATAATTCGGTGCTTCGGCCAAGTAACCCCATGCTGGTTATTAGTCCAATAAGGCCAAAATAATGGTCGCCATGGAGGTGGGAAATGAAAATATGGTTGATTTTGCTTCTTTTTACCTTGTAACGGCTCATTTGGATTTGGGTACCCTCGCCGCAATCAATTAGAATGGACTGATCCTGAATGCTTACTACTTGGGCTGTTGGATGCCTATCGTAGGCCGGAAGGGCCGAATTATTGCCTAAAATGGTCACTCCAAACATATATTTATGGGGAAATGGCGTAAAAAGATGCCCAAATTTATCCTTTTTACATTATAATACCTACCTTTGCAGCCGATAAAAAATAGAAGAAAACAATTACGGAGTCTTATTTAAACATTTTGAAATGTCGCATTTAACAAAAGAAAAAACAGCAAGTATTTTTGCTGAGTATGGTGGAAAAGCCACTAACACGGGTTCAATCGAAGGTCAAGTAGCAGTACTTACTGAACGTATTTCCCATATTTCTAAGCATTTACAAGCTAACAAGCATGATCATTCTACACAACGTGGTTTGATGATGATGGTTGGTCAACGTAAGCGCTTATTGGCTTATATGCAAAAGCATAACCTACAGGGCTATCGTGCTCTAATTGAAAAACTAGGTTTAAGAAAGTAATTTTTCTTTACGAATGATACTGCTATTCCCAACTGCTTATTCATAACGGTTGGGAATAGTTATTTCTATTGGTACCTATTTTTTTGATTCATTCATTACCCAATCAACACAATTTTATGTTATCACAACCAATAAGTGTAAGTTTTGATCTTGGCGGCGGTCGTCAAGTTTCTATCGAAACTGGCAAGCTTGCGCGTCAAGCAGATGGATCAATTACCGTACGTCAAGGTAATTGCGTTTTATTAGCAACTGTAGTTGCCAATAAAGATCCAAAAGAAGGACAAGATTTTTTCCCATTAAGCGTAGACTACCAAGAAAAGTTTGCTTCTGCAGGCCGTATTCCTGGTTCGTTTTTTAAGCGTGAAGCGCGTTTAAATGATTATGAAATATTAACGAGCAGGTTAATTGACCGTGCTTTAAGACCTTTATTCCCTGAAGATTATTTGTGCGATGTACAAGTGCTTGTAAGTTTAATTTCTAGTGATGCAGAAGTATTACCGGATTCACTTGCTTGTTTAGCTGCATCTGCTGCACTTGCAGTATCAGATATCCCAGTAAAAGAAATTATTTCTGAAGTGCGTATTGCACGCGTTAATGGACAGTTTTTACTGAACCCTACACGTTCAGAACTTGCTCAATCAGATTTAGAATTCATTATTGCTGCTACCGAAAAAAACCTAATGATGGTGGAAGGCGAAGCAAAAGAATGTTCTGAAGCTGATCTAATTAAAGCATTAGAAATTGCGCACGATGCAATCCGCATTCAAATTAAAGCGCAAGCAGAATTAAGAGCTAAAAAAGGTGTGACTACTGTAAGAGATTACAAGAAGCCACCTCAATCAGAGGCCATTCAAGCTACAGTAAATGCTTTTGCTGCTAAGCGTGTGTATGAAATTTCACGTAAAGGTTCTTCTAAAAATGAACGCAGCGATGCGTATAGCGCATTAAAAGATGAGTTAATTGCTAGCCTTGGCGAAGACGTCACCGATTTAGATAAAAAATTAGCTAAAAAATATTACGAAGACCTTAAGTGGGAAGTTGTACGTAACATGATGGTTGATGAGCGCATCCGTTTAGACGGTCGTGCACTTGATCAAGTACGTCCACTTGCAATGGAAGTAGAACCACTTCCTACACCACACGGTTCTGCATTATTTACAAGAGGTGAAACACAATCTTTAACGACTGTAACATTTGGAACCAAACTAGATGAGTTGTTACAAGAGAGTGCTGCAAAATCTGAATACACACCATTTATTTTACATTATAATTTCCCTCCATTTAGTACAGGTGAAGTTAAAATGATGCGTGGTGTTGGACGTAGAGAAGTAGGACATGGTAACCTTGCTATGCGTTCTTTAAAGCAAATGATGCCTAAAGAAGATTACGCATACACGGTTCGTGTAGTGAGTGATATTTTAGAAAGTAACGGTTCGTCTTCTATGGCAACTGTATGTGCGGGTTCATTGGCGCTAATGGATGCAGGTGTTCCTGTTCCTAAGCACGTGAGTGGTGTTGCAATGGGTTTAATTTCTAGAGAAGATGGCAAATACGCGATCTTAACAGACATCTTAGGTGATGAAGATCATTTAGGTGATATGGACTTTAAAGTTACAGGTACCCGTGATGGTATTTGTGGCGTGCAAATGGATATTAAAGTAGACGGTTTAAGTATGGACATTATGCGTGAAGCTTTGGCTCAAGCGCGTACAGGTCGTTTACATATTTTAGATGCGATGTACGAATGTATGCCAGCGCACAGACCAGAAGTGAAGCCACATGCGCCTCGTATGGTTAAATTAGTAATCGATAAAGAATTTATCGGTGCTGTAATCGGACCAGGTGGTAAAGTGATTCAAGAAATTCAACGTGAAACAGGTACTACTATCAATATTGAAGAAGTTGGTAACACCGGTCATGTAAGCATTTTCTGTTCTGAAAAAGCAGGTCTAGAAAAAGCATTAGCATGGGTAAAAGGTATCACTGCTGTTCCTGAAGTTGGTGATGTGTATGAAGGTCCTGTTAAAGGCATTAAAGAATTTGGTGCGTTTATCGAATTCATGCCTGGTAAACAAGGGTTATTACATATCTCTGAAATTAGCTGGTCGCGCCTAGAAACCATGGATGGCATCTTCAATGAAGGTGACATGGTGAAAGTTAAGTTGGTAGGCTTAGATCCTAAAACAGGTAAATTTAAGTTAAGCCACAAGGCCTTAATACCAAGACCAGGAGCTGAATAAGCTGTAGGTATGTACAATAATAGATTCAAAGGCCCGTTTTAAAAACGGGCCTTTTTGTTTTATGAGACCCTTATAAATTAGCGTATAACATGAGTACAACCATACAGGTTACGATAGCAGTTGCTGATGAAGCCGTTAAGGATATATTGATTGCCGAGCTAGCGGATTTGGGTTTTGATGGCTTTGAAGAAAACGAAACAGGCCTTTTTAGCTATATAGATTCGGCTAAATTTGATGCGGAGGTAACGGGTGGGTTAGCAGATTTGGTGAGCAGACATGGGGTAACGTATAACTCTACTGCTATTGATAAGCAAAACTGGAACGCGCTATGGGAATCCAATTTTGAACCGGTACTGGTGGATGATTTTGTGGGGGTTAGGGCAGGGTTTCATCCAGCTTTTGGTGACACTGTTGAATATGATATTATTATCACGCCTAAAATGAGTTTTGGCACTGGCCACCACGGAACCACATATTCGGTGATGCAGCTCATGCGGGGCATTGACTTTAAAGAACAGTCTGTTTTTGACTTTGGAACGGGTACTGGACTACTTGCGATCCTTGCGCACAAGCTTGGTGCTAAGTACGTGCTAGGGGTGGATAATGACGATTGGTGTATCGAAAACGCTTCAGAAAATATTGTAGTTAATAATACACAAACAATTGAAATACAAAAGGTTAATGACGCTAATCTTAATAAAAAATTTAATATCATTATTGCTAATATTAACAAAAATATTATACTAGACAACCTAGCCTTTTTAGCGGAGGCAACCTTGCCAGGGGGCGTTGTTTTACTCAGTGGCCTACTCGTAGAAGATAAACCCGAAATGGAAGCTGCATGCGCAGCACTTGGCTGGAAACACCAAGAAACGAGGACAAGAAATAACTGGATTGCGCTGCATTACAGTGTTTAAACTTAGCACTTTAAACGTTAGACGTTATTGAATGGTTTATTAATTAATCATTAATTTTAAAAATAGTGGTTCGAGAACTCAACTAAACATGTACAGTGATGAATGAATTTTTACTCATAATAGTAGCTTACCTGATAGGTTCTATTCCAACAGCTGTTTGGGTTAGCAAGTTTTTTTTTGGTATAGACATTAGAGAATATGGTAGTGGAAACGCTGGTGCTACCAATACTTTTAGAGTTCTTGGATCTAAATGGGGCAGTTTTGTAATGCTTATAGATGTTTTAAAAGGTGTGATGGCAACTTCACTTTATTTGTTACTTCCTCATTATTTAACCAACGAGTTACACCGCACTAATTTTATGTTGGGCTTAGGTTTGGCGTCTATCATTGGTCATATATTTCCAATTTGGGCCAATTTTAAAGGTGGAAAAGGAGTTGCTACGCTATTAGGAATGGCCGTTGCTATTCAGCCCATTGTAGCAGCTTGTTGTATTGGAGTGTTTTTAATTGTACTTTTTTTAACTCGTTTTGTATCCCTTAGTTCTATTTTGGCAGGGATTGCATTTATGGTTTTTATTCTTTTTGTCTTTAACGAACAGCAAACATTTTATCGGATTTTTGCCGTAATGGTGGCCCTTATGGTGGTATTAACACACCAAAAAAACATTGGCCGAATATTAAATGGTACCGAAAGTAAAGTTCCAATTTTACGTCATCGAGACCGCCGAAAGCACAGAAAATCAGGCGATAAGGACTAGTTTGCTACATTTTCTAGTTAAATACCCTATATTTTTGTACCTTTGCACTCTTTTTAGTTAATCCCTAATTTTTTAGGTATGTCCAATCAGCCGCTGTTAGAAAAGCTTCAATTAAAAGACGAAAAGAATATCCTGATTCAGGGTCTTCCTTCTTCTGTAGAAAAGCAATTTGTAAAAGTTAACTTCGCAAAAAACGTAACCCCATTAATTAAGGCTAAGAAATTAGATTTTGCTTTGGTGTTTGCGCTTAGCCAGCAGCAACTTAATAATATTTTAAAAGAGGTTTTCCCAGCCATTACGCCCGAAACAAAATTGTGGATCGCTTACCCTAAAACCACAAGTAAAATTGTGAGTGACCTCAATAGAGAGTCTAGCTGGGAAGTGCTAACTAAAAACGATTACGAATCGGTACGTCAAGTAACACTTGATCATGTATGGAGCGCGATTCGTTTTCAAAAAACTGATCAAATTCCAAATAAAGACCGCAGTTTTTCTGATGTTAAAAGCTTAGAACTTAAAAGTGGGTCTGGTTTTGAAAAGCGCCTTATTGCTTTACCTGTCGATTTGGAACGAATATTTACCAACCACGAAGAAGCTAAGGAGTTTTTTACTTCTTTATCTATCAGCAACCAAAAAGAATATCTCAGCTGGATTCAGGGTGCTAAAAAAGCAGAGACTAGACAAATTCGTTTAGAAACTGCCGTAGAAAAACTAATGGCTGGTAAAAGAAATCCCACCGAAAAATAAACCTTAAACAGCCGTGGTAGCGAGTTCTTTAATGGCAGCAACAAGCTGATCCAACTCCTGTGTTGTGGTAAACACATTGGGCGTAATTCTACATCCAACCACATTACCCGTATCAATACCTACTGTGTAAATTTTATATTTCTCAAAAAGTGTTTTGGCAAGTGTTGCAGGAGGCATGCCTTTAATCCCTACATTGGCAATTGCACAAATTCGCGTATCCTGTTTTGGGGTGTTGTACACAACGCCAGGCATATCCATAATTTGCTGGGTCCAATATTGTTGTAAAAATTTAAGACGAGCCTGTTTGCGCGCGGGACCAATAAGTTTGTAATGTTCTATCGAATCTTCGATGGTTAAATCGGTGGCAACAGGGTGTGTGCCTGTGTGGTTAAATTTAGCAATGCCAACTTCTTCAGATTTTGAAGGTCCAATTAATGGCCAAATGCTATCCTGATTTTCTTTGCTTACATATAATATACCGGCGCCTAGTGGGCTCGATAACCATTTGTGTAAACTAGCGCCATAAAAATCACAATGTAATGATGGTATGGTATACACCAGTTGCGCAAAAGCGTGCGCACCATCCACTAGTACTTTAACGCCATGCTGGTGGGCCATGTCACAAATTTTGCGAATAGGCATTACCTGTCCAGAAATATTAATAACGTGCGATACGAGTAGTAGTTTTGTTTTTGATGTAATCGCGGTTTTGTAAAGTGCTACAATTTCTTCGTCGGAACTTGGGTTAAGGGGTACCGAAAGTATTTTATTGACCACGCCATGTCTCGTCGCAACTTCTCTAAACATATCCAGCATAGCGCCATAGTCTTGTTCTGCCATAATAGCTTCGTCACCAGCCTGCCATTTAAAGCCAGCAATGATGGTATCTAACGACTCGGTAGTATTGCGTGTAATCACAATTTCAGAAGGGTCGCAACCTGCAATTGTAGCAAGTTTTGCGGCTACTCTTTTTTTATTTTCATACTGTACGGTCCTCATATAATACGCGCCAAGACTGTTTACGTATTTAATATGCTCAATGTATTTGTTGAGTAGTTTTTGTGGCAAAATATTATAGTAGCCACTTTCTAAATTGATATATTTTTCTTGTAACACATAATCGGCCCTGAGTGCTGCCCAAAAATCTTCGTCAGAAGCAATTTGATGTAATGGCAAGTGTTGGTATTTGGCAATATGCGCCTCCGCCGAAAATTTTGTGAATGGGAGAGACATGCCTGCGAGCGTGAGCCCTTTTAAAAAAGTTCTTTTATGCATAGGTTACAATTAATCGTCGTCTTTGTCTGATGTTGATGGAATAATAAATGCGGCACGGCGTGGAGTAGGGAATGGAATATCATTTCCTTTTATGGCATGCCATAAAATTTTGCTAAATTCTAGATCGTTGTTGGAGTCTTCTTTTGCAAAATTTAATTTCTCTGATCTTTTTTGCCACTCGTTGTAAGCTGTATTTTTTTCTAGTAAATTATAAGAAGGTAAAATAGCTTTATAATTAAATGGTGATGATGTATTAGCAAAGCAGCGCCACAAAGGGGTTGCAGCTGCATCATATTGCGACATAGGAGGAAGGCCTAAAATAAGTTCCATGGTACGTAGCATGCCACTGGTAGAATAAGGGGTATGATCTATAAAATTTCTTTTTACAAAACCGCCAAATACATATGCGGGGCTTCTGTGCGCATCTACGTGGTCGGCGCCATTTTGAGCATCGTCTTCTAAAACAAATACCGCCGATTCGTTCCAAATTGGGCTCTTTGCCAAATGCTCTAAAAATAACCCCATTGCTAAATCATTATCTGCAACGTGTGCATAGGGGGTAGGTCTTCCAATTTTTGTTCCCTCTGTATGATCGTTTCCAAAACGAACGGTATTAAATTTTGGAACTTGACCCTTTGCTAATAAAGAATCAAAATCTTTTTGCCATCTTTTAAACCTGAGTGTGTCAGGGATGTTTAAATTATAGGGCTGAAAGTCTTTGCAAAAATGATCATTTAAAACAGGCACTGTTGGTTTACCTCCCGAAATAAATTCGCCATAAGAGCGGTAGCTGATGCCTGCACGGTAACAATTATTCCAAATAAATCCATTTTTATTATTAGCAATTTCTCTTTCACCTTCGCCACCATAAGTACCACCGCGCCCCGAATAACTAGATGGCCAAGTTTTTTCGAGATAATCTGTTGCATAAGCACCCATGCTCCAGTTGTGTCCATCGGCACTTACTTCTGCGTCTACATAAAAGTTATCGAGTAAAACAAAATTGCTAGCAATGGCGTGTTGGTTGGGCGTTATATTTTTTCCAAATAATAAAAGGGAAGTATCGCCGTTGCCACCAGGCATATCAGCAAGTACTTGATCGTAGGTACGGTTTTCTTTGATAATATAAAACACATATTTGATGGGAGAGGGTTGCCCTACTTTACTAGGGATCGGATTGCCTGCTTCAATGCTATCAGCCTGCGTTAATTTGGTAGCTGTATAAGGGGTGTTTTTGTAAACTGTTTTTGTGTAGTTAGCTAACGTAGTTATGGAAGGGTTTGCAATAACACTCATGGTACCGGTAAACAAAGAACCAATGTACTGCTCGCTGCTACCTGTTTTAGTAATGCCCATATGGTGTATCACTTCACCTTTTTTTCTAATTGGTGAAGGTCCAAATGGATTTGCTTTTGGTGTAAAGCCCTTACCATTGGCTACCCATATTTTGTTGTTTAAAAAACGCACACTGGTTGGGTACCAGCCTGTAGGAATAAAACCTACCGACTTGCTATTGCCAATTTTTGCGATATCAAAAACGGCAAGGCAGTTATTGTCGGCGTTGGCAATAAACAATCTGTTGTTTTTTTTGTCTATCGCTAAACTATTGGTGGTAGAACCGCTTGGTGCATTCGGATACAATGCAGCGTCTAAAATTTCTACTACTTTTTTTGTTGCAATATCAATAATAGATACACTGTTGTCATTGGCATTGCATACAAATAAATGTGTGTTGGTAATGAGCATTTCGTTGGGGTTGTCGCCAACAGTGATGGGTGTTTGCCAGGTTTTTGTTTTTAAGTCAAATACTAAAACTTGATCGGCACCCCAGCAACTAATAAAGAGCGTGGCTTTATTAGGGCTTAGTTTACAAGTAAATGCTTCTGCTGCTAAACCGTATTTGCCAATAATTTGTTTTGTTTTTAAATCAAAAATGTAGAGCTGCTTGTCTTCTCTGGTAACCGTGTATAATTCACTTGTTGTTTCGTTGATTTCGATGCCTGCTGGTCCAATTTTTTCTGGCCATTTTTTACCTAAAAGTAAACTGTCAGTAAGTATTAATTTGCCATTGTTAATTTGATACACATTAATACGGTTATCGTGCCCAGCACTGGCGTATAAATATTTTTCGTTGGCGCTAAATTTTAATCCGTACCAAGATTTCGCAATACTAACGGAGTCAATTATTTTTTCTGATTTTGTATCGATTAGTTCGATGCTTTGGTATCCCTGTCCGTTATTGGTAACGGCCATGTATTTTCCTGAACTACTTATTTCTATATTTAGGGGTAAGTCTCCAAGGGCAAAAGAAGTTCCTGCCGGATTTAATTTCCAACCATTAGCGAGTTGAATGGTTTGGGCATTTACTTGACATGTAATTGCGCCAACAAATAAGAATATCAAAAGCTTTTTCATAATGGATAATTAGTGCTGAAAAGGTAGGGAATTTGCTTAAAATATGTACTTTCCGGCCTATTATTATTATATTACGTTTATCACATGAGACACATGAGAAAAATACAAATGTTACTCGGTTTTTTATTGTCTGTAATGACTTTTTTGAAGCCGGGTCATGCACAAAATAAAATTCCCCCAACCCCCAATGTTGTACTCATTTTTATGGATGATATGGGCTACGGTGATCCAGAAAGTTATGGAGGTTACCCATACCATACACCCAATTTAAATAAGTTGGCTGCTAGTGGTATGCGCTTCACTAATTTTTATGCAGCGCAGGCCGTTTGTAGCGCTTCTAGAGCGGCACTTTTAACAGGTTGCTATCCTAATAGAGTGGGCATTTCTGGGGCACTGATGCCTTGGTCAAATGTGGCGTTAAATCCAAAAGAGGAAACCATTGCATCGATGGTCAAACAAAAAGGTTACAAAACGGGCATGATTGGTAAATGGCATTTGGGTGCTAAAGCGCCTTATTTACCTACTTCATATGGCTTTGATGAATATTTGGGCCTGCCTTATTCTAATGATATGTGGCCTGTTGGATATGATGGTACACCCATCACAGATACGGGCTCCAAAAAATCAAAATATCCAACGCTTCAACTACTTGATGGATTTAATCCAGTAATGCCTATTCATAATTTAGAAGATCAAGCTAAACTTACAACCCTTTACACAGAGTGTGCAGTAAAATTTATTGGTAACAATAAAAACAAACCTTTCTTTTTATACCTCGCACACTCTATGCCGCACGTGCCCATTGCAGTGTCTAGTAAATTTAAAAATAAAAGTGGTGCTGGTTTATTTGGAGATTTGATGATGGAAATAGATTGGTCTATTGGAGAAGTGATGAAGGCGCTTGATAAAAACGGATTAACCAAAAACACGCTCATTATTTTTACCAGTGATAACGGCCCATGGTTAACTTTTGGCAACCATGCAGGAAGTAGTGGCGGACTCCGTGAGGGTAAGGGCTCTGCCTGGGATGGTGGTGTTAAAGTGCCTTGTATTATGAGTTATCCGGGTGTTATTGCGCCTGGAACTGTGTGTAATAACTTAGCCGCAACTATGGATGTGCTGCCTACCATTGCAGCGCTTACAAAAAGTAGTTTGCCAAAAAATAAAATTGATGGCGTAACTATTTTGTCTTTATTAAAGCAGGAGCCTGAGGCTAACCCCCGCGATCATTTTGTTTATTATTATGATAATAATAGCCTTAAGGCCATTAGACAAGGTAAATGGAAATTGGTGTTTCCGCACCAATCCCAAACCTATAAAGCCACCGATATGGGCAAAGATGGATTTCCGGGTAAATATGCTTCTGTCCCTGTGCCTATGGCCTTATATGATTTGTCTACAGACCCTGGAGAAACCCTTGATGTGGCAAAGCATAATCCTGGCGTTGTTATTACTTTAACAAGCATTGCCGATATCTATAGAGCCAGTTTAGGCGATGATTTAACCAAACAGGTAGGTAGCGAAAAAAGACCTTCGGCTACCATCCAATAATACACCTTATTGGTATGGATAATTTGCTGATAATCATGACAACAAAATGACAATTTTGGTGTTTTATTAGCCTAGATTTGCAACTCAACGTACAAAAATTCATTACAATGGAAAATACAAACACAGAAGGAAAATGCCCATACACAGGAGCAACGGTTGCTAGCGCTACCGCTAAACTTGGTAGTGCAGGTAGTGGAACAAGAAACACAGATTGGTGGCCTAATCAATTGCGATTAAACATTTTACGCCAGCACACCGAAAAGTCAAATCCAATGGATTCGACATTCAACTATGTTTCTGAATTTAAAACATTAGACCTAAAGGCTGTTAAGCAAGACATTATTGATTTAATGACCAATTCTCAAGATTGGTGGCCTGCCGATTATGGTCATTACGGTCCATTCTTTATTAGAATGGCATGGCATAGTGCTGGTACCTACCGTACTACCGATGGTAGAGGCGGTGGTGGATCAGGTATGTTGCGTTTTGCACCACTTAATAGCTGGCCTGATAATACCAATTTAGATAAGGCGCGTTTACTTTTATGGCCAATTAAAAAGAAGTACGGTAAAAAATTATCATGGGGTGATTTAATGATTCTTACTGGTAACTGTGCACTTGAATCTATGGGCTTCAAAACTTTTGGTTTTGCAGGTGGAAGAGAAGATGTATGGGAGCCTCACGAAGACGTGTATTGGGGTTCTGAGCGTGAGTGGTTAGGCGATAAGCGTTACAGTGGCGATAGAGATTTAGAAAATCCATTGGCTGCGGTACAAATGGGTTTAATTTATGTAAATCCAGAAGGTCCTAACGGCAATCCTGATCCTATTGCTTCTGCAAAAGATATCAGAGAAACATTTGCACGTATGGCCATGAATGATGAAGAAACTGTTGCCCTTATTGCTGGTGGTCACACATTTGGTAAAACACATGGTGCTGCTGATCCAGGAAAATATGTAGGTAAAGAACCTGCTGGTGCAAGTATTGAAGAGCAAGGAACAGGTTGGAAAAATACATTTGGTTCTGGTAATGGTGTGAATACTATTACTTCAGGTTTAGAAGGTGCTTGGACTACTACACCTACAAAATGGAGTAATAACTATTTCGAAAACTTATTTAAGTTTGAGTGGGAGCTTGTAAAAAGCCCTGCTGGCGCACATCAGTGGAAGCCTAAACATGGCGGAGGTGCTGGCACTGTGCCAGATGCACATGATCCATCATTGTCGCATGCACCAACTATGCTAACTACCGATTTAGCAATGATATTGGATCCTGCATACGCACCTATTTCAAAAAGATTTTACGAAAATCCAGACCAGTTTGCGGATGCGTTTGCAAGAGCTTGGTTTAAATTAACGCACCGTGATATGGGTCCTCGCGCTAGATACGTTGGATCAGAAGTGCCTGCTGAAGTACTAGTATGGCAAGATCCTGTGCCTGCAGTGAATCATACACTTGTTGATGCTGCAGATATTACACAGTTAAAAGCTGCTGTATTATCTTCTGGTTTAACTGTTTCTGAATTGGTATCTACTGCTTGGGCTTCTGCATCTACTTTTAGAGGTACAGATAAAAGAGGTGGTGCTAATGGTGCAAGAATTCGTTTAGCGCCTCAAAAATATTGGGCTGTAAACAACCCTGCACAACTATCTAAAGTATTAGATAAGTTGGTTGCGGTTCAGCAAGATTTTAATAAGGGTGCAACGGGTGGTAAACAAGTATCAATTGCAGATGTAATTGTACTTGCTGGTGCTGCTGCAATCGAAAAAGCTGCTAAAGACGGTGGATACAGTGTTACTGTTCCATTTACACCTGGCAGAACAGATGCTACCGAAGAACAAACAGATGTTGCTTCATTTGGTGTATTAGAGCCTACTGCAGATGGTTTCCGTAACTACATCAAGCCTAAAACACTTATTTCGTCAGAAGAAATGTTACTTGATAAATCACATTTACTAAATCTAACAGCACCTGAAATGACGGTACTTATAGGTGGTATGCGTGTATTAAAAACCAATTTTGATGAATCAAATCATGGGGTGTTTACAAATCGTCCAGGTGTATTAACCAACGATTTCTTTACCAACCTTATTGATTACAACACTACTTGGAAAGCAACAGGACAAAATTCTTTTGAAGGAACAGATAGAGCTACAGGTGCTGCTAAATGGACAGCTACTAGAGTAGACCTTGTATTTGGTTCTAACACAGAATTACGTGCACTTGCAGAAGTATATGCATGTGATGATGCAAAAGAAAAATTCGTTCACGATTTTGTTGCCGCTTGGAACAAAGTAATGAACTTAGATCGTTTTGATTTAGCTTAATTTATAAGTTACGAATACATAAAAAAGGCGGCACTAAATGTGCCGCCTTTTTTATTTCCAATCGATTAAAAATTTACTTGCAATTATTTGTGATGGCAGCTGCAGCGTCTGGATATTTTTTTGCATTTGCAAGTTGCAGGGTGTTACAAGCTTCTAATTTTTTACCGGTAGCTATGTAACTCATACCTAAATAATATTCCGACTTACCCGAAGTAGAACTACCTACTGCAATAGACTTTTTAAAATAATCTATGGCGTCTGCAAATTTTTGAGCAGTGTAATAGCAGATGCCCACATTTTCTGCGTGGGTATAATTGGTAGGGTCTAATTTAAATGCACTTGCATAGCAACTTGCTGCTTTTACATACTGTCCTTTTTGAAACGCTTGTAAACCTTCTGTGGTGTAGTCGTTAGCATTTTTATTATTGGCGTCTTTTAAGTTTCTATTAAAGAGCGCTTTGGTTTGGCTAAATGTGGCTAAATCATTTGGGAACATTTTAATGGCGCTGTCAAGCATATTGTTAAGACTAGCGTCTGCGCTTCCTTTTACTTCATACAAGCCTAGTAAATAGTTGTTCCAAGTAAATGGCGTATTAAAATGGTCTACTATTAAATTAAATGCTTTTTTAATTTCGGTACTGTCCTTCTTTTTGGATGCTGCAAAAATTAAATTTTTATAATAGCTAGTGGCGTTAGGCCAATTGTAAAATGCTCTTTTGCTACTATATAATGCACTGTCAAAATTATTTTTTGCGGCGTAAATAGCTGTTCTTAAAAAGTCGTTGTAATAGAGGTGCGGGTTTACGTTGTCGCTTTCATTTAATAATGCTAATGCCTTATCATAATTTTTATCCCTAATGTAATAGCGCGCTATCATTGCTTTTAAAGGCAGGGTAGAAGAAGACATATCAGGGATAGACGGTAGTTTTTCTACGTCTTCGGTTTTCATTACGGGGTCGGCGTTTACTTCGCCCATTACAAACTTTTGAATTTTTAATGAGTCGTAAGTTAATTTATGAACGTAAATACTAGGAATGATTCCGATCAATGCTACACTAAAAAATAAGCCCATGAGTGATTTGCGCACATTTACATTTTCTTGTTGATAGCTTATAGGGATGCAAATTAATGCAGCTGCAATGGCTAGTATAGATTGCATGGCGGTTCGCTCGGCGGGGAAATTTAAAAAGGCATCTACCGCATAACAGGTAACGGCCATAAATAAAATAGTAGCCGCTAAGTGTAAGTTATTAAAAGACTTGTTTTTCCAAATACTACATGTAATAATGGGCACGAGTAAAAATAAGAGTGCAAAACTAATGCCACCTAGTATGCCAAGGTCGGCAAACATTTCAAAAAAATCGTTGTGGGCGTGGTAGGGCACAAAAAGTTCTGTGGTATGAAATATTTCGTACGGAATAGACGCTAGTTTCCAGTTGCCATAACCACAGCCAATAAGTGGATGATGGATAGAATAGTCGATGGCATTTTTCCATAACCGCAAACGGCTATTTTGTTCACTGGCAACTGTAATGTCACCAATTCTTTTGGTAACGGTACCGTAACCGCCCTGACTATCTTGCATTTGTACGGCCGTGCCTAAAAACATATTGGCAATAAAGTATCCAATGATTACGGGTATAATTAAATAGGCGATTTGTGTAAATATGGCCTTTTTGTTTTGCTTGCTTTTAAAGTAAAGAGTGGTGGCAATAAAAATGATTGCAATAATAAGAAGCCCCACATAGGTAGACCTTGTATTTAATATTAAAAGTCCAGTAACACCCATTAAGAGTACAAATGCTGCCAGGATTTTTCCTAGTAACTTATTATTAATCATGAGCCAAAGTACAAACGGAAATTTTATGAGCAGGGCTGCTGCCATTACATTCTTATTACCATGATTGCCTCTTAATGCTAAAATGTTTTCGTCGAGACTCATGGTAGTGAGGTTGCCCGAAAATGTTTTTAATAAAATAAGCGAATCATAGAGTAATACAAAAGCCATGATCACCGAAATACCCGTTAATAATGCAGGGAGCGGTTGCTTGTAAAATAAAATGGAGAGTACGATAAAAACTAAAAAAGTAGTAATGAGCCTTGCGCCAGTAACCAGTGTTTCGGTGGGGTTAATGGCATAAAAATAGGAGAGTGACGCCCAGGCCACCAAAAAACTAAATACGAGGGTAAACTTGTATTTGAAAATGCCTTGTATTGCAGGAGCACAATATTGACGGTGCATGAATATAAATAGGATACCCAGTGCATCAATTATGCCAGTATAAAGCCATTGCGGCCCCATAACGTCGGCTGCGTCTAAATCTGGAATAAAATGTACGAGTAAGTATAGCCCCGCAAATACGGTGGGCATAATGGGGGTTTGTACTTTGGTATTCATGTTTACAAATATCTATATAAAATTGTTAGGTTTTACTGTTTTAAAACTCAATTTGCACTAGGCACCAATTGGCAATAAAGTTGGCCTGCGCTACAGGGATGTAGGGGAGTTTTACAACGTCTTCTCCAGCCGAATGAAGTACCAGCGTACATAAATGATGTGATCTTAAAAAAGGGCTTGTTTTAATTTCTACCTGCTGTACGTTTTTAAAATTTAGAATGGTTTGTTCGCGGCCCCAAACTCCTTTACAAATTTGGATACTGTTTTGATGAAACCAAAATGTATAGTTGTATTGTAGAATGATATGAATAATTGCAAAGTAAATAAATACGGCTAGGGGTACAAGCGTAAACCATGGCGATTTGAAGTACACAATGATGCCAGCTATAATGGATAGGGGTGTAACAAAAATGATTGTGTTGCGCCATTTGTAAGAAGCATCAATACCATTAGATGCTGCAACTTGTGAGGGCCAAACGTGCTGATAAATATGACTTATTTGTGTAAGTAAGCGCTCCTGCATAATGGGGATTCGTATCCACTGCTTAGGCGTATTTGATTTTTCGCTGGTCATAAAAAACCGTAAAATCTTAATCCCTAATATGCGTTGCAATAAATTGTTTTTCCAGCTAATTTGCTGAATATTTTCTTTGATGAGCAGTTTTTTTTGTGTTTGTAAAAATCCCCACTGTGTTTCGAAGCCTTTTTCTGAAATTTTGAGTTTCATATTATAATACCTTACAAGCACTCTAATAAATGAAACAATAAAAGTGATGAGAAGTACGGTTAATGTAAATGCTAGTATGATATTGGTGGTATAAGCGATTTTGTCAGCCTCTTCATTTATTTTTTTTGCTGTATCTATGCCAAATAAATTTTTAACGTCATCAATTTTTGTTAGCAAATAGGTGAGTATTAGTAAAAAAGTTTTTACATGGTTTTCTGATAAAGAAAGTTTGATGATATCCCAAAACCGAATGCCTAAAATCGTTTCAGGCTCAGGAGTAGTTATAGTTTCATCTGCTGCTGGCGCTTTTTTTAATAGCTCCTGAAGGGCATAGGCCTTTTTTTCATCGATGGCATTTATTTCAACTTCGGTGCCTTCGTCGCCGGCAGTTTCTATTTTTAATTCGCAGGTTTCTGTAAAACGGTTCAAATATCCCTGTACAGCGTTTACGGATTGTATTTTATGAATGGGTATTGTGATGACCTTTTTAGTAAATAGGCCTTTTAAAACAATGAGATCGTTTCCTTTTACAAATATTCTAAACCGTAAATACTGAATTATATAAGGGATCGATGCAACTATTATAAATCCAATGATGATTAAGATAAAATAGCCCATGCCTAACTGAGCTATCCCTTTTTCTTTTCTTAAAAATTTACCGCCAATAAAAAGTAATAAAAACGCCCATGATTGGCTAATCACTTTTCCAATGATAAACAAAAATGCATACGGAGAAAGTTTTTGTGGCGTATACCAATCAAATTGCTTGTCTTGCATGTTCCTTTATTTTTTCGGCGTCCTCTAATGATAAACCGTTAATGCTTATGTCTCTTTGATGGCTTGCAGCTGTCATAAAACGAAGGGATGCAAGGTTGTACCTGCGGCCTACAGGCCCAGTTTTTAAAATGCAATGTTGGACTTTTGCAAATGGAACAATATGCGTGCTCTGAAACAGCCATCCTTTTTTAAAAATGATGTCTTTATCTCTTAGCGCCCAAGACCTGTTTTTAAATCCAATTTCGATAGAGGCAATTACAAGGGCGATACTACTCACTAATACCAGCGCTGCTAAGGTAATGATCCAAACCTTGTGGAGTTCATCGTTTACGATAAAAATGAGCACAGTAAGTGCTATGATGAACAAATAGGCAATAGCCCAGTTAAACCATAGTACTTTTTTATACGCCAGTTCTACGCGTTGTAAAGGAATTTCTTGGTACTGCGGGATATCCGAAGTGGGGATGAGTGGATTATTATATTCCATATATATGAAAATACAAAAACATCAATAACTAAATCGTATGTTTACACATTTCACTATTACATATTAAGAGGCTGCATGTCTAAACTAGGGGTTGCGAATAAATTTGTTGATGTTTCAGACTATGGAAGGCCTGTAGCAAAATTGATTGCGGAAGCATTTAAAAATACGCGCGTAACGGCCATTCATATTACCCTGTTATTTGGTGTTTCTGGCATATTGGCTATTGTTTATATGTTAAAGGCGCAGTTTTGGCTGGCTGGCTTTTTTTTAATTTTAAAATCTATACTAGACGCTGCCGATGGTCAATTGGCTAGGGTTAAAAATGAGCCATCGTATAGTGGCCGCTATTTAGATTCTATATTAGATAGTCTTTTAAACCTTGCGCTTATTATTTCAATTGCGGTATATACTGGAACAAATACTTGGTTGGCGCTGCTTGCGTATATGTGTATGCAAACGCAGGGGACGGTATATAATTACTACCATGTTATTTTTAGGCATACAACCGCTGGTGAAATCACTAGTCAAATTTTTGAAGATACAGAACCCACGGCTTATGTTGGTGAAAGCCAAGCCAGCGTTAATATTTTATTTAAGCTGTTTAGGGTTTTATACCGGGTATTTGATGATTTGGTGTATGCCCTAGATTCACGTGCCCAACATGCAACCGTATTTCCTAAATGGTTTATGTTTTTGGTGTCATTTTATGGACTCGGTTTTCAGTTGCTGCTAATGGCGGTTTTTATGGCTGCCGGATGGATTGGGATGATTATTCCGTTTTTTATTGGCTATTCTGTGCTGATTCCCGTGTTTGTTGCGGTTAGAAGGGTGTATTTGCGATAAATAGGGTACAGGCCTGTGAAATCCTCGTATTTCACGCAATTTTACCATACTTGTACTTAAATACGTACATAATATTGTACATTTGCATTGTAAATTTTAAATTATATGCAAGCTGTATCAATATCGCAATTAAGAAGTAACATGAAAAAGTATCTGGATGACATTTGTAAATCGTCGGATACAATCATCGTTTCACGTCAGACAGAGGAAGCTGTTGTTATGATATCATTGAAAGAATATAACTCCTTAACAGAAACAGGGCATTTGTTGTCTACTGCTGCAAACAGAGATCGGTTAAGGGAGTCTATTGATCAGTTGGAGAATCAGAAAACACGAACCTTTGATTTGTAAATCATGAATTTTGAATTTACTATAAATGCTTGGGAAGACTTTGAATATTGGATGGAGACTGATATTGATACAGTCAATAAAATAAAAGACTTATTAAAAGAAATTAGAAAAACGCCATTTAAAGGTTTAGGAAAACCCGAGCCGTTGAAATTTAATTTAAAAGGATATTGGTCTAGGAGAATTACTGGTGAGCACCGATTGGTATATAAGGTTGATGGGAAGAAAGGCGTTGACCAAAAATGTTACATTCTTCAATGCCGCTTTCATTATGACAAATAAATATCTTTAATTACTATGATACATTGGAAAAACAACGAACAACCTCAGCCTCCTTATATTGCTTCTATATTTAATTACTACTTGTCAGATAATTTAGACGGATATGCAGCCTATGATGATTTGACATTAGAGCTTGCAAAGCAAATGCCTGGTTATTTGGGGTATGAAAGTTTTAAGCACGATGGTAGAGGGGCTTTTATAAGTTATTGGAAAGATATGGACGCCGTTCGTGCATGGGCGAGTGAACCACAACATATTGAAGCGAAAAAATTAGGGAAGGCACATTGGTATAATTATTATCACAGTGTTATTGCTGAAGTTAAAACGATGCATGTGCATGGAGGGTAGGGTTTGTTAAACAGGACTGCCGGCTCAATTCTTTCGCCGTCTTCCTTTACTTCTACGAGGGGCGTACCCAAACCCTTTCAACAAAATGCTACGCATTTCGTTGGGTTTTTTGCTTCTCATCTGTTTACAAAAGCAAGCTTTTGACACAGCTTCAAAACAAAAAACCCTGTCACTTTCGTGACAGGGTTTGTGCCCAGAACAGGAATCGAACCTGCACTACCTTGCGATAACCAGATTTTGAGTCTAGCGCGTCTACCAGTTCCGCCATCTGGGCCTTTGTATTAGGCGGGGTGCAATATTACAAGATTCTGTGTTTTTTGCCAAAAGAAACCCATAGAAACAGCCGTAAACCATCACAATTGCGGCTTATTGGAGCTCATCTGCAATTCGGTCTAGGTATTTCTTTTTAAAATAATAGTCTTTTACTGGCAGCATTGTTTCTTTTTGGGTAATACCCATTTGATAACCTTCCAGCAGCCCTTTAATAGGTTCGTAAATATCATCCTCTAGTTGTTTAAGTTGTAAGCGTAAAGCGTCTTTTTGCGTATCGTCCGATATTTCCATTACCTGCTCGTTTAAATCCATCACCTCCATTAAAAAAGTAGGAGGGAGTTGGTAGTTTTCGTTAGCAATTAAAAGTTCGTTAATTTCTAAAATATAGGGTAGTACAAGCGCCGGGTCTTTTAATACTTGTAGCGCTTTATTGGCCATCGATGATTGTGCGAGGGCCTCAGCCTGCTCTTTTGGGCTGGCGTTTGCAAAAAAATCTGGATGAAACTTTTTTTGCAGCATCAAATACTTTTTTGAAACCACCGCAGGGTCTGGGAAAAAGCTTACTGGTATTTCAAAAAGTTCAAAATAATTCATAGTCCCTAAAATTACAATTCTTTATAAAAACAAGTAATAATCTTTTAAATAGGATGTAAACGCAGGCGTGTAATGCTCGTTTTCTTTAATCACAATAGTCGTTTCTGAGGCGTCCATGTTTATGATGCCAGATTTACCAAATATATACATCACCCTAAACGGGGCATGATTGGGGGTTTGTTGAACCACCGCTTTATGAGTTACATGAAAGCCATGTGCCTGGGCTAGTGCCGCTGCTTCATTTGCTCTTGCATATGGTAGCAGTAACGAAAAACTTCCAGCAGGTTCCAATAAATCATCAACACAGGTAAATAATGTTTGAAGGGTAAGCGTAGTGCTATGCATGGCTTGATTTTTTAGGGCAAGCTCACTTTTTAAATCGTTTTCAAAAAAAGGGGGATTGGAAATAATGTGCTGGTATTTTTTGCCAGCATAGTTTTTTATATCTGCGTTGTGCACCTGAATATAAAATGTAGTAGCAGCAGCATTTTGAGCGGCCTGCGCTGCGGCAGCAGGATCTAATTCGACAGCGTCAATAAAAGCGTTAGGTAATTTTTGAGCAAGTTGTAAAGACAATAAACCAGTGCCCGTGCCAATATCTAAAATAGTAGTAGGCGGGTTACTTGTTAATTGATGCGAGGCCCAGGCACCAAATAGGCACGCGTCTGTGCATACCTTTAACGCGCAGTCCGATTGCCAAACTGTAAATTGTTTAAACGCAAAATAGTTATTGGACATCTGTTACGATGCTTAGTCTGCAATGCTTGCAGCTATGTACTCACTATTTAAGCGCGCAATATTGGTGATTGAAATTTCTTTAGGGCAAGTAGCTTCACAAGCACCAGTGTTGGTACATGAACCAAAACCTTCTTTATCCATTTGCGCTACCATGTTTTGTACCCTTGTCGTACGCTCTGGAGCACCTTGTGGTAATAAGGCGAGGTGAGAAACTTTTGCACTTAAAAATAGCATAGCAGAACTGTTTTTACAAGCTGCTACACAAGCGCCACAACCAATACACATCGCTGCAGCAAAAGCATCATCTGCTTTTTGTTTTTCGATAGGTAAGGTGTTACCATCTACGGCATTACCGGTGTTAACGCTAATATATCCGCCTGCCTGAATAATTCTGTCAAAGGCAGAACGGTCTACCATCAAATCTTTGATTACTGGAAACGCATCGGCTCTCCATGGTTCTACTACAATTGTATCACCATCTTTAAAAGCACGCATGTGTAATTGACAAGTTGTATTTGCTTGCCAAGGACCATGTGGTTTACCATTAATATACATAGAGCATGAACCACAAATACCTTCTCTACAATCATGGTCAAAAGCAACCGGACTTTCTCCGTCTTTGATTAATTGTTCGTTGAGTACGTCAAACATTTCTAAGAAACTCATTTCAGAAGAAATATTTTCTACGCGGTACATTTTGAAAGTACCTTTTGTGTTTTTATTTTTTTGTCTCCAAACTTTAAGGTTCAGATTCATATTGTAATGTTCCATTGCAAGAAATTTGAAAAGTTGATAGATCGTTTGCTAATGATTATTTGTAATTACGTTGTGAAGGTTTAATCACTTCGTACTTTAATTCTTCTTTATGAAGTTCCCAATTGTGTTCGCCTTTAAACTCCCAAGAAGCAACATACATGAAGTTTTCATCGTCTCTCAACGCTTCTCCATCTTCTGTTTGATATTCTTCTCTGAAGTGACCACCACAACTTTCGTTACGGCTTAATGCATCTACACACATTAGTTCACCTAGTTCAATAAAGTCGGCAACGCGGTTGGCTTTATCAAGCTCTGGATTCATTTCATTAATTTCTCCAGGAATTCTTACGTCGCTCCAGAATTCTTTTTTAAGCGCTTGCACTTCTGCAATCGCTTGCTTTAATCCATCTGCGCTACGCGCCATACCACACTTGTCCCAAATAATTTTTCCTAAACGCTTGTGGAAACTTTCTACGGTTTGCGTTCCTTTAATATTCATTAACTGCTCAATTCTAGCAAGCGCGGTTTTTTCAGCTTCTTCAAATGCAGGGTGATTGGTGTCAACGCCTTTGCTATAAATTTCGTCTGCTAAGTAATTACCAATCGTGTAAGGGATAACAAAATATCCATCTGCTAAACCTTGCATGAGGGCACTTGCACCAAGGCGGTTTGCACCATGCTCACTAAAGTTAGCTTCGCCTAATGCATATAAACCTGGAATGGTGGTTTGTAATTCATAATCTACCCAAAGACCACCCATCGTGTAGTGTACAGCAGGGTAGATACGCATTGGTACTTCGTATGGATCTTCACCAGTGATTTTTGCATACATGTCAAATAGGTTACCATATTTTTCTTTTACAACCTCTTTACCCATGGCAATAACCGCTTCTTGGCTTACGTTTTCTAAGCCTTGCTTACCCACTTCAATATTTCCATAACGCAAAATCGCTGCAGCGTAATCTAAGTAAACAGCTTGCTTAGAAGTACCCACACCATAACCAGCATCACATCTTTCCTTGGCAGCTCTTGATGCCACGTCACGTGGTACAAGGTTACCAAATGCAGGATATCTGCGCTCTAAATAATAATCTCTTTCTTCTTCAGGAATATCTACCGCTTTGCGCGTTTCATTTAAATTTTTAGGTACCCAAATACGTCCATCATTTCTGAGTGACTCAGACATCAATGTTAATTTAGATTGATGATCGCCACTAACAGGAATACAGGTAGGGTGAATTTGTGTGAAGCATGGGTTGCTAAATAATGCACCCTGACGGTGTGCTTTCCATGCAGCTGTTACGTTAGAACCCATGGCATTGGTAGACAAATAAAATACGTTACCATAACCACCAGTACATAATAATACCGCGTGACCAAAATGCTTTTCTAAATTACCAGACACTAAATCACGTGCAATAATACCTCTTGCTTTACCATCAATTTTTACCACTTCAAGCATTTCATGACGGCTATACATGGTAACATTACCAAGTGCTACCTGACGCTCTAAAGCTTGGTACGCACCAATGAGTAATTGCTGACCTGTTTGGCCCGCCGCATAAAACGTACGTTGCACTTGCGTACCACCAAAACTACGGTTGCTTAATAGTCCACCATATTCGCGAGCAAAAGGAACACCTTGTGCCACACACTGATCAATAATATTAACACTCACTTCTGCAAGGCGATGAACGTTTGCTTCACGTGCACGGTAGTCACCACCTTTAATAGTGTCGTAGAATAATCTAAAAACGCTATCACCATCGTTCTGATAGTTCTTAGCAGCATTGATACCACCTTGCGCCGCAATAGAGTGCGCACGACGTGGAGAATCCTGAAAACAAAACGCTTTAACCTTGTAACCAAGTTCTCCTAAAGAGGCAGCAGCAGAAGCACCAGCTAAGCCAGTACCTACAACAATCACTTCTAGTTTACGTTTATTGGCCGGGTTAACAAGTTTGCAATGTCCCTTGTAATCTTCCCATTTTTTCTCAAGGTTTCCGGCAGGTATTTTTGAGTTAAGCATATGCTTAGAAATTTAAATTGAGTGATAATTATTTAATCCAACCAAAATAAAAACTGAGTGGCATCAGTGCAAATAATAAAGGCACGATGATAGAAAAGCCTACGCCCACTGAGTTAATGAGTCCACTAATTTTTTTATTGTGAATGCCAATTGTTTTAAAGGCACTTTGGAATCCATGTAATAAGTGATACGCCAAAGAGCCACACGCTAATACATAAAGCGCAACAATAAGTGTATTGCCTACAAAAACGTTTCTCATTTCGGCATATAAATTATGGTGCTTTATCCCATTGTAGTATACTTCTTCCAGTGGTTGAACTGTGCCCATACCTCCAAGTCTACTAGGCGTCCAGAAATGATAAATGTGCATCACTAAAAACATAAGTAGGAGTGTGCCTAGTATCGCCATACTTCTACTATACCATTTACTTCCATCGGCGTAAGAAACTGCATAACCAATACTTCTTTTCTTACGATTCTCTAGCGTTAATAAATAACCCTGAAAAATGTGCAAGAAGAAACCAGCAAAAAGGCCAATCTCTAAAACTCTTGGAAGCACATTGCTTCCCATAAAATGCGCAGCTTTGTTAAACATTTGCCCCTGATCGTTTGGATCATAAGCGGCAGCCCAAATGCAAGCATTCAGTCCCACATGCACAATTAAAAAGAGCACTAGAAAAATTCCAGTAAAACCCATCACCAGTTTTTTACCAACTGATGATGTAAAGACTTGTTTCCAGTTCATAATGAACGTTTTGTGTTTTTAAAATCGGTGCAAAAATAGCACAGGAAACGATGCCTTTCTTTATTCGAGCAACTTTTTTCGCAGGACTAATGCACATCTTTAAACAGTATAATCGCCGTTTACATAAAAAGAGCCCCCTTTAACCATTAAGAACTGTATTTTTGGACCATGTTTAAGTTATTCGGCATATTATGGAATAGTTTTAGAATGGCTATCCAGGAACTTAGGGTAAATAAGCTCCGTACATTCCTTTCTTTGTTTGGAATTACCATTGGTATTTTTTGCATCATTGGCGTGCTAGCCACTGTAGATAGTTTAGAACGCAAAGTGCAAAACGATATTAAGGCTTTTGGTAACAATACTATTTATATAGACAAGTGGAGTTATGCTGGTGGTCCCGATTATCCATGGTGGAAATACGTTAAACGCCCCGTTCCTAAAATTGAAGAAATGCGTTTTGTAAAAGCAAAATGTGACTTAGCTGCTAACACTTCTTTTTTTTGTTCATCTACTGTAAATGTAAGCCACTTAAATAGTATTTTAAGTGGCGTAAGTATTTATGGAATTACCGAAGATTTTAACAACATACAAACCCTGGATATCGCTGCTGGACGCTATTTGAACGAATCTGAATTCACAAGAGGAACCACTTCTACGGTTATCGGAAACTTGGTTGCCGAAGAATTATATGGAGGTGCTCAAAAAGCAGTTGGTAAACAAATTACTTACAACGGAAAGCATTTATATATTGTTGGTGTCATTAAAAAGCAAGGCCAAAGTTTAATTGATGGTTTTAATTTTGATGAGTGTATGATTACCTCCTACAGGTATTTTTCCGGGATATACAATCCAGACAATTCCAGTCCATACATTATGGTGCAGGGTAAGCCCGGTGTTTCTTCTGCTGCCTTAGCTGAAGATTTGCGTGGTGTAATGCGTCAACTGCGCAGATTAAGTCCAAGTGAAGAGGATGATTTTTCATGTAACGACGTAGCTCAGTTTAGTGAGGTGGTGGGTGGCTTTTTTGGTAAAGTAACCGCAGGTGGATGGGCAATTGCAGGATTAAGTTTAATTGTAGGCGCTTTTGGTGTGGCAAATATTATGTTTGTAACGGTGCGTGAAAGAACCAGTCAGATTGGTCTTAAAAAAGCCCTAGGCGCCAAACGCAGTACTATTTTAACCGAATTTTTACTAGAGAGTGCGTTCCTATGTATTTTAGGTGGCTTATTTGGTTTAATACTGGTATGGTTACTAGCTATGGGTCTAACTGCTGTATTGCCGTTCCCCATATTTATCGCACCTAATATTGTATTTTTGGCGCTAAGCATTTGTATTATTTTGGGAATTGTATCGGGTATTATTCCAGCATCTATTGCTGCAAAAATGGATCCGGTGGTTGCCATTAGAACCAAATAATTAGAACAAAAAATAATGCCGGTAACTATTTTAGCCATCGAATCTTCTTGTGACGAAACATCTGCATCTGTATGCGTAGATGGGGCTATTTTATCCAACTTTATTGCCAACCAAACAGTACATGAAACCTTTGGTGGTGTAGTGCCAGAACTTGCGAGTAGAGCACACATGCAAAATATTGTTCCCGTTGTTGATACGGCATTGCAAAAAGCATTTCCTGAAATTCTAACAAGTGCAGAGCGCCTTCAAAAGCTTGATGCCATTGCGTTTACACAGGCTCCTGGTTTAATTGGAAGTTTGCTCGTAGGCGCGCAGTTTGCAAAATCATTAGCACTTAGTTTACAAAAACCACTCATTGCCGTGCATCATATGCAGGCGCATGTACTGGCTAATTTAATTCCAGAACACCGTCCAAGTTTTCCATTTTTATGTTTAACGGTTAGTGGGGGTCACACACAAATCGTACTTGCCAAAAGCCCAACCAATTTGCAAATAATTGGTGAAACCATTGATGACGCAGCAGGCGAGGCTTTTGATAAATCAGCAAAATTATTAGGGCTTCCTTACCCAGGTGGACCATTAATAGATAAGTATGCAAAAGAAGGCAATCCAACCGCTTTTAAATTTGCAGAACCTCAAATTCCGGAGCTCAATTTTAGCTTTAGCGGACTTAAAACATCCATCTTATATTTTTTACAAAAGCAGGAGCCAGGTTTTATTGAAGCCAATTTAAACGATTTATGCGCCTCCATTCAACACGCTATTGTCACTATTTTAATTAAGAAGCTTCAAAAAGCTGTGGTGCAAACCGGTGTTAAGCAGGTTTGTATTGCTGGTGGCGTGAGCGCCAATAGTGGCCTTCGAAATGCACTGTTAGAGGCCGGTAAAAAGTACAAATGGGAGCCATTTGTGCCTCCATTCGAATACTGCACAGACAACGCCGGCATGATTGCTATAACGGCTTATTATCAGTATTTGGCTGGCCAGTTTTCAAGTTTGGACGCGAGCCCTAGTGCGCGGGCAGTTTGGGCTTAAGTAGTCACTTAGCGTTTTACCCATTTATTTTAGCGGATTTATTGCAGCTTTAATTGTAATTTTGCGCCCTCAAACCCTGATTCATCTTATGATTAGTGCTAGAAATATTACCCTCGCTTATGGTAAGCGTGTACTTTTTGACGAAGTAAATATCAATTTCATAAAAGGGAATTGTTATGGCGTTATTGGTGCCAATGGTGCTGGTAAGTCTACGTTTTTAAAAATCCTTAGTGGAGAAATTGAACCCAACAAAGGAACCGTAGATATTTCGCCAGGCGAGCGTATGAGCTTTTTAAAGCAAAACCAATTTGAATTTGATACATGTACGGTGTTAAATACCGTGCTCATGGGCCACAAAAAAATGTGGGAAATAATGCACGAGCGTGAAGCCATTTATGCCAAAGCAGATTTTTCTGAAGAAGATGGTTTAAGAGCAGGAGAGTTGGAAGGCGAGTTTGGTGAAATGGGTGGTTACACTGCAGAAAGTGACGCCGCAACACTACTGAGTAGTCTTGGTATTAAAGATGATATGCATGCAAGTGCTATGCAAGATATTCCGTCTAACATGAAAGTGCGTGTACTATTAGCGCAAGCATTATTTGGTAACCCAGATATTTTATTATTAGATGAACCTACCAACGGACTTGACATTGAAACGATTGGTTGGTTAGAAAACTTTTTAGCGGAATACGAAAACATTGTACTGGTTGTAAGTCACGACAGACACTTCTTAGACACTGTGTGTACGCACGTTGCAGACGTTGACCGTGCAAAAATTAAAACCTTTACAGGTAACTATACTTTCTGGTACGAGTCTTCTCAATTAATGAGTAGACAAATCAACGATAAGAATAAAAAAGTAGAAGACAAGCGTCAAGCGCTTATCGATTTCATTGCGCGTTTCTCTGCCAATGCTTCTAAAAGTAAGCAAGCAACTTCCAGAAAAAAGGCCTTGGAAAAATTAACCATCGAAGAAATTGAACCTTCAAACCGTAAATATCCAGGTATTATTTTTCAACCACTAAGAGAGGTAGGAAACCAGATTTTGAACGTGGAGAATTTGAAAAAAACGGTGGATGGTAGAACCCTTTTTGATAAAGTTACATTTAGCGTAAATAAAAACGAGAAAATTGCTTTCATAAGTAAGGATCCATCTGCAGTGACCCATTTTTTTGATGCCATCAACGAAATTACAGCCCCGGATGCAGGTAAATTTGAGTGGGGTACCACTATCACTAAAGCATATTTACCCGTAGAAAATGGGGAATTTTTTACGGAAGGTTTAACCCTTATGGACTGGTTAAGACAATATGTTCCAGCCCACGTAACAGACGCCGACGAGCCGTTTATCAGAGGCTTTTTAGGGAAGATGTTGTTTAGTGGAGACGATATCATGAAAAAAACCAATGTATTAAGTGGAGGAGAAAAAGTACGTTGTATGGTAAGTCGTATGATGCTTCAAAATCCAAACCTTATTGTGCTCGATCAGCCTACAAACCACCTCGACCTAGAAAGTATCCAGAGTTTTAACGAAGGATGTATCAGTTTCCCTGGTGTGGTACTCTTAACTTCTCATGATCATACGTTTATGCAAACCGTGGCAACACGTATTATTGAGCTAACGCCAAAAGGCATCATTGATCGATTAATGACTTTTGATGAATACATGGAAGACAAACGCGTGCAAGAATTGAGGGCAGAGATGTATAGCTAAGTAGCTGAAAACGAACAAAATAGGGTGTGATTAACCCGCAACAGATAAATTATTTAAAAAAAGGGATTTTCGTATTGGTAATTTGAAGCATTTCCTTACCTTTGCCGTCCCGAAAAAAATAGAGTCATGGCAAGAGTATGTCAAGTTACAGGTAAAAAGCCGATTGTTGGAAATAGTGTTTCACACTCTAACATCAAAACAAAGCGTCGTTTCTTACCTAATTTACAGAAAAAGCGTTTCTTTTTCGCTG
>JBIISK010000006.1:0-74485 GCA_044341045.1 Sediminibacterium sp. | reverse complement strand
TTGGCATTACCTGGGTATGGGGTGAAGAATATTTACCTGTTAAAAATTTAAAAAATGGAATTGTTGCCGATTCGTTGGCAAAATCAATAGGCATTAAAGATGGTGATAATGTGGTAGGCATTGATGGCAAACCGCTTGAAGCATTTGGAACCCTAGAAGCAGAAATGGTTTTAAACGATGCTAAGGTTTTACAAGTTACTAGAAACGATAGTGCTGTTGATGTGCAAGTGCCTGAAGGGTTTATTGCAAAACTTGCAAAAGTAGCCAATGAAACATCGCTTGTAATGCCACGCTATCCGGCGATTGTAGATTCGGTGTCAAGCACCGCTGTGTTTACAAAAGATGCACTTATTAAAAACGACCAACTCATTGCTTTTAACAATAAACCGTTTTTATTTTACCACGAGTTTGATCAGTTAAAACGAGGATATGAAGATTCAATTGTGAGTTTAACCGTGCTTCGTGGTGTTGATACAGTGGATGTGCGCGTTAAAGTAAATGAAAAAGGAAAGCTTGGTTTTTTTGGTAAAAATCCGCTCGTATTATTTGGAACCAACACTAAAACCTATGGCTTTTTTGAATCTATTCCTGTAGGGTTTACAAAAACCTGGGAAACATTGGAACGTTATGTTACGGGTATCAAACAAATTTTTACAGGAAAGGTAGCCGCAAGTGATTCACTTGGAAGTGTTATTAGTATTGGTAATACTTTCCCGGGTACTTGGGATTGGGAACGTTTTTGGACATTAACAGGCATATTTTCTATCATACTTGCGTTCATGAATATTTTACCTATTCCTGCGCTTGATGGCGGACATGCACTCTTTACGCTCTATGAAATGATTACAAAGCGTAAGCCTTCCGATAAGTTTATGGAATACGCACAAATGGTGGGTATGGTACTATTATTAAGTTTAATGGTTTATGCGCTAGGTCTCGACTTTTGGAGATTATTTAAATAAGTGTTTAAATAGTGTTACCTTTGCAGCTAGCTTTTTGCTAACCGCATAGCTATGGGGTCGTACTGGTTTTGACAGCATAGGTTATTGTTGGTGTAAGCATGCAGTGCGTTGTGTAATTAGCACTTCAATCTGAATACTCAAACTTCAAATGGCAATACTCAGTATGCCATGGCTGCTTAATCAGTGATTAAGTAACCATTTGGGCCGCCGCACAGGTTCGCTTATTTCCATGTGCCGTCGCCGACTCAAATCAAAATAAGATGCTGCAATAGAAGGCTGTGACTATTGCTTAAGATTATCCAGCTAAGCGTTAGGTTGGTTTGTTCGTTCCCGGCCTTTCGTCTACAATGAATACCGAAATAAGCATGTAGAAAGCTAATGGTCACGATGTTTGGACAGGGGTTCGACTCCCCTCGACTCCACAAGGGTTTATTAAAAGCGATTTGGTTAAAACCAAGTCGCTTTTTTTTTCTTATTTAATAAGGGTATTTTTGATAAACAATGGACAAACGAATCAACAATAGCAATCTGACCATTATAAACTTTTCAATTGTAGCTTACTTTGTGCTGCTTTATGTACTCGATTTTTTTAAAATAGATTTTGTTTTAATTGGTGTTGTTAGAGAAATCTTTACCATTCCATTTCTTCTAGCTCAGTTGCTTTTTTTAGTACTTGGTGTAATTCATATAATAAAGCATAAAACATATTTATTGACATTTATAAGTATTATCCTATTGGCTATCAATGCCACTTACACCATTGGATCGTTTTTTTAAACATAGTTATCATTTACTTATTTATATTTGTACAATAACAATTCACGCATATGAAAAACATACAAACCAGAATGGCTGCTATAAAGGCCAATTACAAAAAAATAGCCTTACTTTTTGTAGGAAGCTTACTTATAATTGCAGGAGCCTCAGCCTTTTATTTAAAAGCCGATAATCCAGATGCGATTGTAGGCGTTTGGAAAACTGGGGAAGGAACTGCCATGGTGCGCATTTATAAAAATGGTGACAAGTACCAGGGTAAAATTGTTTGGTTAAAAGAACCAAACGATCCAGAAAGTGGAAAGCCTAAAGTAGATAAAAATCATCCTGAAGCTGCTTCACAGTCACGTGCTATTTTAGGCCTTGTAAATATTTGGGGCTTTAATTACAAAGGTGAAAATGTTTGGGACGAGGGTAATATATACGATCCTAAAAATGGTAATACCTATTCTTGTACGATGAAATTGCAAAATGCCAACTCACTTGAAGTAAGAGGTTATATTGGTGTTTCAATTATTGGTAGAACGGATACTTGGACAAGACAAGTATTAAGGTGATACAAAGTTAAATCCAATATTAAAATATAAAGGATTGCCCAACCTGCTTTCAAAGTAGCGTTGGGCTTCTTTTTTGCCATTGTATACATTTGTAACTTCAAAACGATAGTTGTAACGCATACCAGCTTCTGCGTGAAACCAAACAAATCCACTTACTTTTTTATCCCACATTACCTTAGGCTTAAACTCACCTCTTTGAATAAACACTTCGCCATTTTTGGTATTTGAAAGCGGCATCCAAAACTGATTGCCCTCTAACTCAAACCCAGCTTGTAACATGTTAAAGGTTGAAAAATTATAACGTAGAAATCCTCTAGCAGGTAGTAAAAGTTCCATACCCCACTTGTCGTTAAAGGTTTTATTCCAAAATAAAATAGGTACGTGTATGAGTTGTCCTGCACGGTAGGTGCGTGCAATACCCGTACCAATCATATTTTTTTCTGATTTTTTCCAGCCATAAATAAAAGTACCACTCAATGTAAGTGCGTCTTTGTTGATAGCACTCATGTTATGAAAAAGTCCATTGGCGTCTGCACTAGCCTGAATGATTAAAAAATTCTTTTCATTTAGGGGTTTAAATATGGTTGTATTTAAACCAACACTTGTCATTGTGTGGTTGTTGAGGTATGTTGCAAATTGATTGGTTCCTGGCTTTTCAATGTCAAATTTGCTACCCCAATAATTGGCGCCCAATTGCCAGATAATTTTGTTGTTAGAAATAACAGGTACATTTAATTGTGCCCTAAGTGACGACATTTGATTTACATGAAAATCTTGCATAGCAGGAAGCATTCCTCCAAGAGGTACACCTGGCATATGAAAAGAACCATACTTGTCAAAACCAATGCTGATGATTTTTTGTGGCGTTTGATTTAATACTTTTTGCGTGCAATAGCGTTTAACACCTTCGGGTTCTCCAAACTTGCTATAATCAAAGTTATCGGTGCTATCTACTTGTGCATTTGCAACAGTAGCAATCAATATTAAAGCGCTCGTAAAAATCTTATGCATGAAATATATTTTTCTAAAATTAATAACAAAATCAATAGAATACGTGCATCGGCGAAAGTTCTATTTAATCACCACCACTTCGTTGTAAGGAACCCTAAATCTTGGCCCCCATACGCCTGCCTCCGTTCCTTTGCCCACGGCAATAATCATATTGATTTCTGCTCCAGATGGCAAGCCTAATGCACGCTTAACTCGAACGGAATCAAAGCCTTCCATAGGACAAGATTCAAAACCTTCGGCGGCAATCGATAACATAAATGTTTGGGCTGCTAGCGCACAAGATTTGTGCACAGTAACTCTTTGGTCTGCATCTCCACCAAAACGCATAAAGGGTTTACGTAAGCCCATAAAAAAGCAGAGTGTTGTTCTAATGAGCGTAAATATTCCGAATAAATCAGAGCGGTAGGCTAGGGGCATGAGTTTGCCATAGTATTCGAGTCCTTTTTTTTGTGCTGTGTTGGGTTCGCCGTTTATGCCTTCTTTTATTTTATTGTAATTCCAGGCGGCTCTTTGTTTCCACAAATCTTTTCTGGTTACAAAAACAACCAATTGTTTAGCCGTTCTAGCAGCATTTTGATCTAAACAAAGGGCGGTAAAGGATTCTTTTAGAACCGGGTCTTTGATCCATTGAAATTCCCATAATTGCATATTACTACTGTTTGGAGAAAGTATACTTCTTTCTAAACTTCTTGTAATTACATCGTCTGGAACTTCTACGTTGTCATCAAATTTTCGGTTGGAACGTCTGCGTTGTATGATTTCTTCAAAACTCGTGCTTAGTGACATGGGTTAGATTTGTATTTTATAGAAATGTAAATATCGTTAGATTTTGTGTATTAGAGATATATTTGTAGCTCAAATCAATCCTAGAGCGCAATGGTTCAACTTCCTACACGTCAAGCAAACAATTTTGATTTGTTACACATTTTATTTGCTTGGTTTGTCAAACCGCATAACTTATTTTAAACTTTAAACTATGGCTGAAGTAATTTGTGTAGTTCCGGTAGCGCCCATTCGGGCAGAGGGTTCACATAGGGCAGAAATGGTTTCTCAAATTTTATTTTGCGAAACTGCAACTATCATACATGAAACCAAAGATTTTTATCAAATTCAAATGCACCAAGATGGATATGAAGGTTGGTGCCAAAAACTTCAATTACAACTTTTACCAGGAGGTGCATCTATAATTACAAATGGATACACAGGTAACTGGGTTAATAGTGCGGTGTTTAACGGGCAGCCTATTCAATTACCACTTGGTACGCCCATTGTTTCTGATGCGCATGCAAATTTTGAACTCACTTATACAGGTGCCATTTTGGATTCAGCAAATAATAAGCCCACACAGGCTGCCATTGAAGCACTTGCCTCCAAATTTTTAGGCACTGCTTATTTGTGGGGTGGTAGAACTGTATTCGGGATTGATTGTAGTGGCTTTGTGCAAATGGTTTTTAAATTATTAAATATCATTTTGCCTCGTGATGCATATCAACAAGCATTGGTGGGAGAGGATGTTGGATTTTTAGCAGAAGCACGCTGTGGCGATCTAGCTTTTTTTGATAATGAGCAAGGGAAAATAACCCATGTAGGTATTTTATTATCGCCACATCAAATTATTCATGCTTCTGCTGTTGTAAGAATTGACCCTATCGATCAGGCAGGTATAGTTAGCAGTAGCACTGGGCTTCGCACGCATCAACTCCGCACTATCCGACGCGTTGTTTTGTAAATATTTTATTTAAAAAATGGCATAAAAAAAGCAGCACAAGTGCTGCTTTTAATTATAGTAAGGTTGGTTTACATTAAGTCCATTGCTTTTGCAAAATAGGTAACGGTACCAGGTAACGCTAACCAAAAGAATTCACGGTAGACAACGAGTAAAGTGATAAGTACGGCTAACCAAAAAAAGAAGATAGCCCAATATTTTGTTGTTGATTTATTTGCTTCCATGTAAATAATTTTTGCAAAGATAAGGTCCGTTATTCATTTAGCCAACAAATATCCGATGGTTGTTGCAGCCATGCCTAGCGCTAATGTCCCTAGGGTATACATCATAAAACTGCCATAGCGCTGCTGTTGTAAAAGCTCAAGGTTTTCCCAAGCAAATGCCGAAAATGTGGTAAAGCCACCACAAATACCAGTGGCTAAAAATAGGCGAAGTGAGGGGCTAATTTGGCCTTTAATAGCGAGTCCCATAATAAAACCCATAATAAGGGCGCCAACAATATTGACCAAACCGGTGGCATATGGAAATGTGACCGACTTAATGGTGAGTCCAAAAAAATACCTCGCAACAGCCCCTAACATCCCGCCCAGTCCAACCCACAGTATGTTTTTTAATTCCATGCTAAATAATTTATTCCTTTACGGCTACTACAAACCAAGAGCCACTCTTTTTTTCTATTTCAAGTTGGCGCGTTTTTTTATCCATCGAATATTGGTAATTCATTTGGGTATGCAAACTATCTTGATCAGTTATTCCTAAAATAATTATTGATGCTTGTCTGAAATTTGACCTTCCCTCTTTATCAAGGTTTCGGTAGTTTTTTTCAGTGTTAGCAGTATGTAACTTCATGGTTTGGGTAGAAGCCGAATATGCTGTTGCTTTTTCAAAATCACCTTGTAAACAAGCTTCTACATAGTTTCGACCTGCTTCAATGGAAGTACTTGCGGGTGGAAAGCTTTTTGGAGGATTGGTACAACCAATAAATAGTGCTAATAGCAGTATGGGCATGCTTTTCATGTCATAAAAATACAATTTATGTATTTGATTTTAACAATCATTTTGCTAATAGTTGTTAGGATATCAATATAAAAACGTACTTTTGCACCAGAATTGAACAACAACCCTAATAACCATCTACTTGCGCCTGTCGCATCTGATTTTTAAGGTTCACTTTACGATTACGGGCCCCAGTGCCAGCCATTTGAATTTACTTGTTCAATTTAACGATTCAAAATTTTAAATACATATACAATGAACAGTAATGCTATGCCTGCTATCGTACAAATCGATACAGACAACCTAAAAAAGTTAACAACAGAAGTTAAAGAAACAGTTGCCAGCGCCGAAGTAGGTGTAAACAATGCACAATCGCGTAAAACATTTGGAATTACAGATTTGTGGGCTATCAGAAAAAATACAAAGCCTACAAGGGCTGGATCAAATAGGAACTTCTAAAAAAATAAGGGCCCATAAAATGGGCCCTTATTTTTTTAGTCTTATTGTTTGATCATTTATTTAATGATCACTGTTCCAATTTTTTTTGTGATTTCTCTTTCAATCTCTTTGAGGTGTTTGTGTAATTCTATGAGCCTCATTTGTTCTTCAAAACCTGCATTTTCCATGTCTTGTTGGTTTTGGTCAAACATCTTTTTTATTTTTCGTAGTTTAAAATAGTTAACACTCATGGTAACATCTTCCATGGAAGTGTCTCTATTTACAATATTCATGCCCTCTAAAATACTATCCCACTTTAAACTGAGTTCATGCGGAGATACCGTTAAATTCACAACTAAGTTCCTGATATTTTCATCATCATGGTAGAGTAGTGTTTTGGCAGTAGGCTCTAATCCCTTGTCATACCATATTTTATAAATTTGATAGAGTTGTAAATACTGTTCATTTTCAAAATCAAACTGCTCTAATTCTTCAAAAATAAAATCAGCCATTGTTTTATGATCGTCAAATTTCAATAGACCATAATCTAGTAAAACGCGGATTACATTCTTTTCGTAAATATCATCCTGGTTAATAAGCGCAGCACCTTCATCAAAACCAGTTTCCTGACTACCCTCTAATATTTGTTGTGCCTCTTCAAAAGGCATTTTCTTTTCCTGCTTAACAAGAATGTCACGTTTAAATTTATTAACGAGGTTTGTTAAACCTGCTTCATCAATACGAAGTAAACTCGCGCACTTTCTAATATAATCTTGCTGCTTGGTAAAATCTTCGGCCTTGTTAATTTTGCTAAGTGTTTCTGCTACCTGATTTACAACGCTGCTTTTCTTACTTACATCAGAGCCCGCTTCTTGCAACATCACTTCTAACTGAAAAATGATAAAGTCCTTTTTTGCTGTGGCAACAAATTCATTAAAGGCAGTGGTGCCCACTTTATTGACGTAGCTATCCGGATCCTCATTGTCGGGTATGAGCACGAGCCTTACATTAAGTCCTTCTTCGAGCGCCATATCAAGCCCACGAAGTGCCGCCTTAATACCCGCACTATCACCATCATAAATAATGGTCAAGTTTTGGGTGTATTTTTTTATGAGCCTTAATTGTTCGGTGGTTAATGATGTACCACCACTAGCTACCACGTTTTCGATACCTGCTTGGTGTAAACTAACCACGTCGGTGTATCCTTCTACGAGTAAACACTCATCTGCTTTATCAATAGCCATTCTAGCAAAGTAGGAGCCATATAAAATTTTACTTTTACTGTATACTTCGTTTTCCGGCGTATTGATATATTTTGGACCTCTGTCTGATTTGCCAATTACACGTGCGCCAAATCCAATTACTTTTCCGGTATTGCCGTGTATTGGAAAAATAATTCTGCCTCTGTAGTTGTCTACTAATTCGTCTCCATTTCTGTTGGATACAAGACCTGTTTTTGGAAGTAGTGTAGGATTAAATTGATTGGCGATGAGCGCTTCTGTTAAAGCCGTTCTACTATCTGGATTGTATCCAATCTGAAATTTTTCGATGATCTCTTTTCTAAATCCTCTTTCTTGTAAATAGGAGAGCGCAATATTTTTTCCTTCTTCCGAATCTAGTAACTGTGCGCTAAAAAACTTTTGTGCAAAATGATTGATAGCGTATAAACTATCAGAAGTTTGAACTAAAATTTTTTGTTCAGGCGTGGTCTCTGTTTCTTCAATTTCGATATTATACCTTGCAGCGAGCCATCTAAGCGCTTCTACATAACTGTACTTTTCATGCTCCATTAAAAATGTAATAGAGTTGCCACTTTTGCCACAGCCAAAACATTTGTAAATTTCTTTTACCGGAGAAACTGTAAAAGAAGGCGATTTCTCATTGTGAAACGGGCAGTTACCTAAATAATTGGTACCCCGTTTTTTTAATTTCACAAACTCCCCAACAATATCAATGATATCGATGCGACTGGTAATTTGTTGTATGGTATTTGGTGAAATCATTAAGGTCACGAAGTTAGTAGAAAGGAATAAAAAGGAGATAAATAACAATTTCGAATTATAAATATATATTATATGATTAAGTGTAAGACCCTTAAAAACTACCATTTACCGAATAATAACCCAAATTGATGCTATTTTATCCCGAAAGCCTGTGGATAAACCTAATTTTTACTTAATTATTTATTGAAATCTGCGTAAGAAATTTTAACATTGTGTTGATTATTACGGCCAATACGTATGAAACTTCTGGCTCATTATAATTAATCATTCTTCATAGAAACCAAAAACTAGTATGAGAAAAATTGCTTCCTTGATGAAAGTAGTTACGTTACTACTTCTCATTTTCTCGTTACCATCTATGGCGCAGAGTCAAAATGTCTCTGGTAAAGTTTTAGATGCCGACAAAAAAACACCACTACAGGGTGTAACAGTAAAAGTAGTGGGTACCACCTCTGCCGCACAAACAAATGAAAAAGGTGAGTTTACCATTAAAGCAAATAAGGGTCAAACCTTACTTGTGAGTTACATTGGTTATGATGGCCAGCGTGTAACTGTTAATGGTACAACTGTTTCTGTTTCTTTGCGCTCCTCTGTTTCAGAACTTGAAGAAGTTACTGTTGCGATGGATATTAAAAAGAAGCCAAGAGATCTTGGTTATTCTGCGCAAACTGTAAAAGGAGAAGACATAAAAGAAACACAACGTGAAAACTTTATAAATGGTTTACAAGGTAGAATTGCAGGAGCAACTATCACTGCAACATCGGGTGTACCTGGTGCATCTTCTACCATCGTATTAAGAGGTTTTAACTCTATGTCACTTAACAACCAACCATTATTTGTGGTAGATGGTATCATCATTGAAAATGATGCAATCAATGCTGCAGAAACGGTTCCGGGTGCTGCTGGACAAAACAATACATCTAACGACTTTACAAACCGTATTGCGGATTTAAACCCCAACGATATTGAAAGTGTTACGGTACTTAAAGGACCAGAAGCAACGGTATTATATGGTAGCTCTGCAAGTAATGGTGCGATCATCATTACAACTAAGAAGGCAAAGATTACTGCTGGTAAAAAAATGAACCTGAGCTATGACAATAGTTTCCGTTTTCAATCACTTGGAAATGTGCCTTCTATTTATACGGGGTTCCAACAAGGGGCTAATGGCTTAGCAAGTACTGGAACTTTTTCTGCATTTGGTCCTGCAATGAGAGCAGATATTCCAATTTTCGACAACGTAGGTAACTTCTTTAATAATTCGGCAGGTTCTACGCATAACTTAAGTGCCGATTTTGGTACAGCTAAGTCTAGCTACCGTGCCAGTGGATCTTTTTATGATCAAACTGGTGTAGTGCCAAATACTAGACTAACGCGTACAAACTTTAGGCTTACAAACACTACAAAAATCACTAAAAATTTAGAGATATCTCCATCAATTGCATACAGTAATAGCGTTAACGATAAAGCTATGAAGGGTGCTGGTGGATATCTACTTAATTTATTTATGTGGCCTGTAACAGATAACGCAGTAAATTATTTACTACCTAATGGAAATAAGCGTTATTTGATTGCTAACAACAATGCTGCTGATGATGCATTTTTAGGAACAGTTGCCGAAACGGATAATCCGTTTTTTGCTGTTAACAGAAATGAATCACAAGATAAAACAGACAACTACACGGCTAACTTATCTATTAACTACAATCCTTTAAAGTGGTTATCGATTGCGGGTCGTTTTGGTTACAATACCTATGCAACTTCAGGTTTCCAATACCGTGATCCTGAATCAGCTTCTCAATCATCAATGGCCAATAAAGGGCAGTTAGATAATTACTGGGTCAAAGCAGGTAACTACAACCATACTATTACCGCTACTGCTAAAAAAACATTTGGCAAGTTTAATACGCGTGTAACTGTAGGTACAAGATGGGCAGAAAATAAACTACAACGTTTTGGTATTTCTGGTACACAAGATAGTATCAGAAGTTTTGATAGTTCTGCTACTGGTGTTGCTACTAGAACTCGTTTAAGTAGAACAACTTTATATGGTAACAACCAGTGGAACGAAGTTAGATCGATGCAAATTGCTGGATTCACAGAAGCAACCATAAGTTACAATAACCTTGTTTTCTTAACGGGTTCAATGGCATTTGAAGCTTCTTCTGTGCTGCCAAAAGCAAATAGAAATTACTCTTATCCTGGTGGTAACGTCAGTATCATTATGAGTGATATCTTCCCTAAAATAAAAGGTGGCTTACTTAGCTATTGGAAAATCAGAAGCTCTTTAGCACAGACAGCTAGGCTTCCAAATGCATATGCCAACCAGTCCAACTTTGTTCCAACGGTAACAAGTGCTTTAACGCCACCAACGAGCTCAACCGGACTTATTAATGTACCATTACAATATTCTTTCTTTAATGCTAACCCTTATTTGCGTCCAGAGCGTCAACAAACGTACGAGGTAGGTACAGAGTTTAGAATGTTTGGTGATGTGTTAACCGTTGATGCGGCTTATTACAATACATTAGCCCTTGATCAAATTGCACAAGGTTTTAGAGCTTCATATGGTACAGGATTTGTGTTAAATACTGCCAATAACTCTAGCGTACGTAACCAAGGTGTTGAACTTTCAATAGGTGTTAAATTGGTTCGCAAAAAAGACTTTGATTGGAATATCCAATTCAACGTGAACCACATGTGGAATAAAGTATTAGCAATTCCAATGCCAATTGATATTGCCGGTGCTGATTATTACGATGCATCTACTTGGTTGTATTCTAATGCAAGAGGTGGTTTAAGACCTGGTTACTCTACTGGAACTATTACAAGTTTTGGTTATAGAAGACAAGATTTAACACCTCCTGGTGCTAACGGTTTATCAAAAAATGATGGTGAAGTTTTAATTTCTCCAACAACTGGTTTACCATTAAATGATGGCGTGTTTAGAGTAAGGGGTGATCGTACTGTTGGATTAACTGTAGGTACTATCAACCGTTTACGTTATAAAAACTTAAGCTTATCATTCTTGTGGGATTTAAGACTAGGTGGTGATATCTTTAATGCAACTGGAATGTATCTAACAACACTTGGTAAATCTGCAAAAACGGCAGATCGTTTAACGCCAAGAGTAGTGTCTGGTATTTTACAAGATGGCTTAGAAAATACCGCTACGCCTACGCGTAATACTATTTTAGTAACACCTTACTTTAATAATACCTATTACAACTCAACCAATATGCCGGAAGAAGATTATATGGAGCGTAACATTAAGGCATTCCGCCTTCGTGATATCTCTTTAAGTTATACCATTCCGTCTAAAGCACTTGTAAACAATGCTGGAAAAAATATGGAGTATCCTGGTTTACTTGATTATGTAAATTTCAAGTCACTTAGTTTGTTTGTAACTATGAATGATCTATTCTTATTTACAAATTATTCTGGTGCCGATCCTGCTGCTAATGGTGGTAACGCATCACTTAGAGGGGTAGGTGCAGTTGGTTTCGATTATGGAAACATAGCAGCACCACTAAGCTTTAACGCTGGATTAAGAGTAGGATTTTAACTTGTAAAAAAACTGATTATGAAAAATAAAAAGCACATACATTATTTTATTGCAGTTACACTTGCACTTGTTGGCTTTGCCACATTGCAGTCATGCAGTAAAAAATTAGACGATGCTTACTTAAACCCTAACAACCCGGTTGAAGGGGCTATAGAAGCTATATTACCTAACGTTATCAATCAAATGACATCTACAGCTGCACCACCAACTGGTGGTGGTGGTGGATCTTATGGTCCAGCAACTGATGCGGTTAACCTAGCTAAATACATCCAGTGGTGGCATACCAACACATCTGGTAATTTGTATGATCAATTGGGTGGTGTTTTTGCTACAACATCTGATCTTACGGGTAACGTTTGGGCCATGCATTATTATGGAATTGGTCCTAACGCTAAGTACATCATTTCTAGAGGAACTGAACAAAAGAAATGGGATTATGTAGGTGTGGCTACTGCTATTTTTGCATGGAGTTGGTTGGTTACCACAGAGCAGTATGGTGAAGTGATCATGCGCCAAGCATTTGATACCGAGCGCCAACAATTTGATTATGATAGCCAAGCAGACGTTTATGATTCTGTTAGGGTTATGTGTGATAATGCAATTGCATTATTAAATAGAACAGATGGTGCAGTGAGTGCTACCAACCTTAAATATGGCGACAACTATTTTTATGGTGGTGATGTAAATAAATGGAAAAAGTTTGTGTATGCAGTAAAGGCTAAAACCTTTGCACACCTAAGCAACAAAGCTATTTATAAGTCTAGGAATTTTGCAGATTCTGTTATTAAATACTCAGACATGGCTGTGGTAACAAATGCAGATAATGCAGTACAAAAGTGGGTAGGTGGTAACTTTAGTGGTACCAATAACTTTTATGGACCTTACCGTAACAATATAGGAACCCTTCGTCAATCTGCATATATAGCAAACCTTTTAACAGGTACTGATACCGAGTCTCCATTTACGGGTGTAATGGATCCACGTACGCCTTATTTGATCAATGAAAATCCAAATGGTACTTTTAGGGGCGTTCAAGCGAACTTAGGTTCTACTGGACTTGGTACTGCAGATCAGCCAAGAAACTACTGGCGCGCACCTTATTCTTCTATTGGTGTTACTGCAGATTCTGGTCGCTACATTTTTAACAACCTTGCACCATTTCCATTATTAACAGCTTCTGAAGTTTTATTTACAAAAGCAGAAGCTGCACTTCGAAAAGGAGATAAGGCTTTAGCAATGTCTTCGTATAAAAGAGCGATTGAATTAAATTTTGAAATGCTTACAACGCAGTATCAATCTCGTATTCCATCTGCTAGTTTAATTACCCCAGCTTCTCAAGCTGCATACTTAACCAATCCTAAAGTGATGCCAGCAGATGCAAATGGTTTAACATTGTCTCACATTATGTTACAAAAGTATATTGCACTTTATGGATATGGCTTTAGTGAAACATGGACAGATATGCGTAGGTTTAGATATTTGGATTTAGATCCAGCTACTGGTAAAAAAGTATATGCTGGATTTACTTTACCAGCAACTATTCATATTTACAATGCTGGTAAACTACCGTACAGATGTCGCCCTAGATACAACTCTGAGTATTTATATAATATTCCAGCGTTACAAAAAATTGGTGCATTGGCATCTGATTACCATACCAAAGAACATTGGTTCATGTTACCATAATCTTAAAGTAAAAAAAGTAAGACATGAAAAAAATGATAAAATATATAATGCCGTTGGCCCTACTCTTTGTATTTGCATCTTGCAAAAAAAATACAGGGGTTACCAATCAGCCTTACGACACCTATGGCACGCCTGCTAATAAAGGTCAGCTAAAAGTAAACCTAGCATTTGCTTATGCTATCGATTACGCAAATTTGCGTATTAAATTAAATGGCGCTTACGTAAGTAATTTGTTGCAATCACGAACTCCTTTCCCAGGAGGTGGTTATAACACCCGTGGTAGTAACTTTGCACTATACATGAGTGTACCCTTAGGTACCAATGCAGTTTCAATTGTAATGCCAAAATTTGGTACTAACACAGATTCTGTGGTATTGTTTAATACCAATGTAAATATTACAGATAATACACCTCAAACACTTCATTTAACGGATACTGCTGCTAACATGAAGTCGGTGCTTGTTAAAAATAATATTGTTGGAATCGCAGATGGTATGTGCAGGTTTAATTTTGTACACTTAATGCCAAATGTTCCTGCCGTAGATTTATACCTCAATGGTATATTAATGAAGGCAAATATTCCTTATTTAGGAAACTCAGGTGCTATGGATATTCCTGTTGGTATCAATGCGCCTGGCTTTGTTTCTGGCACTACTACTACATGGGCTATCCGAACGGCTGGTGCTGCTAGTACTGCAGCTGCGCTGGTAAGTTATGCAAGTGCCAGTGGATTACAAAGTGGCGTTGCGCTTACTGGATTTAGTATGGGTTATGCTACAGCAACAGGAGCTAGGCTTCCATATTTGGCATTAACGCTAGATAGACACCAGTAGCATTAATTTTTTATATTGTAATAGGGCGAAAAATTATATTTTTCGCCCTATTTTTTTAACAAGTTTTGCGTCAATACTTTTGTAAATTTGTATTCATGAATGCGAAGTATATATTGATTATTGGGCTCTTTGTTATTGCACCATTTGTAGTGTTTGCGCAGGCATTAGATTCTATGCTCGCTGTATACAAGGATAACTATCAACAAGAAAAACTGCATATTCATTTTGATAAAGGACTTTATACTAAAGGAGAAACCATTTGGGGTAAAGCGTATATTTTAGCAGGCGAGGGCTTATCTGATTATAGTAGAAATTTTTACGCAGACTGGTATGATGATGCAGGGCAACTTATCAAACATACCGTGCATCCCATTTTTGAATCATCAGCAAAGTTACAGTTTGATATTCCTCAAAATTACAAGGGAACGCGCATTAGAATAAAAGCCTACACCAGGTGGATGCTTAATTTTGATGCGGCATTTATTTTTACCAAAGACATTACAGTACAAGGTTCCGATTCAATGGTGAACTCAAAAAAAGTAGATCCTATTTATAAACTTCAATTCTTCCCAGAAGGTGGTCAATTAATTGCTGCTTTACAAGCCCAAGTTGGTTTTTTGTCGGTCAATCAAAATGGCGACCCAGCACCCATTAAAGGAGCCATCTTTAATAGCAAAATGGTATTAATTGATTCTATCCAATCGGTACATGATGGTATGGGTGTATTTACTTTTTTACCAGAAAAAGAGGAGTCGTATAACTGTATTTGGGTAGATGCTGCTGGAGCAGTGCATACTACCGCATTACCAACGGCAAAACCAGATGGCATTGTGATGCAAGCAGTGTTGCAAGGGGATAAAGCCAAAATAGTCATTCAGCGTCCGGGGGTAACTGCGCAAAATTTTCAACAACTGCATGTAGTTGCTTCTATGAATCAGCGCATGGTTTACACGTCTACCATTCAGTTACAAACAAAAAAATCTGCAGCACTCGCAATGCCCACTGATAGTTTACCAACCGGTGTTTTGCAAATTACAGTTTTTGACGCGGCATGGGTACCTGTTGCAGAGCGGGTTTTATTTATCAATAATAACCTACACACATTTTATCCATCGGTAAAAATGTTTACGCCTCGTTTATTTAAACGCGCTAAAAACACCATTGACATTGTGGTAGAAGATACTTTATTAAGTAATTTATCGGTATCTGTTACCGATATCAATGCAGTGCAAGATAATTCAAGTACTATTTTTTCTAACCTGCTTTTGCAAGGTGATATCAAAGGGGCTATTCCAAATGCGGCAAATTATTTTTCAAGTACCGATACTGAAATACCTGCTAAGTTGGATTTAGTGATGCTTACGCATGGTTGGCGCAAATACAATTGGGAAGACATGGTGGGCGGGAAATTGCCAAACTTGAAATATCAAATGGATAGTGACTATTTACAAATTAGAGGTTCCGTATATAATGGTGGAACTTTTGATAATAAATTGGTACAGAGCATCACCATGGTTTTACAATCAAAAGATAGTAGCAAGCAGTATTTTTTTGCACCTATTGCTCGAGATGCTAGCTTTAGTCAGCGCGGGCTCATATTTTTTGATACCGTTCGTGTGTTTTATAAAATCAACGGCGACAAAAAGGTTGCGCCCACGACCTTGGCTAATTTCACCTATAGTTTACCTACTGTTTTATATCCTACACAAATTCAGCTATACCATTTTGCAAAACCCGATACTACAGGGCTTTCTTATCTGATGTATATGGAAGCGCAGGCAAAAAGAATTAAAAAAACATTTGACTCAGTGGTGGTGTTAAAAGAAGTAGTGGTGCAATCAAGAGCCAAATCACCTATTGATGTATTAGACGAAAAATATACATCAGGTTTATTTTCTAGTAAAGATAGTTACGCTTTTGATGTGCAAAATGACAACCATGCAACAGGCGCTACCAGCGTATTTCAGTACTTGCAAAATTTAATTCCGGGTATGACGATGTCGATACCGATACTTGGTGCTAATGGAGCAGAAGATGCCAATAGCAATAATGTGCCAGGATTAAATTGGCGTGATGGAACGCCCGATATTTTTTTAAATGAAATGCTTTCTGATGCCGAGCAAACCATGGGCATTCAAATGAGTGATATTGCTTACATCAAAGTTTTTCGTCCACCTTTTATGGGATCTTCTGGTTCTGGACCTTCAGGCGCCATCGCTATTTATACTAAAAAACCTGCTGATCTAAAAAATGAAAGTTTAAAAGGATTGAGCAATGCCATTTTAACTGGGTATACCAATTACAAAGAATTTTATAGTCCAAATTATACCGTAGCACCAACTAAAGTACCTGATGTGCGTACTACTTTATATTGGAATCCGTATGTATTAACAGACAAGAAAACCAAACTCGTTAAATTGGATTTTTTCAACAACGATGTAACAACAAAATTTAGGATTGTAGTAGAGGGGATGAATGCAGCAGGAAAGCTTACTCGAATTGAAAAAATTATTCAATAAGCATTTGCTTATTCCGATTCTTTGTCAAATTCAAAATCGTCACTGTCTAATAATTCGCGTTCAATTTCTTCCATCATTACAATGTCGGAAGCTTCACTTAGCGTGGGTGTTAAGTTGAGGACTTCTAAAAGACCTAAGCCATCAAAGCTGTCTTCTAACTTGTCACTCAAGCAGCACATGACAAATGAGGCACTTTTATCATAAAAAGCCTGTTGTAAATCTGTTAAGGTTTGACAAGCATCAGGCACTATTTCTTCAACATTTTCTAAGTTAAGCACCATGTTTTTTAATGGTGATTCTAGACATTTATTGCAAGCAGTTACAATTTCTGCTGCTATAATGGCAGTAATTGTCGTTCCAGCAGGGGTTAAAAGCTGGAATTTTTCTTTGGTATCAATTTTGAGTTCCATAGGATATACGTGAAGTTAGTAAATGTGGATAATCCACACACAACTTCACTCAAAAATATTCGTTATAATTGTATAAATCCAATTTTTGATTATGGATAATAATTTTTCGGCACAAGTAAAAGAAATCATTTCCTATAGTAGGGAAGAGGCGTTAAGGTTAGGGAACGACTTTATTGGCACGGAGCATTTACTCCTAGGTCTAATAAGGGATGAGGAAAATACGGCCATTAAGGTGCTAAAGCAGCTTAATGTAGACCTTTATGAGCTTCGCAAAGAGATTGAGCTTGCCGTAAAGGATAAGACGGGTAAAAATATTGCCAATATTAATAGTTTACCCCTTACCAAGCAGGCCGAAAAAGTAATTCGTGTTACTGTTTTGGAAGCCAAGGCCCTTAAAAGCCCGTTAGTAGAAACAGAGCATTTAATGCTTAGCATCTTAAAAAATAAAGAAAATATTGCCACGCAAATACTGGGTCAGTTTGATATTGATTACGACCTCTTTAGAACCGAGCTTGGCATGGTGGGAAGTTCAAGCCCTCAAAACGAGTTTCCCGAAGACAACGACGATGATTTTGATGAAGATAAAAGAGGTGGTGGATTTAGTCAGCCCAAAACTGCAAAGCCAGGTGCTGGTGCTAAAAGCAAAACACCGGTACTAGATAATTTTGGTAGAGACATTACCAAATTAGCAGAAGTAGGAAATTTGGATCCTATTGTTGGTCGTGAGGCAGAAATTGAGCGCGTGAGCCAAATATTAAGTCGTAGAAAAAAGAACAATCCTATTTTAATTGGTGAGCCTGGGGTGGGTAAAACAGCTATCGTAGAAGGTTTAGCGCTCCGAATTGTGGAACGCAAAGTAAGCCGTGTACTTTTTGACAAACGTGTAATATCATTAGACCTTGCTGCACTTGTAGCGGGTACCAAATACCGTGGTCAATTTGAAGAGCGTATGAAAGCCATCATGAATGAGCTTGAAAAAAACAGAGACGTTATTTTATTTATTGATGAAATACATACCATTGTTGGTGCTGGTGGTGCGAGTGGATCACTGGATGCATCTAACATTGTAAAACCTGCGCTCGCAAGAGGAGAGCTTCAATGTATTGGCGCTTCTACACTTGACGAATACCGCATGCACATCGAAAAAGATGGTGCACTTGATAGACGTTTCCAAAAAGTATTGATTGAGCCACCAAGTGTAGACGATACCATTGTTATTTTAAACAATATCAAATCTAAATACGAAGATTTTCACAACGTTACTTATGGAGATGATGCTATTGAGGCTTGTGTAAAATTAAGTGACCGTTACATGACGGACCGTTTACTTCCGGATAAAGCCATTGATGTACTAGATGAAGTAGGTGCTAGGGTACACTTAAAAAATATCAATGTGCCAGAAACGATAGTAGAACTTGAAAAAGAAATCGAAGCCGTTAAAAACGAAAAAAATAAAGTGGTAAAAAGTCAGCGTTTCGAAGAAGCTGCTGCACTCAGAGATACAGAAAAAAAATTAGGCGAATCGTTGGAGCAAGCAAAATCTGCTTGGGAAGAAGAGAGCAAGCACAAGCGTTATCCGATTTCTGAAGAAAATATTGCTGAAGTAGTGAGCATGATGACAGGTATTCCTGTTAAGCGTATGGTGCAAGCAGAAACAGACAAGCTGCGCCGCATGAACGAAGAAATGAAGGGTATGGTTGTGGGTCAAGATGAAGCTATTTTAAAAGTAGTGAAAGCCATTCAGCGAAATAGAGTAGGCTTAAAAGATCCTAAAAAACCAATTGGTACCTTTATATTTTTAGGTCCTACGGGTGTTGGTAAAACTGAACTAGCGCGGGCACTTGCACGTAATATGTTTGAATCTGATGATGCACTTATTCGAATTGATATGAGTGAGTACATGGAAAAATTTACCGTCAGCCGTTTAATTGGTGCCCCTCCAGGTTATGTTGGTTATGAAGAAGGCGGACAGTTAACAGAAAAAGTTAGACGCAAACCATACTGTGTTATTTTACTTGACGAAATTGAAAAAGCGCATCCAGATATTTACAATATTTTATTGCAGGTATTGGATGATGGTCAATTAACAGATGGCCTTGGTCGTAAAATTGATTTCAAAAACACGCTCATCATTATGACTTCGAATATTGGCGTACGTCAATTAAAAGAGTTTGGTGATGGTGTAGGATTCGCTACTGCAACACGTGTTCAAAACGCCGAAGAAAATAATAAAGCGGTTATTGAAAAAGCCTTAAAGCGCACTTTTTCTCCAGAGTTTTTAAACCGTATTGATGATGTGGTCGTATTTAATTCTTTAACCAAAGAAAACATTTTTAATATCATTGATATTTTAATGAAGGGTGTAGAAAAGCGTTTGCAAAATTTAGGCTTTAGTTTAGAATTGACAGAAGCAGCCAAAGATTTTATTGCAGATAAAGGCTACGATGTGCAGTATGGTGCAAGACCATTACATAGAGCCATTCAAAAATATTTGGAAGATCCTCTAGCGGAAGAAATTTTAAACTATACCATTTCTGCAGGCGATACACTTGTTGCTGACCTAGATAAAGAAGCAGGAAAAATCATTTTTACTTTTCGTAAAAAAGTAACCGAAGACGAAAGCGCTAAAGTAGAGTAGATATTAGTAATAGATGGGGGGATTATTCTCCCCATCTGTAACTGTCCTGCTTGAGTCCAGCTAAATCAATAACACGGTCTACCACGGTAGCAGCTGCCTGTTCAATAGTAGAAGGTCTACTGTAAAATGATGGTGTAGCTGGGCAAATAATGCCACCTGCTAGCGTTACCGTTTCCATGTTTTTAATATGAATAAGGTTGTAGGGTGTTTCACGCACCATTAAAATAAGCTTACGTCTTTCTTTTAATACGACATCGGCTGCACGTGTAATTAAATCGTCGCTAATACCAGCTGCAATACGGCCCAGGGTGCCCATACTGCAAGGTGCAACAATCATGGTATTATAACCCGCCGATCCAGAGGCAAAGGGTGCGTTAAAGTCAAACTTTTCGTAATAATTAAATGGGTAGTTGTTAAAATCAGTATTGCCCAGTTCGGTTTCCCAAACTTCTTTGGCGTTTTTACTCATGACAATGCCCACCTGTGCAACTTGGGTGTTTAAAGCAGCTAATTTATCCAATAAAACCTTGGCATAAATAGAACCGCTGGCTCCAGTAATTGCAATGACAATTTTGTGTTGCATGGGCATCTTTTGAAGTATAACAAAAGTAGGCCTAAAAAGTTAAACTTATTTGTACATGAGCTCGTAGTACTCCTTGGCCATACGGTTGGCATCAAACTGCACCTGTACATCACGCATACCATTTTGAATCACTTGGCGCCAAGTGTCATAGTTGTCGTAATACATAGGGATAATTTGCTCCTCCAATATTTCATATAGCTTGTTTAGGTCGTAATCGTCTTGCTCGTGCTGATGCATGTTTTCATAATCGGCCTTAGGCACCACAAAACCATTGTTACCATGGTTGATGAATTCTGGGATCCATCCATCATCTGTCGAAAAGTTAACCGCACCATTCATAGCAGCAGTCATACCACTGGTGCCTGAAGCTTCGCGCGGAACGCGCGGGTTATTAAGCCAAATATCAGAAGCCTGTTTAAGGCGCTTACTTAATCCTAATTCGTAGCCAATTAATACCGCTACATTTTTATAGTTCTTGCTAATTTGAACAAGGTCGTTAAATTCAGAAATAGCAGGGTAATCTACCGGGTAAGGTTTACCCGCCCAAATAATTTGAATGGGGTATTTGCTATTCGACAATAATTTTTCAAAACGTTCCATGTCGTAAGTGAGCATGCTAGCGCGTTTGTATCCGGCAAATCTGCGCGCCCAAACAATGGTTAATACATTCGGGTCAAACTTTTTACCTGTTTGATCGGCAACAATTTCAAACGCTCTTTTTTTGAGGTGCTTTTTGCGGTCGTCAAAAATAAAATCATCATTCGCATCCATGGCTTTATAGAGCTGCTTGTCGGCCCAATATTGCCAGTTTTGCGCATTGGTGATAGATATAATCGGGCAAATACCTTCGTAGTGTTTCCACATTTCTCTACTCACATGGCCATGTAATGCAGATACGCCATTTGCTTTTCTTGCAAATTTTAATGCTGCAAGTGAGTGATTGAATAAATCGTCGGTGATCCCCGTTAATTTGCGCACTTCGTCGATGCTAAGTCCGCAGAAATAACTCATTCTGTGACACAAATACATGTCATGTTTTTCGTTACCTGCTTCTTCGGGCGTATGGGTTGTAAATACTAGTTGCGCTCTTACTTTTTCTACGCTCTTATATTTATTGAGTAAATAAAAGGCAGCAGAAATACCGTGTGCTTCGTTTAAATGATATACTTCCGGATTAAATCCTAGTTCATCAATTAATTTAGCACCACCCACGCCTAGCAAAATAAACTGAGCCACTTTTGTAGCAACGTTTGCATCATAGAGTCGGTGTGTAATGGTTTGAGAGATATAATCGTTTTCAGGTAAATCAGTACTTAATAAAAATAGGGGTGCACTTTTAAATGTTTCTGGGTTGAGGTAATAGGCTTTTACCCAAACTGGATGTTCATGAATTAAGATTTGAAATTTGATGCCCGTGTCTTCTAAAAAACTGTACATCTTTTCCATGAAAGTTACCTGCAAGGTTTGGTCTTGGTTACGGGCCTGATCGTAGTAGCCATATTTCCATAAGATACCTACACCAATCATGTTTTGACGAAGTTCGTATGCACTGCGTAGGTGCGAGCCTGCTAAAAAGCCAAGTCCACCACTGTATATTTTAAGCGGTTGATGAATGGCAAATTCCATCGAAAAATAGGCCGCTTTTTTGCTGTATTCTTCGGCAGGTTGGTAGGGCAATTGAAAATTCGTAAAAGACATAAAGGCAGTTTAAGTGCTTAAATAGGGTCGCAATATAGGGGAAATATTTAAAATGTACTTTGTACACATTAAATTGTGGGTAAACAACCTTATTTCTGCTTTTTTTTGCTTTTCGAAGGCTTTTTTCGGGTAAAACTATCGTCAAAAAAGCATTTGATGCCCCTGTGGTTACCGCAGGTTCCTTTCTCTTTAACCCGAACGGTATTTCCAAAAAATGAAAAATCAATAATGCAGGGGTCTCCATTTTGAGTGAATTGACCAGCAGTGGGTGAAGACAGGGTTAGTGTACCCTTTAATTCTCCAATACAATCGGCATTGTTTTTTTCAAAATGGATAAAAAACAAATAAGTTTTGGCATCTTTCCCATCTCTTAGCGAGATATAGTTTTTTTCATTTTTTATATAATCACCACTCAGTTTCGCCATACTTGGAAGCGTGTCGAGTGGGTTGATGATTTCATTATTTTGTGGTGTTTCGTTGCTATCATTCACTACAATCATAAATCCTGCACCTGCATTAAATATCCACCCCGATCTAGAAAATTTAAGTTCTTTATCTTTTGAATAGGTTTCTTTGCTAATTACAAATGTGGGCTCTTTATTGATTGATACAGAGCGTGCATACGCGTCTTTATTTTCGTTACTTAATAATTCTTTAAAGCCTAAATAATTTAATTTTTGATCCGTAACGTATACAAAAAGTTTAGCTGTTTTTTTACCTTTAACAAGAATCAAAAAATATTTTTCAGTTTCTTTTTCGATCACGCCTACTGGATATATGGTTTCCTTTTTTTCGTTTGTAACCATTTGCTGCACCGCCGAATCAGGGATAAATTGTAGTAGTGCTTTTACCCCAATTTTTAAAGTATCTGCTTTTTTTACAAAATTGGTATCCGATGTGTTGTAATTGCCTTTAATAGGGGTAAAGGCTTTTACATAATCATCTGCTTTAATGGTTGTTTCGCCAGAAAGGTCGATGGCTTTATTAGAACAACCCCATAAAAGGGAGAGGAGGCAAATAGTCAACAACTTCTTCATAACTATAAAAATATATAAAATAACGGCTTAATGCGCATGCGGGTTTAGAACTTTGACATTACGAACCAACAATTGCATAAATTTGTCTTGAACCAATTTTTACACGAACCACATGATGCATCAAAACCCATCTTTAAGCGAAGTACATGAGTCGATAGATACGACCCTCCCGCGTAAAGGATGGCGCCGCATATTGGCCTATTTTGGTCCAGCTTATTTGGTGAGTGTGGGTTATATGGATCCGGGAAATTGGGCCACCGATTTGCAAGGGGGTGCGCAGTTTGGTTATCAACTTATTTGGGTTTTACTACTCAGTAATATCATGGCACTTTTACTGCAAAGTTTGAGTGCCAGGTTGGGTATTGTGCGGAGGCGTGATTTGGCGCAGGCGAATAGAGAAACCTATCCAGCTGCCGTTAATTTTTGCTTGTATATTTTAGCTGAAATAGCCATTGCTGCCACCGATTTAGCTGAAGTAGTGGGTATGGCTATTGGACTCCATTTGTTAACAGGACTACCGCTCATTTGGGGTGTTGCAATTACCGTTGTGGATACCTTTTTATTTTTACTACTACAGCGCTACGGCATCCGTAAAATGGAAGCATTTATTTTAGCGCTTGTTGCTACTATTGGTGTTTCTTTTTTTATTGAAATTTTAATTGCGGATCCTAATTTGGCGGAAGTTGCCACTGGTTTTATACCAACACCATTAACAGACGCCTCTTTATATATTGCTGTTGGTATTATTGGAGCTACTGTAATGCCGCATAATTTATACCTGCACTCGGCACTAGTGCAAACTAGAAAAATTGGTGCTGATTCAAAAAGTATCAAGCGCGCACTTAAGTATAATTTTATTGATAGTTTGGTAGCGCTTAACGCTGCGTTTTTTGTGAATGCGGCCATACTCGTTTTAGCAGCTACCGTATTTTTTAAAACCGGTAATACAGAAGTTGCTCGTATTGAAGATGCGCACCGTTTGTTGCAACCCTTACTTGGAACACATTTAGCACCCATTTTATTTGCAGTGGCCCTCATTGCAGCAGGTCAAAGTTCTACAGTAACCGGAACGCTTGCAGGACAAATAGTGATGGAAGGCTATTTGCAAATTCGTTTAAATCCATGGCTGCGCCGCTTGCTTACACGCCTTATAGCTATTGGTCCTGCTGTATTTATTATTGGTATTTATGGTGAAGGAAAAGTAGATGATTTACTCGTTTTTAGTCAGGTGCTACTCAGTGTGCAACTTGGATTTGCGGTGATACCGCTTATTCATTTTGTAAGTGATAAAGAAAAAATGGGTGATTACGTGATAAAAAAATGGGTGCAAATAGCTGCATGGTTGGTGGCACTTATTTTAGTAACACTCAATGGAAGACTTGTATTACATGCGGCCACCGATTTTATAAATAGTGATGCAACACTTGGTGCCAAGTTTGCGGTAGGACTTTTATTACTCGGGTTTCTGGTACTCTTTTTAATCATGACTTTTTATCCAGTCTTTAAAAAGAAGCAAGTTCCTATATCAAACATGCATGGCGATATAGTTGCGTTAGATAATTTGACGGTAAAGCCAACACAAAAAATTGGTATTGCATTAGATTTTACCCTCGCCGACGAAAAATTAATTGCGCATGCACTTGCACAAGGGCAGCAGGGTAGTAACTATGTATTAATTCATGTGGTGGAATCGGTATCGGCGCATTATTTGGGTGCCGCTAGTGATGATGAAGAAACGAGGTTGGATCAAGAAAGGTTGTCGGAATATCAGCGTCAACTGGAGCAAAAAGGGTATCAAGTGAGCACGGCCCTGGGCTTTAAAAATAGAACAGCGGCCATTGTTAAAATTGTGGCCGACAATAAGGTGGATATGCTGGTAATGGGGGCCCACGGTCACAAGGGCATCAAAGACTATATTTTTGGTGAAACCATCGAATCGGTAAGGCATAAATTAAACATTCCGGTGTTAATTGTGAACGTATAATGCCCTAGAAATCACTACCTTTGTGGCCTTTTAAATCAAAATTGTAAACCATGGCACAAAAAATTAAAGTGGCTAATCCAGTTGTAGAATTGGATGGTGATGAGATGACACGTATCATCTGGAAGTTTATCAAAGACAAATTAATTTTACCCTATCTAGAAGTCGATATTAAGTATTACGATTTGGGTATGGAATATAGAGATGAAACCAACGACCAAGTTACCATTGATGCAGCCAATGCCATCAAACAATATGGTGTTGGTATCAAATGTGCTACCATCACACCAGATGAGCAAAGAGTAGAAGAGTTTAAGTTAAAGCAAATGTGGAAGAGTCCTAACGGAACCATCCGTAACATTTTAGATGGTACTGTGTTTCGTGAGCCAATCGTATGTAGCAACGTACCACGCCTTGTTCCAAACTGGACAGCACCTATTTGTATTGGTCGTCACGCATTTGGTGATCAGTACCGTGCTACAGATTTTGTGACGAAGGGAAAAGGTAAATTAACGGTGAAGTTTGAAGGTGAAGATGGTACCGTTCAAGAATTTGAAGTGTTTAACTTTAAAGGTGATGGCGTTGCAATGGCAATGTACAATACCGACGAAAGCATTTTTGGTTTTGCAAGAGCTTGTTTTAACCAAGCGCTCGTAAAAAAATGGCCTTTATATTTATCTACAAAAAACACCATCCTTAAAAAATACGATGGTCGCTTTAAAGATATTTTTGAAGAAGTATACCAAAATGAGTTTAAAGCGAAATACGCCGAAGCTGGTATTACTTACGAACACCGCTTAATTGATGACATGGTAGCGAGTGCTTTAAAGTGGAACGGTAATTTTGTATGGGCTTGTAAAAACTATGATGGTGATGTGCAGTCAGATACGGTAGCGCAAGGTTTTGGGTCATTAGGTTTAATGACTTCTACACTTGTTACACCGGATGGTAAAGTAATGGAAGCAGAAGCAGCACACGGGACTGTTACGCGTCACTACAGAGAACACCAAAAAGGAAAACCAACTTCAACAAACCCTATAGCATCTATCTTTGCATGGACTAGAGGACTTGAATTTAGAGGTATGCTAGACAACAACCAGGAGCTAATTAATTTTTGTCATGCACTAGAAGCTGTTTGCGTAGAAACAGTTGAGAGTGGTAAAATGACCAAAGACTTAGCGGTTTGTATCCATGGTAATAAAGTAAACCACGGCGAACATTATTTATACACCGAAGAGTTTTTAGATGCACTAGATCAAAACTTGAAAGTGAAACTTGGATAATATTGAATTATAACATCAAAAAAAAAGACGTTGAATATTCAACGTCTTTTTTTTATTTTAAATATCGTTTGATTTCTTTTTCTACATCGCGGGCTTTCATAGTTTCTCTTTTGTCGTGCAGTTTTTTACCTTTCCCAAGTCCTATTTCTACTTTCACTAAATTTTTATCGGTAAAAAAAACGCGCAGTGGAATTATCGTATATCCTTTTTCTTTTAAGCGGCCTTGTATTTTTTTTAATTCCTTTTTATTGAGTAGTAATTTGCGATCATGAACGGCGATATGATTGTTGGCTGTTCCGTGGGAGTAGGAGGCAATAAAAAGGCCTCGCATCCAAAGTTCACCGTCATCGAATAAACAAAAAGCGTCGTTGAAACTTAGTTTACCATCCCTAATCGATTTTACTTCGGTGCCAAGCAAAACAATGCCTGCCACATATTTATCTTCGATGTGGTAGTTAAAGTAAGCCTGCCGGTTGTTCATTTCGTTTGCCATGGGATATAATATTACCCCTTAAACAACACCGCTAGTTGAGCTAGTTTTTCTTTTAAATTTTTTCGCTCTACAATGAAGTCTAAAAATCCGTGTTCCAATAAAAATTCACTTCTTTGGAATCCGGGTGGTAAGTCTTTTTTGATCGTTTCTTTAATAACCCTAGGTCCTGCAAAACCAATTAATGCGCCTGGTTCAGCGATATTTAAGTCGCCAAGCATACCAAAGCTTGCAGAGATACCTCCAAAAGTAGGATCGGTGAGAAGCGATATAAATGGTAGGCCAGCATCCGATAATTGAGAAAGTTTTCCGCTTGTTTTTGCAAGTTGCATTAAACTATAAGCACTTTCCATCATACGGGCACCGCCACTTTTACTAATAACTAAATAGGGGAGTTTGTGCTTGATACAATAATCTACAGCACGGCTAAATTTTTCTCCCATTACACTGCCTAGTGAGCCTCCAATAAATTCAAAGTCCATACATGCAATTACGTAACCTTCGCCCACTAAAGTGCCGGTAGCTACGCGCATAGAATCTTTTAAATCTGTGGCGGCATGAATATCGTCCAGCCTTTTTTGGTAGGGCTTTAAATCGGTAAAGCCAAGTGCATCCTTACTTTTAATGTTGTCAAAAAGCTCAGTGTAATTTCCATCATCAAATAAGATGTCAAAATATTCTTGACTTCCTATGCGGTGATGGTGGTTGCATTTTTCGCAAACAAATAAATTTTCGGCGAGCTCGTTGGTAGTTGAAATATGGTTACACTCAGGACATTTGTTCCAAAGTCCTTCGGGGGTTTCTTTTTTGTCTGCGGTTGAGGTTAAAATACCTTTGCGAATACGCTTAAACCATCGTGGTTTAGCATTTTCTTGCTCCTGCAATTCTTCGCCGGTTAAATTGGCCTCAAAATCTTCTTCTCGTTCTTTTTTCATACTGGCAATTGTTAAAATATGAAGGGAAATAGATTAAGCGTTTCTGTTGATACAGTTTAAATCTTCGAAGGCAACTTCTAAGCGTTTGCTAAAGCTTTCTTCGCCTTTACGCAACCAAACTCTTGGATCGTAATATTTTTTATTAGGCTTATCTGCACCTTCTGGATTACCTAATTGTGCTTGTAGGTAAGGTTCGTTTTTCTTATAAAATTCGTTAATGCCTTCCCAGAAAGCCCATTGTAAATCGGTGTCAATATTCATTTTGATGGCACCATATCCAATGGCTTCTCTAATTTGATGTTGCGGAGAGCCGCTACCACCATGGAATACAAAGTATACAGGTTTTTCTGCAGTGTTGAATTCTTTTTGAATGTGGATTTGACTATTGTGTAAAATGTCAGGGCGAAGTTCTACGTTACCTGGGCTGTATACACCATGGACGTTACCAAAAGCAGCTGCCACCGTAAATAAATTACCTACTTTACTAAGTGCTGCGTAAGAATAGGCTACGTGTTCTGGTTGCGTATATAATTTATCGTTTTCTACACCACTATTGTCTACACCATCCTCTTCACCACCGGTAACACCCAGTTCTATTTCTATGCTCATGCCAAGTGGCGCCATACGTTTGTAAAATTCAACTGAGGTTTCAATATTTTCTTCTAAAGATTCCTCAGATAAATCAAGCATATGTGAACTAAATAGAGGTTGACCTTTTTCTTTGTGAAAAGCTTCACCAGCGTCTAATAAACCACTAATCCAAGGAAGCCATTTTTTAGAAGCGTGATCGGTGTGCAGTACCACAGGTACACCATAATGTTTTGCTACGTTGTGGATATGTAAAGCGCCAGAAACCGCACCAGAAATATTGGCTTGTAACTGATCGTTTGGCATGCCTTTACCCGCAATAAATTGCGCGCCACCATTTGAAAATTGAATGATAACAGGTGAGTTAACTTTAGCAGCAGTTTCGAGGGTTGCATTGATATTATTGGTGCCAATAGTATTTACGGCAGGAAGTGCGAATTGATTGTTTTTTGCGTCGTTGTATAAATGTTCTAATTCTTCTCCAAATAAGACGCCAGCTCTGTACTTTTTCATGTGTATTAAATCTATAATGTTTCGAATAAATAGGAGGGTGCAAGATACTTTATTGCCCCCAAACAGCTGTTAGCTTTTATGCACCCAAAAGCTATACATACGGGGCTATTGGGCTCATTATTTCGTAAGACTTTGAATCACGTCGTACTTTGTAACGATATGGTAATCTCCCTTTTCGTCTTTGGCGATAACAGCTCCGTTTTTTTGGTTGATTAATGTGCCTAGTTTTTCTACGGGGGTTAAAAAATCGACAATAGGATAGGACTGTTCCATAACACTTTGTACCGATTGATTTTTGATATCCGGGTTGGTAAATATTTGTTGAAAGAGTCCATTTTCACTGAGGGATCCCACAATCTCATGTGCATCCATTACAGGAATATGTTCGATGTCATATTTTTTCATGAGTGCAACAGCTTCTGCAATTAAATGATCTGGAGAAACGGTAATTAATTTTTGTCCTGCTCTACCACTCACGATGTCTTTAAATGTTTTCACGTCTAAAAATCCACGCTCCATCATCCACTCATCGTTGTAAATTTTTCCTACATATCTGCTACCGTGGTCATGAAAAATACACACCACAACATCGGTAGGTTTTAATTCCTGTTTGAGTAGTTGTAAACCTTGCAAACAACTACCTGCACTATATCCACAAAACAAACCTTCTTCTTTGGCAATGCGGCGGGCCATTACAGCGCCGTCTTTGTCGGTCACTTGAATAAACTTATCAATCACGCTCATGTCATAGTTTTGAGGCACAAAGTCTTCCCCAAATCCTTCTGAAATATACGGGTGCACTTCGTTCATGTCTATCTCACCTGTGTTGTAATATTTTGTAAGTAAAGAGCCGTATACATCAACCGCCCAAATTTTAATATTTGGATTTTTTTCTTTCAGATACATCGCTGTACCCGTAATGGTGCCACCCGTACCAGCCGTACAAATTAGGTGTGTAATTTTACCTTCTGTTTGTTCCCAAATTTCGGGTCCTGTCGATTCGTAATGCGCTTGACGATTGGCCAAATTATCGTACTGATTCATGTACATTGAATTGGGTATTTCTTGCCCGAGTCTTTTTGCAACACTATAATAACTGCGCGGATCTTCAGGTAAAACATTGGTAGGGCATACGATTACTTCGGCGCCTACGGCTTTTAAAATATCTGCTTTTTCTTTGGACTGTTTATCGGTGGTTACAAAAATACATTTGTATCCTTTAACGCATGCTGCTAGCGCGAGGCCCATACCGGTGTTTCCACTGGTGCCTTCAATAATGGTACCGCCTGGTTGTAGTTTTCCTTCGGCTTCTGCAACTTCTACCATTTTAAGCGCCATACGGTCTTTGATAGAGTTGCCCGGATTAAAATAATCCACTTTGGCAAGTATGGTACCTGGCCAGCTTTTGGTTATTTTATTGAGCTTGATAATAGGAGTATTACCAATGGTTTCTAATACATTATTCAGCCACATACAATGCTAACATTTGTTTGCTTACAAAGATAAAGGAAAGGCTTGGTTTATGGCACTTGTGCCTAAGCGGTAAAGTTTTCGGCAATTTTATTGCAAAAACCCGTTTCAAGCATTTGAACGGCAAGCGCAATGCTATTGTGAAACGCAGTAGCTGTACTTATACCATGGCTAATGATTACGGGCTTAGCAACGCCAAGTACCGGAAGGCCACCGTAGTTTTCGAAATGAAGGCGTTTAAAATACGCGTCTTCTCCGTGGCCACGCTCTGCAGCAATGGTATGTAATGATTCGGCTAATTTAAGGGCAATATTTCCTGTGAATCCATCGCACACAGTAACGTTTGCTTTGGGCGTTAAAATATCACGTCCTTCGATGTTGCCAATAAAATGTATTTGCTTGTTTTGTTGAAGCAGTGGGTACGTAGCTTGTGCTAGTGCATTGCCTTTACCTTCTTCTTCACCAATATTTAAAAGTCCAACGGTAGGATTTTTAATGCCCATCATGATGCTCGCATACAAGCTTCCTAAAATAGCAAATTGATTGAGCTGATCTGGTTTACAATCGGCATTCAGTCCTACGTCTACTAAAATGCCCGTAGATCCATCCGATTTAGGCATGGTAGCGCCAATGGTTGGTCGTAAAACACCAGGGATGGCTTTTATGGTAAACATAGCTCCCACAAGCATCGCACCTGTATTGCCCGCACTCATAAACGCATCAATTTTACCTTCAGCTAATAACTGAAAACCGATGGCAATAGAAGACTGTGGTTTTTCTTTGAGTGCTTTGGCTGGATGCTCGTTGTAGCCAATGATTTGTGGGGCATGTACTAAATGCAAATTAGGTGATGAAACCTGGTGATCCTCTAGAAGAGGCTTTACCAAAGCTTCATCACCTATGCAGTATAGGTTGACATTTGTATTGTGTATAGCTAAATATGATTTGACTCCCTTAACCGCTTCGAGCGGAGCAAAGTCGCCACCCATCATGTCTATACCAATATTCATGCGCAATATTTTAAGTTCGTGAATTGAACTAAAAGTAAGGCTTAGTTATGGAACTAGGCTTTAAGTGGTGCTTTTTCAGCAACTAACTTTCCTTTATAGAACAATTTACCTTCACTTACGTGAGCGCGGTGACGCACATGTGTTTCACCAGTAGTGCTGTCTTTACTTAAAGTAACTTCTTGCGCTACATAGTGTGTTCTTCTTTTTGCGCTACGTTGTTGCGAATGTCTGCGTTTAGGATTCGGCATATCTCGAAATTTTGAGTATTAATCTATGTTGTTTATTCTTTTATTTCTTTTAATCTTTTTTATCATCATTTCTGACGTTGTCTTTTCCCAAGTTTTTAAATTGGTCGAGACCTTTCCATACCGTGGTATGTGTATCTGCGGTTGCGTTCCTTTTCATTTGTTCCAGCTTTTCTAACACGCTAGGGTTGCATCCTGTAGTCCCGTTTGCTAGGTCTTTGCATTTTTTTTGAAGTGGAATACTGAGGTTGATAAACTCAAAAATCCAATCACTTACATGCAGGTGGCTTTCTGTTCTGCTGATGTAAAAAACATCAGGATCTTCTTCACTCTCGTTAAGGGGATCTGGTTCATCAACAAGTTTAACTATGATTTTGAACTCGTCCCATAACTGCAAAGGAAGGTCGTCGCCACACCTATCACAAGAAGATTCCAATTGGCCATCAACGTCAAATTGCAAAAGCATAAAACCATTGTTTTTTTCAAGGTTTAATTTGACAGTAGCGGCACAATTTTTAAAATCTTGTGCTCCATAAGGTACAAAGAACTGATCCTTAATTTGGTATTCAAACAAATGATTCCCCGGCTTCAATCCCACAAATGCTATCTCGTATTCCCGCCGATGACTCATAACCGATTTTTAAGGGTTGGCAAAGTTAGGTCAAAATGACGGAAGTCCCAAAGGAAAATGGGATATTTGTAGACATGAAAAGATTTTTTATTTACTTGGCTTTTGCATTGCTACTCATGGGCTTTGGCTATTACCCGGCCCAGGTAGAGGGGTGGTATAGTGGGCAGCTATATCCAGTGCTGCTAACCCTAAGGCTTTGGCTAACGGCCTGGGTTCCCTTTAGCATTGGAGATTTGCTTTACATCATTGTATTTATATATTTGATTTATAAGTTAATAAGAAGTTTACTTGAAATTAAAAAAGAAGGTATAAAAGGGGCAAAGATATGGCGTGCTAGCGCCATAATCCTTCTTGTTTGGATATCGTTTAAACTGTTGTGGGGGCTTAATTATGACCGCTTGGGTGCGGGGCACCTGCTCCAAATTGAGCAAAAAGCGTATTCGGGCGCAGCGGTAGATAGCCTCGTAAACGAGCTGATTGATAGCCTCAATAGCACCAGAAAACAACTATCTGAGGCAAAAATACAAGTAGATACCCTCCCCGTGGCTAACCCAGCGCCTTATTTTTGCTGGGCACAGGAGGCATACCAAAGGGCAAAAACCAGCTATTCTTTTTTGCCGGGTAATGCCCCAAGGGTAAAAGCAACGCTTTTTAACCCGCTTGCAGATTATGTGGGTTTTACTGGATATTTTAATCCATTTACCGCAGAAGGACAAGTTCGCACCGATATGCCCGGATTAGAGTTACCTTTTGTGGCCTGTCACGAAACGGCGCATATGCTTGGCTTTGCCAGTGAGTCGGAAGCAAACCTTATTGGCTATTTGGTGGCTACAAAAAGCAGTAGCCCCTATGTGCGGTATAGTGCCTACAATGAAATATTTACCTACGCTCAGCGTGAGCAGTTGGGAATGATGGCGCAGGCAAAAGATTCGGTAGGGTTTATGGGGGCGGTGGCGCACAATAGAGCGCGCCTTGACACCCTGGTAAAGCAGGACCGTAAAGCGGTGCGCAGGTTTTTTAATAGACACCGCAGCAGCGTGGCGCCCATTATGTCGGGTGTGTATGAACAGTATTTGTTTTTAAACAAACAAAATGCAGGACTTAAAAGTTACGATGAAGTAATAGGTTGGCTCATCGATTTAAAACAAAAGCAGCAAAAGAAGTAAATTTAAAAAGAGATAAAAAATATAAAATGAACAATACGCTAAAAGCAGCACTCTCTATTTCACTATGTTTTGTGCTAGGATCTAGTGGGGGACTCATCACCATTAACGAAATACCAGGCTGGTATGCGGCACTTCAAAAGCCAAGTTTTAATCCACCCAATTGGCTTTTTGGTCCCGTATGGACAGCGCTGTATATTATGATGGGTGTATCGTTTTATTTGGTGTGGCGCACGCCGCCTTCGGCGGCGCGCAAAAAAGCGCTCAGCGCTTTTTTGGTTCAGTTTGCACTGAACTGCGCCTGGACGCCCATATTTTTTTCGCTGCACATGACAGCTGCAGCCCTTGTGGTGATTGTACTAATGTGGCTTGCTATTTTGCGCACGATTTTCCTATTCGCTCCATTTTCAAAAACGGCGTCTTGGTTACTCGTCCCTTATATTAGTTGGGTGAGTTTTGCAACACTGTTAAATGCTGCAATCTGGTGGTTGAATTAAAACTTATTCTTCCACATCATGCTCTCGATAGGCTTGTTGGGTTGACCTGAGTATTTAGCGTTAGACTTTTGGTTGTATTTCACTTCAATTTCGCCATCCACCGGGAAATAAATGAGTTGCCCAATAGGCATGCCCTTGTAGACACGCACGGGTTGCTTACAAGAAATTTCTAGTGTCCAGTTGCCACAAAATCCTACGTCACCTTTACCGGCTGTTGCGTGGATGTCAATACCTAAACGACCCGTAGAAGATTTACCTTCTAAAAACGGAACGTGTGCATGTGTTTCTGTGTATTCGAGAGTTACGCCTAAATAAAATTTACTAGGTTCTAATACAATACCTTCGTCCGGAATTTCAAAATATTCGATGGTGTTGTGCTTTTTTGCGTCGAGTACTTCATCTACATAAAGCGCCATGGTACTTCCTAGGTGAACGTCATAACTATTGCTACCTAAATCTGCCCTGTCATATGGTACAACCTTGATCGTCCCTTTCTCCATTTCTTCTAAAATACGCTTGTCTGTCAGAATCATTTTTGTGTTTATTTATGGTTGGAATGCAAATAAATCTTAAATCTGCAAACTAAACCGCTATTATTGTAAGATGCCACTCTTTTATCAACAAAATATTAACGACAGCACCCGCCTTGCCATTTGGGATTTGCAGGAAGAGGCGTCTTTTTTTGGTGGATATACAGAGATTGTGCACCCACAAAAAAGGCTACAACACCTTGGCGGACGCTATTTGCTGTCTTATTTGTTTCCTAGTTTTGATAAGGCGGCCATTGCCATAGCGGCGTCCAAAAAGCCTTTTTTACCTGACGGCTCTTTTCAGTTTTCTATTTCCCATTGTACCCAGTTTGCTGCTGCCCTGGTCAGTAGCACCCATCGAGTAGGGATAGATATCGAAATCATTACAGAAAGGGTGCACCGGATCAGGCACAAATTTTTACATGCATCAGAGCATGAAATGTTAGAGAAAAACGCTTCAGAAATACTCACGCTTACGGCGCAGCTCACCATTATTTGGTCTGCTAAAGAAGCCATTTTTAAATGGTGGGGAATTGGCAATATCGATTTTAGCGAGCAAATGATATTGGATCAAATGCCAGTAGCGCAAGATGGAATATTAACCGCAGGATTTATAGAAAAAAATGGCACTGAGCATTCATTTAGATTATATTACAAAGTGCTTGATACCATTTGTTTGGTATGGGTATGTAGTGAATAAGAATTCAAATATTTTTTTACTCGAGTAAAAGTGCATCATCATCGGAACTAGTGATGCTTAAATTTACAGCGTCGGCGCCGGCAATACCTTCTACCGATCCTTTAATGTGCGCTGCATTGAGTAATACTTTTTCGAGTTGTTTTTCACGAGATTTCCAAAGTTTTTCCATCATGTCACGCTCTTTTTGAATACTGAGTTTCATGCTCATAAAGCCTTCTCTAATGGCCTTCCACTGTTCACTAAATTCAGAACTGGTTAAATAATCGTAGAGCATCACCATTTTATCACCTTTGTTTTCCTGGCTTTTTTTAGCTTCTGCAATTTTTAGTAAAGCATTACGAAGTAGGAGGGCCACACTTCTTACTTCGGTAAACGTACAAATGTATACGCCGTCTTTTTCCCCAAAACGGTCCATGTCTTTAGGCAGTGTTTGGGTAACAATGATCGCAACATCGGCACCGAGTGTGCGCATGTCTGATTTTAATTTTTCGATCCAGTCGTTGGCAAAGTCTTTGGTACGCTTGCTTTCATAAATAATTTTACCCGACTCGCTACCAAATTGATTGCGCACTGTTTGAATACAATCGGCACCTCTCACACCTTTACCTACTTCTTCAATTTTATCAAAAGGGAATGTAGTTTGTAATAATTCTTCAAGCATTAATTCTTGCACTTCACCTTGTAGTTGCATGCTGCCTTGTTCTTGTTTACGGCGCATTTCTTCTACCAGTTTTTTCTGGTCTTCAATTTGCTTTTCTAATTCTTTGGTGCGCATTGCAAATTGCTGTTCTTTCAGGTTGTTTTTTTCTGCTTCTTCTTTGGCTAACTGTACTTGAAGCTTTCCTCTTTCTTCTATTAATTGTCTTTGGAGGGTAACTTCTAATTCTGCCTCTTTTGTTTTGAGGTCCTGCTCTTTTTGTAAAAACGCAACTTCTTTGGCACGGGCTGCGGTTAATTTTATTTCTGCGTCTGCAGCATTTTTTTGAAACTGCTGTAACTGCACTTCATACTCCGATGCAATATTTTTTTTGATATTATTTTCGAGTTCGGCATGCATCTTTTTTTTCTCCGCATCTATCAGTGCAGCCGTTTCAATTTCTTTTTGTTTTTGCCATTCCTTCATTTGTCCGCGCAGTTCATTTTGCACTTCTTCTCTTATAGAATCACCAGGTTCAAACGCGTGGTTGCACTTAGGACAATGAATTATGAAATCAGCCATTTTTGTATTTTTTTTCAATGTACGAACGATCTATGAAACAAAAAACCCAGAACGGGTCTGGGTTTGTGCGGAAGAGGAGATTCGAACTCCCACGCCCGGTAAAAGGCGCTACCACCTCAAGGTAGTGCGTCTACCAATTTCGCCACCTCCGCAGGCTTTTTGGGGATGCAAATGTATAGTAAAAGCGCAAAATTTCGCGCTAAAATTTACAGTTGTAAGGGTATTTACATCCTTTCAGGAACAGGAATACCTAATACGCCCATCCCAGTTTTAAGGGTCTTAGCGGTAAGGGCAGCCAGCTGTAACCTGAGTATTTTCTTTTCGTCGGTTTCTGCATTTGTGATAGAATGCTCCGCGTATAAAGCGTTAAATGTTTTGGCTAGGTTAAATATAAATATCGCCACTTTAGAAGGGTCAAATGCAGTAGCTGCGTCTTCAAGCATGCTCGTAAACTGCTCCAATTGTATGGTCACTTCTTTTTCTAGCGGTAACAGTGGGGTAGCGGTTCCTGCATACTCCGCTTTAGTGGTGCTTTCCGCCTTTCTTAAAATACTTTTAATCCTTGCGTGTGTATACTGAATAAACGGTCCAGTAAATCCATGAAAATCGATACTCTCTTCTGGATTAAAGATCATTTTCTTTTTCGGGTCTACCCTTAATAAGAAAAATTTAAGGGCGCCCAGTCCAATGGTATGATATAAGGTTTCTAATTCTGCTGCTGTAAAATCTTTAACCTTACCAAGCTCTTCTGTTTTTTGTTTGGCAATATCAATCATGGCGGCCACTAAATCATCGGCGTCAACCACGGTGCCTTCTCTGCTTTTCATTTTACCCGTAGGTAATTCCACCATGCCATAGCTTAAATGATAAATACCATCAGCAGCAGGTAATGCCAGTTTCTGACAAATTAATTTTAGCACTTTAAAGTGATAATTTTGTTCGTCACCTACTACATAAATGCTCTGATCTGCATTAAATTCTTTTTGCTTGGTTTGCGCAAGTCCAATGTCTTGAGTGATATACACCGATGTGCCATCTTTTCGTTGCACTAATTTTTCGTCAAGGCCATCGGTGGTTAAATCAATCCAAACACTACCGTCTTCTTTTTTGTAAAATACATTTTTGGTGAGGCCATATTCAACTAAATCTTTTCCTAATAAATAGGTTTCACTCTCATAATAAGTTTTATCAAAATCGCTTCCAATACTTTTATAGGTTACGTCAAATCCTTCGTACACCCATCCATTCATATTACGCCACAACTCAAGCACAGCAGGGTCTCCGGCTTCCCAGTCCAGTAGCATTTTTTGGGTCGCTTTCATAATGGGTGCTTCTTTTTCTGCAAGTTCGGTAGCCATACCGCCAGCAACTAAACCAGCAACCTCTACTTTGTACGCGTCATTAAATTTTACATAATAATCGCCCACAAAATGATCGCCTTTTTTTCCTGTCGAACTTGGCGTTGCCCCATCCGAAAAAAGTTGCCAAGCAATCATACTCTTACAAATATGAATACCTCTATCATTAACGATACAAGTTTTAACTACTTTATTACCCGCCGCTTCTAAAATGGCTGCAATACTCCAACCTAAAAAGTTGTTGCGTAAATGCCCAAGGTGAAGTGGTTTGTTGGTGTTAGGCGAAGAATATTCTACCATCACCGTTTTTCCAGTAGTGGCTGCGGTTGTTTGACCAGCGGTTTCGTTATGTATAAAGCCATGCCAAAAAGCATCTGAAATGGTAATATTTAAAAATCCTTTGATGGTATTGTGTGCGGTAAATAAATGAGGGTTTGTATTTACTAAATGATTACCCAACGCTTCTCCAAGTGCATCAGGAGATAGTTTTAATTCTTTTACAAAAGCAAACAATACCACGGTATAGTTGCCCTCAAATTCTGGTTTTGTGGCATTTACTAAAATGGCACTAGGAGGTACCGATACCTGGTATAAGCTAAAAAGGGCTTCTGATGCTGCTTTTTTGAGTTGATCTACAAGATGCATGAATATCTATTTGTTTGGCCGTTGCAAAAGTAATTAATTAAGGGCTACCTTCGTCCACTAGTATGCAAAAGCTGCACGAACATATCCGAGGAGGGATCTTACAGCTAGTAGATTTGTTTTATCCCCTCTTTAAGCGCATCATGCCCCATCAAACCTTTAGGTATGCGGCTTGTGGCGGCTTTAATACCGTTTTGGATATTGGACTTTTTTTTGTGAGCTATAATTATTTATTTCTTAAACAGACCCAACATATTGGCCCCATCTTCATTAGCCCTCATATTGCCTCGTTTTTATCTGCCTTTTTGGTAACATTTCCTATAGGTTTTTACTTAAGCCGTTACGTGGTTTTCCAAGAAACATCAGTAGCCAAAAAAGTGCAACTGTTCCGTTATTTTATAGTGGTGCTCGGTTGCCTTATTTTAAACTATATTTTTCTAAAACTTTTTGTTGAAGTTTTTGGGTGGTATGCCACGCCATCAAAATTAGCGACCACCGTTTTTGTGGTTGCCTTTAGTTATTTTATGCAAAAATACTTTACGTTTAAAGCGGTTGAAGCAGGGGCGGATTAAGTTAATTAATGGTTTATTATGGTAAATTAGCGCATCTAAAAATGCTCCCAGTTTTTCCAGTCAATCCAAATACATTTTTATATTCAGGTCCGGTGTATTCAAAAACAATCTGTTTAGTAGCTGCTTTTGAATCCAAGCTGCTTGTTGGCATAGCTGTAAACGTTGCAGGAAAAGCGCCCGTCAAGCTATCAGTAATGGAAAAGCCGCTGATGGTGTGTAAACGCCAGCTAGCTGCCTCGTTTCCCAATACTTCAAAATGGTAGCGCCCAGTACTGTCAATATTTGTAAGCCATATAAGTGGATACTCAAAATTATAAGGGCCCCAATTTGTAATGCGCATTTCGGCTAACCCATGCCTAAAAGAGGTGAGTGGAGTGCTGGTTGCTTTTACTTTTTGTAAGCGTTTGTCAATAGCGTAATCGAGTCCTACTTCTTCATTTTCTTTGGTGGAATCCATTTCATGAATACGCGCTCCTAGTTTATAGCGCTGTCCGGTATTGATTTTGGTATTGCCGCTTAAATAAATACTATCGGTACCCATAATATCATACACCGTATTGTGGTTGTCAAAACTATTGGTAGCGATATAGTAATTTTTACTATCTGTATTTTTTAGTTGAGGATATTTCCAATCAGCAGGTTGCGTTTCGCGTGACCAGAGTTTAATACCCGTTTTATCGCCTTTAAAACTATTAAGCGCAATGTTTATATTTTGTCCGTGCTCGATGGCAATAGCAATTCGATTACCCGAAAAAATATTGTCTGCAATATCCGTTTCAAAACTATAGCCACCCCATACGCCATGGTCACAATCTTTGATCATATTTTTCATAATTAAATTACTGCTAAACGTAACTTCTACACCATTGGTAGGTGCATATGAAAAATCGTTGCCATAAATAAAATTATCGTTACAGCCGCCAACACCAGTATCCATAGTCGTTTGGCCTGCCCATAAGAAAAATCCATCGCCCGAGTGGGTAGCACTGTTAAATGCAAAAATGTTGTGGTTGCACTGCTCAAAAACGAGTATGGCAGCGCTGTCTTGTCCTCTTCTATATTTTTTATAGTGATAGCCACGCACATTAAAATCGAGTTGATTGTGGTTGATATTATTATACGAACTTTTATAAAGGCCTATTCCTATGCCGGAGTTGAAAGAAAAATTATTATCAGTTACAAGCGCATCATTGCAACTGGTAAGCATAAGCCCACACTGCCCGTTGGTGACTGTACTGTTGGTAATGGTAGCGCCTTTGCAATTTTTTATATACAAGCCAGCGCCATAGCGCATCCATTCATCATTTTCGTTTTGGTGAAAACTCATCCAGTCGTCTTCATTTTCTTTTTCAAAATTACTTTTTAAAGCCTCTCTATAATTATAACTGAGGTCGCAATTGTCAATCGTAAGCGCTTCAACACTATCTGCTTTAATACCAATTTTATAGCCTTTAATAGTCGCGTTTTTGATGGTGATATGGCTTGACCCTGCTTTAATTTCTATGGCAATACCTGTAAACTGGTTGGGTGCAAATAAGGGCTTATTGCCAGCTCCATCTAATACCACGCCGGCTAAATCCAGCACTATGTTTTTGCCTTCAATGACAATGACGCCGCCCTGTTTTTGAATGCTATTGGTATCTTTTGTGGGGAGGGAATAATGACCGGGTGCCACCAAAATGGACTTTTTAATGTGCAACCCAACTGACGGAATGGTTCCTTTTTGGGCTTCAAGCCTGACATTTAGGGTGGATACTGCAATTGCCAAGAGGAGTAAAACAAAGCTTCTCATGCTTAAAACTACCTATTTTGGCTAAAAAAGGCTGACATTTTTGCACTTTTTGGCTAGATGGCATAAAGATTGGGTATATACCCCTGATTATTAATCTGAAATTCAATTTATATGGGAAAAATAATAGGCATTGACCTCGGTACCACAAACAGTTGCGTAGCCGTAATGGAAGGTAATGAACCAGTTGTAATTGCAAATGATGAAGGTCGTAGAACAACGCCTTCTGTAGTTGCCTTTTTAAAAAATGGTGAGCGTAAAGTAGGGGATCCTGCAAAGCGTCAGGCCATCACAAATCCTCAAAACACCATTACCAGCGTTAAGCGTTTTATGGGTCGTCGTTTTGATGAAGTAACAGAAGAAATTAGTCATTGGAGTTATAACGTTGCAAAGGGTGATAACAACACCGTTCGTGTAGCGATAGATGATCGTATGTATACACCACAGGAAATTTCTGCGATGGTGTTACAAAAAATGAAAAAAACCGCTGAGGATTATTTAGGCCATGAAGTAACAGATGCTGTTATTACAGTACCTGCCTACTTTAACGATGCACAGCGTCAAGCTACAAAAGAAGCTGGTGAAATTGCAGGATTAAACGTTCGTCGTATTGTAAACGAACCTACAGCTGCAGCACTTGCTTATGGCTTAGACAAAAAAAATGCAGAACAAAAAATTGCTGTGTTTGACTTAGGTGGTGGTACGTTTGACGTATCGGTGCTTGATTTAGGTGACGGCGTATTTGAAGTAAAATCTACCAATGGTGATACGCACTTAGGTGGTGATGACTTTGATAAAGTAATTATGGACTTTTTAGCCGACGAATTTAAAAATCAGGAAGCGATTGATTTACGTAAAGATCCTATGGCACTTCAACGTTTAAAAGAAGCTGCCGAAAAAGCAAAAGTAGAATTAAGTTCTTCTGCCGAAACAGAAATTAACTTACCATACATTACAGCAGTTGATGGTGTACCTAAGCACTTAGTAGTAAAATTATCAAGAGCAAAATTTGAATCTCTTGCAGATAATTTATTTGCACGTTGTTTGAAGCCATGTGAAGCTGCATTAAAAGATGCTGGTTACACGACTTCTCAAATTGACGAAGTGATTTTAGTAGGTGGATCTTCAAGAATTCCTAAAGTACAAGAGATTGTAGAAAAATTCTTTGGTAAAAAACCAAATAGAAGTGTAAACCCAGATGAAGTTGTTGCATTAGGTGCAGCGATTCAGGGTGCGGTATTAACTGGAGAAGTAAAAGATGTATTGTTACTAGACGTTACACCACTTGGCCTAGGTATCGAAACCATGGGAAGCGTTATGACAACCATGATTCCTTCTAACACAACTATTCCAACTAAAAAAACAGAAGTATATTCTACAGCGAGTGATAACCAACCGGGTGTTCAAATCCATGTATTACAAGGAGAGCGTCCAATGGCCAATCAAAACAAGAGCTTAGGTATCTTTAATTTAGATGGTTTACCACCAGCTCCAAGAGGTGTCCCTCAAATCGAAGTAACTTTTGATATCGACGCAAATGGTATCCTAAGCGTACACGCAAAAGACAAGGGTACTGGCAAAGAACAAAAAATTAGAATTGAAGCGGGTAGTGGTTTAAGCAAGGAAGAAATTGAAAAAATGAAAGCCGAAGCTAAAGCCAACGAAGCAACTGATAAAGAAGCACGTGAAAAAGTAGAAAAATTAAACCAAGCCGATAGTCTAATTTTCCAAACGGAAAAGCAGTTCAAAGAATTCGGTGATAAAATTTCTGCCGATAAAAAAGAGCCAATCGAAGCAGCGCTTACTAAGTTAAAAGAAGCACATAAAAATCAGGACATCCCAGCTATCGATGCTGCTATGACTGAAATGAATACTGCTTGGACAGCTGCTTCTGAAGAAATCTACAAAGCGCAACAAGCTGCTGGCCCAGAAGCTGGTGCTGCAGGTGGTGACGCAGGTGGTGCACAACCACAAAACGACAATGTAGAAGACGCGCAGTTTGAAGAAGTGAAATAGGGTTTACATAGGATGAATAAAAAAAGTCCCCTGTATTTTTACAGAGGACTTTTTTATGTGTACAATCGCGTTACTTAATTATGCGGTAGCACCAGCGTTTTAGTTTTCCTTCAAAATCAAAACCGGTAGTGGTTTTTGTAATGTCTTTGATGCTGCTTGCTTTTATTGACGCTTCGTCTAAAATAAACTTTGTGTAGTTGGTGCTAAAATAAAGCGTGCCACCCGTTGTTGTTGCAGCAAGCATATCATTGATAAGCTCGACATGGTCTCTTTGAATGTCTAAAAAATCTTTCATACGCTTGCTATTACTAAACGTAGGAGGATCCATTACAATTAAATCAAAACTATCCGGTGCAAGGGTTTTCAAATACTGCTTAACGTCGGCGTGTATGTAAAAATATTTGCTAGGGTCTTTTAATAAATTAATAGCCATATTGGTTTCGGCCCAACTCAAATATGTTTTGGATAAATCCACCGACGTTACAGTGGCTGCATCGCCTGCTGCCGCATACACCGAAAAGGATCCGGTGTAACAAAATAAATTAAGAAACCTTTTATCTTTTGCTTCTTTACGCACCATTTCACGCGTAATGCGGTGGTCTAAAAAAAGGCCCGTATCTAAATAGTCAGTTAGGTTTACCTGAAATTTTAAATCATTTTCAAGCACTGTAAAAAACTCCTGCTTGGTATCTACTTTTTCATACTGTTCGTCTCTATGAGACATTTTTTTTCTTTCACGCTTGTAAATACTGGTTAGGGGGGTGCCGGTTATTTCACTAATAATTTCGAGGGAGGGTTGAAGCCATGCATCATGCTCTTCATCAGTCATGCCATGCCTTCTTACATACTCTGATACGTAAATTTTATTTTCGTAGGCTTCTATGCAAAATGGAAATTCAGGAAGGTCATGCTCGTATATTCGGTAACAGCCCACACCAGTGCGCCTTGCAATTTTACTGCGGTGCTTAAACACTTTAGTAAGTCTATTGCTAAACATTTCTAGCTTTTGGGCTAGCGGTAATCTTTGTTTTTTTTCTATTTCTTCTTCCATGGATTATTGTAAAGCCGCGAGTGCGTCTTTGATACGCGCCCATGCCTTTTCAATATTTTGCATGCTATTTGCAAAAGAGAAACGAACACAATTAGGCTCTCCAAATGCATCACCCATTACACTTGAAACATGCGCAGTATTTAATAAGTACATGCTAAAGTCTGCTGCGTTTTTAATGGTTTCGCCGTTTACAGATTTACCATAATATGCACTTATATCCGGGAATACATAAAAAGCACCTTGAGGTTCAAAGCAAATAAAACCAGGCATTGCTTTTACTAGTTCTAAGGTTCTTGTTCTTCTACGTGTAAACTCTTCAGTCATTTCTTGTGAAGGTCTTAAATCGCCAGTAAGCGCAGCTACTGCAGCTTTTTGTGTGATAGAACAAGTGCCACTTGTAAACTGTCCTTGTAATTTTTCCATGGCTTTTGCAATCGTAGTGTTCGATGCAGTATAACCAAGTCTCCAACCTGTCATTGCAAAACCTTTACTTAGGCCATTGATCACAACTACTTGGTCTTTGATTTCAGCAAATTGCGCAATGCTTTCATGCTTGCCTTCAAAATTGATGTATTCGTATATTTCGTCCGATAAAATAATAATGTTTGGATGCTTTTTAAACACTTCTACAAGCGCTGTTAACTCAGCTAAAGTATACACAGCGCCAGAAGGATTACAAGGCGACGAAAACATAAACACTTTTGTTTTTGGAGTAATCGCTGCTTCTAATTCGGCGGCAGTTGTTTTAAACTGATTGGCCACTGTAGTTCTAATTTCTACTACTTTACCTCTTGCAATTTTTACAAGTTCTGAGTACGTAACCCAGTAGGGTGTTGGAATAACAACTTCATCACCATCATCAACAAGCGCTAAAATAGCGTTTGCTAAGCTTTGCTTAGCACCAGTAGATGTCACAATATTTTCAGGTAGGTAATCTAAATTATTGTCTCTTTTTAATTTGGTGCAAACCGCTTCTCTCAAATCTGCAAAACCAGCAACAGGGGTGTAGTGGCTCCAGTTATCATTGATGGCTTTAATAGCAGCATCTTTAATGTGCTGAGGCGTATCAAAATCTGGTTCTCCTAAACTAAGGTCAATTACATCAATACCTTTTGCCCTTAATTCACGACCTAATTTGGCCATTTTGAGGGTTTCTGGTTCAGCGAAACGGTCAAGGAGTGTAGAAAGTTGCATGCTTACTTTTATTAAATAGTGTTTGAATGGGTTCGATTGCGTAGCAAAGTTCGTAAATCTTGGCTTACCATCACGCCATCAAAAGCACGGGAACACTTAATGGGGATAAGTTAGCCGCGGTTTAAAAATGCCCATTTTTTGCTAACTTTCGTTAGTTTTGTAGCAACAACGATTATATGGTGGCGGAGCATGATTTTATATCGGTATTTGATATGTTTAAAATTGGTGTGGGCCCTTCTAGTTCTCATACCCTAGGCCCTTGGCGCGCAGCACTTGATGTGATGCATAAGTTGGAGGCTTCCCCAAAATCGGCACCCATCCATTCCATCACTGTTTTACTCTATGGGTCACTTGCCAAAACGGGCAAAGGGCATGGTACAGATATAGCAGTGATGCTGGGGTTAATGGGTTATGATCCTGAAACCATTGATGTTGGTATAATGGATGCGCTCATTACTAAGGTGTCGGCGGCGCATCAGTTAGCATTAAAAAACCATTCTACTATAATTTTTGATCCTGCACAACATATTCAGTTTTTAAAAACCGAATCACTGCCATTTCATCCTAACGGTTTAACATTTTTAATTGAATTAAAAGATGGAAATAAAATAGCCGAAACTTATTTTTCGGTTGGGGGTGGATTTATTGTGAAGGAAGGACATGATCTTGATAAAAAAGAAAATATAGAAGTACCATTTACAATTGGTCATGCCAATGATTTATTGCACTGGTGCATGAAAACAGGTTTAACCATTGGTGATATTGTTTTAGAAAATGAACTCACCAAACATAGTGAATCTGAAATAAATGAAGGGGTACTCAACATTTGGTATGCCATGCGAGATTGTATGTACCGTGGTGTACATCAAGGAGGCATGCTGCCTGGTGGCCTAGAAGTGAAGCGCAGGGCGGCTTCTATGAATAAGCGTTTGTTAAAAGACGGCGTTTACGATGGCTACGACGCGTGGACATCACTCATACAAAAAGGGGGTAATGATTTTAGTTACATCCTAGATTTTGTGAGTGTCTTTGCACTTGCTGTCAATGAAGAAAATGCTTCATTTGGCAGAGTGGTAACAGCACCAACCAACGGAGCAGCCGGCGTAATTCCTGCAGTACTTCAATATTATATTTGTTTTTGTGCGCACGGAAAATCTTCCAAAGAAATCGAAGAAAATATTATCACCTTTTTATTAACTGCATCAGAAATAGGAAGTTTATTTAAAAAAGGTGCCACTATTTCTGCGGCGATGGGTGGTTGCCAAGCAGAAATTGGTGTTTCATCTGCAATGGCAGCTGCTGGCTTAACCGCATTAATGGGAGGGTCGCAACGTCAAGTACTGATGGCTTCTGAAATTGCTATGGAACATCATTTAGGACTTACATGTGACCCTATTGGAGGGCTCGTGCAAATTCCATGCATTGAGCGCAATACCATGGGCGCCGTTAAAGCAATTACGGCTTCACAACTTGCACTTCAGGGTACACCAGATTTTGCAATTGTTAGTTTAGATAAAGTGATTCAAACCATGTGGGATACAGCACAAGACATGAACAGCAAATACAAAGAAACCGCAGATGGTGGACTAGCGGTGCACGTGCCAATTAGTTTATCAGAATGTTAAGCAAAAAGTTAAACGAACAGGATTTCATTTACCTAACTTATACGAGTTCCTCATCTGGCACCAACGCATAATTTTTTATCTCATTGTAAAGAGTGCCCCGCTCAATCGGTTCTCTTTTTACTTGTTTGATAAGTCTAACAAGTTCTGCGGTGCTCATAGTAGGTGTTTGTTCTTCACTACCAGCCATCGCATAAATTTTTGTAGAGTCATCAATCGTGCCATCCATGTCATTAACACCAAATGATAAAGTGAGCTGCGCATTTTGTCTTCCAAGCATAGGCCAGTAAGCTTTGATGTGCGCAAAATTATCCATGTAAAGGCGAGACACAGCGTACATGCGCATATCCTCTATGGTAGTGGATTCTGCTATATGACTCATTTCATTATCTTGGTTGCGGAACTTTAAAGGAATAAAAGTATTAAAGCCACCCGTTTGATCTTGCAGTTGACGTAAGCGCTCCATATGATCTATACGGTGCCAATATTTTTCGATATGGCCATAAAGTAAAGTAGCATTGCTATGCATGCCTAAATTGTGTGCTACTTTATGAATATGCAACCATCCATCCGCATCTACTTTGTCTTCACAAATTTGTTGTCTAATTTCTGGATGAAAAATTTCGGCACCACCACCAGGTAGTGAATCAAGTCCTGCCGCGTGCGCAAGTTTCATGCCTTCCTCTGTGGTAACTTTTGCTTTTTTAAACATGTAATCCAGCTCTACGGGTGTAAAGCCTTTGATGTGTAAATCTGGACGGTGTAATTTTATGGCTTGTAATAATTCAAGAAAAAAGTTAAGGTTCATTTTTGGATGAACGCCACCTACAATATGAACTTCAGTGACTGGCTTGCCGTCGTAACTTTTTACAATGTGCATCATTTGCTCGATGCTTAATTCCCAACCTTCTTCTCTATTGGCATATAGTTTTGAGTAGGAACAAAATTTGCATGAGAATACGCAAACATTGGTAGGCTCGATATGAAAATTTTTATTGAAATAAGTTTTGTCACCGTGCTTTTGTTCGCGCACATAATTGGCAAGTGTACCGAGCCACGATAAAGATCCTTTTTCAAATAGCAAAACGCCGTCATCAGAAGAAATACGTTCTTTGTTGATTATCTTATTGGCTATTTGTTGGAGTTCTTTGTCTTTGGTTGCTTCTACTAAAGAAACAATGGCAGCTTTGTTGGTACCCATCACGCAGTCATTTATTTAGGCTGCAAAGTTACAACAAGTTTGAGACTAACCCATTAAAATACCGGCAATACTAGCCGATAAATAAGACGCCAAAGTACCGCACAACAAGGCTTTTAAGCCTAGTTTGGCAAGGTCGGCTCTACGAGAAGGAGCAAGTTCACCAATACCGCCAATTTGCATACCAACGCTGCTGAAGTTTGCAAAACCGCAAATAGCGATACTTACAATCAAGAGTCCTTTTTCTGATACGATTGGAACGGCTTTTGTGGTCAAATTGTTAAACGCAACAAACTCGTTGATCGTTAATTTTTGACCTAGTAGGGTAGCTGCATTGGCGACGTCTTGGCCTGGAACACCCATGGCCCAAGCCATTGGATAAAATATTTTACTAAAAATAAAATCAAGTGATAAGCCCGGGTAGACAAGACCAAGCATGTAGTTTAAAAAAGCAATTAAGGCAATAAAACCAATAAGCATGGCAATTACGTTCACGGCAATTTTCATCCCATCACTTGCGCCATGTGAAATGGCGTCAATAATATTACTGTAGGGGCTTTTTACTTCTAGTTTTACTTTTCCCATGGTTTCCGATTCTTCGGTTTCTGGAAAAACAATTTTAGAAATAACAAGTGCACCAGGAGCTGCCATTAAACTAGCCGTTAACAAGTACTCCGCTTTGGCACCCATGTTCGCGTATACAATTAAGATACCACCTGCAATACAAGCAAGGCTACCACTCATACTAGCAAGTAGCTCACTTTTTGTCATACCATTTAAATACGGACGGATCATTACCTGCGCTTCTACTTGACCCACAAAGGCACTTGCTACGTTGCTTAATGCTTCGGCGCCACTTACGCGCATGATAAAGTTCATGGCTTTTGCGATGATCGATACAATAAATTGCATTACACCAAAGTGATATAAAATAGCAACTAATACACACACTAAAATAATAGTAGCGGTAACGCTAAAAGCAAATACAAAACCACCTTGTCCAAAGTCTTTAACACCATCTGGCGCATTTACCATAACACCTCTGTACACAAAGGCAACGCCTTCTCTAGCAAAACGTTCAATTTTTTCCATGCCGTGTCCTAGTTTTTGAAAAAACCAGGTAACGGGTGGAACTTTTAATACTAGAACTGCAATAACTACTTGCAATAGCATGCCACTCACGACTAATCTATAATTGATCCTTCTTTTATTGTTTGAAAACAAAAAGGCAATGCCTAGAATTAGGATAATACCTAGTACACCGTGAAATTTGTCCATGCTATTTATTTAGGCAATTTAAAGTGGTAAGATACTAGTCTTACATTAAAGATTGTATCTTTTTGTCAAGTACCGATTTAGGTACTGCGCCAATTTGTTTGTCTACAATTTGACCACCTTTAATAAATAAGATAGCTGGGATAGAAGTGATACCATAGTTAACACTCAAATTAGGGTTGTTGTCTACGTTTACTTTTCCAATGTTTACTTTACCATCATATTCTTTTGCCAATTCTTCGATAACTGGTCCGATAGCTCTGCAAGGTCCACACCATTCAGCCCAAAAATCCACTAAAGTTAATTTGTCACTGTCTAATACTGTTGCCTGAAAATTGGCATCTGTTAATTCTAAAGCCATAATTTTTTATTTAAAATTGTAAGTAAAGTTTAATAAATAAGAAGTGTCAAATTTAAATCCAAACCCTGCAACTGCCACATTGACTTTTCCACATTAGCCAACGAGTCCTACTTGCACCTCTACATCCGGATTATCGAGTAAAAAGCCTGCCATTTCCTCATTCATTTGGAATCCCTTGTCAAAACTGTATAAACTTACCAACAAGTTTTCTTTGGGTTCCAAAACATTAAATCGAAGGCTTGACTTGCCCGGGTATTTTTTTACGTTGGTTTCTATAAATTCCACAAACTGAGGCGTAAGGGAAGCTGCGTGCACATTGATGTCTAAACTCCTTGTCAAATTTTGTTTTACAGTCTCTAATAAGTTCATGGAACTTACTTTGAAATCAAATTCATTAGGTCGGTTATAACGAGGTCTAAAAAAACCATTGAGTAAAACGTTTTGTCCTTTTTCTAAATAGTTTTGAAATTTGATATAGTCTTCACTCCACAAAATAAATTCGGTTTTGCCACTAAAATCTTCGATTGCAAAAGAACCAAAGTTTTTACCTGTTTTAGTAACACGGTGTTGCACATCAATAATAAGTCCGGCCACTTTTATGGAACGCCCAGGGTTAGGTTGTAATTGCAGTGTTTCTTTTATTTCATTAAAATCTGCAATATTGGTGATGCCATAATAGCGCAGTTCAAATTTGAAATGATCTAGCGGATGCCCACTCATAAACATGCCCGTCACTTCTTTTTCATGTTCGAGTAATTCAGTGAGGGTCCAAGGTTCTGTTTTGGTAAGTTTTGGAACGGGCACTTGCATCGCAGAAGAAAGATCTCCAAAAAGGGTATTGGTAGAGCCTGCACTGAGGCTTTGTAAGGCCTGTCCGTAGTTGATAATTTTTTCTAGGCCTGATACACGCTCTCCATCTGGTATTTTAAAATACTGTGCTCTATGAAAATCTGTAAAGCAATCGAAGGCGCCAGAGTAGGCTAAACTTTCTAAAGATTTTTTATTGACACTTCTACTTATGACTCTTTTGATAAAATCAAAAATACTTGCAAAAGATCCGCCTTTTTCTCTTTCATTAATAATGGTTTCAATAGCCGCTTCACCCACACCTTTTAAACCGCCCAATCCAAATCTAATTTCGCCTTTTTGGTTAACGGCAAAGCCGTTGAGTGATTCATTGATATCTGGGCCTAGTACTTTAATGCCCATGCGTTTGCACTCTTCCATAAAGAAGGTGATTTTTTCAATACTGCCTTGGTTGTTTAAAACCGCCGACATATATTCTCCAGGATAGTGCGCTTTTAAATAGGCAGTTTCGTATGCTACATACGCATAACAAGTAGAGTGTGATTTGTTGAATGCATACTGTGCAAAGGCTTCCCAGTCGGTCCAAATCTTTTCTAGTACTTGTGCGTCATGACCTTTGCTTGTAGCGCCTTCCACAAACTGTGCTTTCATTTTATCCAGCACTGATTTTTGTTTTTTACCCATGGCTTTACGCAGTACATCGGCGTCGCCTTTTGTAAAGCCGCCAATTTTTTGACTGAGTAACATTACCTGTTCTTGATATACAGTAATACCATAGGTTTCAGATAATATTTCTTTCATTTCATCAAGGTCATAACTAATGGCTTCACGTCCATGTTTACGATCAATGAAATTTGGGATATATGCCATTGGCCCAGGTCTATAAAGGGCGTTCATGGCAATTAAGTCATCAAATTTATCGGGCTTTAATTCGCGTAAATATTTTTGCATGCCCACACTTTCAAATTGGAAAGTGGCATTGGTTTCTCCTTGTTGGTAAAGCTTAAATGTTTTTTCGTCGTCTAGTGGAATAGTGTCTAAATCAATAACAACGCCATGGTTTTGTTTGATAAGCGCCAATGCCATTTTTAAAATAGAAAGGGTTTTAAGTCCCAAAAAGTCCATTTTAATAACGCCGGCGTCTTCAATAATACTCCCTTCAATTTGTGTAACCCATAAATCAGAATCTTTTGCAGTTGCCACTGGAATTAATGTGGTTAAATCTTGTGGTGCAATGATAATACCTGCTGCATGAATACCCGTGTTTCTCACGGAGCCTTCGAGCCTAACTGCTTCTTTTAATACCTGTGCACGTATATCGCTTCCCCTATAAATTTCTCGAAGCTTTTTGACATTGTCAATGTCTTCTTGTTGGTAGCCTTCTTTTTCCTCTAAGGATTTTGCGCCTTCTTTAATCGTAAGAGGAGCGTGTAAAACTCTACCAAGCTCTGTACCAGGTTTATCGGGTACTAATTTTGCAAGAACGTTACTTTCGGCGAGCGGTAAATCAAGAACGCGCGCTACGTCTTTGATACTCATTTTAGCAGCCATGGTACCGTACGTGATAATTTGTGCTACCTGATTTTTACCATATTTGTCCACTACATAATCGATTACCTTTTGTCGACCTTCATCGTCAAAGTCCGTATCGATATCGGGCATGCTCTTACGGTCCGGATTTAAGAAACGCTCAAATAGTAAGTTATACTTGATGGGGTCAATATTGGTAATACCAATACAATAGGCCACTACTGAGCCAGCCGCAGATCCACGACCTGGTCCTACAAATACACCCATTTCCCGGCCTGCTTTAATAAAGTCACTTACAATTAAGAAGTAACCCGCAAATCCCATGGTTTTAATGGTAAATAATTCAAAGTCGAGGCGTTCTTGAATTTCAGGTGTTACATCGTTGTAGCGCATTTTAGCACCTTCCCGCGTAATATGTTGTAAAAACTCCCACTGGTTTAAGTTGGCGTCTTTGTGTATCTGAAATTCCTTTGGAATAGGGAAGGCCGGTAGTAGAATATCCTTTTTTAAATTGAGTACTTCTACACGGTCAACAATTATGTTGGTATTATCCAAAGATTCTGGGATATCGCTAAAGAGCTTACCCATTTCTTCCTGCGTTTTAAAATAAAACTGATCGTTGGGAAACTTAAAACGTCTATTTTTTATTTGTGCATCATCATTTACAAAATCATCAAAACCAGGCGTGCTTTGCTTTTCGCCGGTATTGATACAGAGTAAAATATCGTGTGCGTTGGCGTCGTCCTGATCTACATAGTGGCTGTCATTGGTAGCAATAACAGGTACATTGTATTTTTTTGAAAATTGTAATAAGGTGTTATTAATAATCTCCTGCTCCTTAATATTATGGCGCTGAATTTCAATAAAATAATCTTCGCCAAATAAATCTAGCCACCACTTAAATTCTTTTTCTGCCTTTTCGGGGCCTTCATTTAAAATGGATTGAGGCACATACGCACCAATACAACAAGTAGTGGCAATAATACCTTCGTGGTACTGTTCAATTAATTTTTTATCGATACGTGGGTACTTGCTATACATTCCTTCAATAAACCCAAGTGATGTAAGTTTTACTAAATTCTCGTATCCTTTTTTATTTTTTGCAAGTAAAACCTGGTGGTATCTTTTGTCTTTAAGTTCTTTGGTAAAGGTTTTTATGTGCATGTCTTCTACCACATAAAATTCGCAACCCACTACTGGTTTAACAATGGGCTCCAAAATGTCTTTACCAAATTCATCCTTACCAACAATCTTTGTTTTTTTCCATGCCTGACTTACAAATTCAAATGCGCCAAACATATTTCCATGATCCGTTATGGCAAGTGCCGGCATTTTATTTTCGATCGCTTTATCGTATAATTTTTCTACCGAAGCCGCCCCATCAAGAAGTGAATATTGGGTGTGAACGTGTAAGTGTGAAAAAGTTGGCATGGCCCAAATATCCTGACTCGAACGCAACCTTTTGGGGTGCAGTTATCCACAATTGTAGGGGAGTGGAACAGATTGTTAAAAAGTTATGCGCAGGGTCCCATTTTACTGGTTTTTAGGCCTATAATTGTTCCTTATTTATGCGTCATAAAGTATATATATTATCTGTTTTGGGCCTTTTAATGCTTTCGGGTTGTAAATCCCTAGGTAAGCTCACTTCCAAAGACCAATCCAGTACAACTAAAGTGCAGGGGAGTAGTTCTTCTATGCCGCGCGGTTTTTTGGATAATTTGGCCGTTTTACCCGGAGAAGTAAAGCTAGCGGGCATAAAAGTAACGGCGCCAAAAGTAACTGAAACCGAGCCCTCAAAAAATAGTAGTCTTAGTTATGATGCCGCGCTTTCGCTCCCCAATAAATATGCAAACTTACTGGGTGTTGCACCCACTGAATTAAACAATACGCTTCTTTTAAGCCAAATGGAAAAATGGTATGGTACACAGTATTGTTTTGGTGGCAGTACCGATTCTTGTATCGATTGTTCTTCGTTTACGCAAGTAATACTTCGTGATGTTTACAATGTAAAAATTCCAAGAAATTCGCAACAGCAATTTGATGCTTCCACAAAAATAGAAACAGAAAATTTAAAAGAAGGCGACCTCGTATTTTTTAATACCGTTTCGGCGTCTATGGTAATCACTCACGTTGGCGTGTTTGTCTGCAACAATAAATTTGTACACGCATCAACGTCTAAAGGTGTTACCATTAATGATTTATCGGAAAAATATTTTGCAAAAGCCTTTAGAGGCGCCGGCAGGTTTATAAATCCGTAAGCGCATTTTTCAGCCAGTCATTACTCGCCTCAATCAATCTTGCATTTTCATTTTGATCGGTGGCACCAATACCTGCCTGCGTTACAACAATACTACCTGCGTTAATCGTTTGCTGTAATCTTTTGAGCGAAATATCTTCTATAACACTTGCTCCGCCAAATTCGTCTGACGCCACAATACAATCCCTGATATCTAAAAATTCATTATCAACACCCTGCTCTAATAAAAAATGATAAAAAAGTGCGGAGCCAAGAACGGCACCCGTACATACGATTTGATCTTTGTAATAAAGAAAAGAGCGAACGGGCTTGTCGTGTAGCAGCCACTCAATTTCTGTAAATAAATCACCTAAACGGGAAATGCAAGCTGCTTTTTGATCCACCAAAATGCCATCAACGAGCGCAAACACATTGTTTTTAACGGCCTCAAATAATTGTAAAGCAATGTCTTTGTTGCCATCACAAAAAGCGCTGGATACCTCCGATAGCGCGGACTCAATAAGCGCAGGGGTTTCCACTAAAAAGCAGGTTGCATTTGAATGTTGCGTTGTTGAGTCCTTTGAATCGAACGCCGCGCCGATATTTGAGGCAGCGGCTGTGCGGCTTACATGATAGGCAGTAACGATATTTAAAAATGCTTCTTTAGACTGTATTTGTTGAGGAGTGATCCATTGTAATTGCATAAGCGCTAATTGGGATGCAAAGGTACAATAACTTGCGCTTAAGCACTATCTTTACCTAATTAAAGAGTAGCTATGTTGGACCCCATTATTAAAGTAGAAAACCTTACTAAAAAATACGGCGATTTTGAAGCGGTTAAAGGGCTCAGTTTTGAAGTATATCCCGGCGAAATATTTGGTCTTTTAGGTCCTAATGGCGCCGGAAAATCTACCACACTTGAAATTATTGAAACCCTGCGCGAAAAAACAAGCGGTACTGTAACCGTAAATGGGTTTGATATTGAAAAAGATCCTGCGGCCGTTAAAAAAATAATTGGCGTTCAATTACAAACAGCAGGTTTTTACCCCGGGCTTAATTTAATTGAGTTACTAGATTTATTTGCGGGACTTTACAACGAAGAAATTGATCCCATGGCGATACTTGATAGCGTCAACCTTAGGGACAAAGCAAAAGCAAAATTTAAAGAATTGAGTGGCGGACAAAAACAACGTTTTTCTATTGCCACTACTTTAATTAATAAACCCCTTTTAATTTTTTTAGACGAACCCACAACTGGACTTGATCCTCAGGCGCGCAGAAATTTATGGGACCTCATCAGATCCATTAGAGACAGTGGTACAACGGTTGTTATTACTACGCACTATATGGATGAGGCCGAAATTTTATGTGATAGGGTGGCCATTGTAGATAGTGGTAAATTAATTGCCCTTAACTCACCAGATCAATTGATTGATGATTTAGTGGCTGGTGGTTTTGAAAAACCAAAAGAAGTAAAGCAGGCTAACTTAGAAGACGTGTTTATTAGTTTAACAGGACACGCACTAAGAGAAGCATAAATTAAAAAGCATGGAAAAAGATCCTAGATATCCAATTGGAAAATACGAAGCACAACCTTTTTCGGAAGCACAAAAGAAAATATGGCTTGCAGATATTCAGTTTCTACCAAATGAACTTGAGCAGTCTATCGAAAATTTAGACGAAGCGCAGTTGCATACTCCTTATAGGGATGGAGGTTGGACGGTGCACCAACTCGTGCATCATTTGGCTGATAGTCATATGAATTCTTTTATCAGGTTTAAACTTGCTTTAACAGAAGATAACCCTACCATTAAACCATACGAAGAAAACGCTTGGTCAGAAACGGCCGATGTAGTTAAAGAGCCCATCAATGTTTCTATTACCTTACTTTATGCGCTGCATAAACGCTGGTTAACACTCTTGCAAAATATGTCGAATGCGGATTTTGAAAAAACCTTGTTTAATCCACAACGCAGAGGTCAAATAACGCTTTGGGATATGCTTGGTATTTATGCATGGCATGGTAAACATCATGTAGCGCATATCAAAACATTAAAAGAAAACAAAGGCTGGTAATATTTATTTGTAAAGCATGAGAGAGCAGCGCTGGAAAAAAATTTCTTCTAAAAAAGTATTTGAAGACAAGTGGTTTAAAGCAAGGGCAGATGCCTGTCAGTTTCCGGATGGAAGAATTATTGACCCATATTACGTGGTTGAACTTCCTGATTGGGCCAATGCGGTTGTTGTGACCCCGGGCAATGAAATTGTTTTAGTAAAACAATACCGTTACCCTGTAGATGCTCTAACCCTAGAGCTCCCTGGTGGTGTTATTAATGAAGGGGAAGACCCTGCGGTAGCAGCGCTTAGAGAAACCATCGAAGAAACGGGCTATACATCAGATAGTATTCGACTCATTTGTAAGCTGGCTCCCAATCCAGCCATCAATGATAATACCGCTTATTTTTATTTAATTGAAAATGCAGTGCCTACTAAGCATGTCAATCCTGATTTTTACGAAGACATTGAAGTAGTGCTATATAGTAAAAAGGATTTTATTGAACTACTCCAGCAAAATAAAATGATGCACGGCGTTCAGTTAGGACCCATATATGAAGCCCTTATTCAATTAGGATGGCTACAATACAGTTGATGGAATAATGCCTTCTATTTCTCCCACTAAAAAAACGCTTCCAAATACTACTATTAAATCAGTGGAGAGTGCCTGTTTTTTAGCAGCAGTAATGGCTTCATTTACGGTTAAATAGGTATTGCCTTGTAAACTATACGCACCTGCTTTTTGTTGCAGTTCATGCGCATCAATGGCTCTTTCAATTTGCGCCTTTGTAAAATAATAGGTTGCATGCGCTGGTAATAAAGCAAGTACACTGTCAATATCTTTGTCTTTTACCATGCCAAAAACAAGGTGTAAATGGCTGTAGTTTATAAGCGCTATTTGTGCGAGTAATGTTTGGATACCAGCCACATTGTGCGCTACGTCTACAACAGTAGTGGGGTTATTTCCAATCACTTGCCACCTGCCATACAGGCCGGTATTTATTTTTACATGGCTTAGGCCAGTTGCAATATTTTCATTCGTTATTTTCCAACCGTTGTTTTGTAAAATGCCAACAGCAGTTAATACCCCTACAATATTTTTTGCTTGGTAGCTTCCATTTAAATCAAGTTGATACGTATCGGTTGCGCCGGATACATGATGTGCAACATCCACATGTAAAAAATCGTGTTCATATTTGGTGCCCTGTATGCTATATAAATCGGATGCATAAGTGATGGCCGTAATGCTAGCGGCCGCATCAAAAACGGGCCTAGTATCAGTTGTGTATTCACTAATAACACAAGGCACTTCTTTTTTAATGATGCCAGCTTTTTCACTTGCAATTTGTGGTATGGAGTCTCCTAAAAACTGGGTATGATCAAGTCCTATATTGGTTATAACCGAAACTTCAGGTGTAATAATATTAGTGCTATCTAAGCGTCCGCCAAGTCCTACTTCAATAACAGCGATATCTACTTTTTGTTCCGCAAAATAACTAAATGCCATCGCAACTGTTATTTCAAAAAAAGAAGGCTGGATTTCCTCTATCAGTGGCTTTATTTTTTCTGTAAATTCAACAACAAATTTTGTAGAACAATAGGCACCGTCAATTTTAATTCTTTCTCTAAAATCTACCAGGTGTGGCGACGTATATAGCCCAGTTTTATAACCAGCAGTTTGTAAAATCGAAGCGAGCATATGACTGGTAGAACCCTTGCCATTGGTGCCAGCTACATGAATAGATTTAAATTGGTGTTGTGGATTGCCCAGTGCCTCACAAAGCTTAATAGTATTGGTTAAATCGGCTTTGTAAGCAGCTGCACCAACACGACTAAACATAGGAAGTTGTGTAAATAAATACTCAAGTGTTTGGTCGTAATTCATTTACTCGTGAATCTTAAAACTAAATACAATCGTTCCTTTTTGTTCGGGATCACTGCCTGCATTTAAGCGGAGCATTTTTGCTTTTTTGAGGGCAATATTTCGGATACTCGCGTTTGTTGTTGTGGTACCTCGTGGGTTTACTGTAGCACTTATAACTTGTCCATTATCTCTCACTACAATGTCTACCGCTACTTTTGCATTTTCATTAAAATCATCTTCAAAACTTGGAAGTTTTGTTATGCGCCTACCATCCAGACCGGTTCTAATGCTTACACCGCCGCCTGCACCAGCAGGGCCGCCCGTACCATTGCCACCATTGCCTGTGTAGCTATCTGAATTAGGGTTACCATTTGGTTTTCCTTGATCACCTTTGCCACCCGCAATGCCCTGATCTGTTTTCCCGTTGTAACTATCTGCATTATTGCCACTTGTAGTAGTGCTTGAACCACCACCAAATACTGCTTTAGGTTTAGGTGGTGTAGGAACAGGAGGTGATGTTACCGCTTCTTTTTTTACTGTTTTTGTAGCCACAGCTGCTGCCTCATTTGTTTCGTTGGCATCTGTTTGAATGGGCTTACTTGCCTCAACTTGTTTTGGCGGAGTTGTATTGGTATTATCCGTTTCTGTGGCCGCTTCTCCGGGTATTTGAGGGGGTTCGGTACCAAAGCCAGTTTCTGAATTACCTAAGTTAACTTCAATGCCTTCACCAAATGTTGGTGTTGGTATTTGAGGTAGTTCCCATGTCAGAAAAAAGAAAATGCAAAAAAGCAACAAACATATAACGGCTGTTATAAGTCCTGCTTTTATGTTTTTTTCTTTTTCAAACCCAATGGTCATGTAAATAGGTATTATACTTATAAAGCTACGAGATAAGGCGTCATTTCAAATGAATGTTGAAAATTAACGCTAATTAGGGGGAGTAATCCACCTTTATGGCCTAAAAAAAAGTTAAGAACCCTTATTTGAAAAATACGTCGTAGCCAAATCTTAAAATAGTAGCACATATAACGAGTAAAAAGAAGACGCGAATAAATTGATTACCCTTTGCTATGGCCAGTTTAGCACCCAATAATCCGCCTACTGCGTTGCAAATAGCCATTGGAATGGCAACACCCCAAATAATGGTTCCTTTTAAAATAAACAGCAAAATAGATCCAAAATTGGTTGACAAATTTACCAGTTTGGCATTTGCGCTTGCATGTAAGAAATCATAACCTAGTATGGCAATAAAACCGAGTACTAAAAAACTTCCAGTGCCTGGTCCAATAAAGCCATCATAAAATCCAATAGTGGCACTTAACAGAATACTGCGGAGCAAAAGCGATTTATTGGAAAGATGTTTTGATTGCGCTTGTCCAAAACTTTTTTTAGAATAGGTATAGATGGCAACAACAATAAGAATGCAAAATAAAATAGGTTTCATATAGCTATTGCCCATTTTAGTTAATAACTCTGAACCCAAAAAAGCAAATGAAAAAGCGACTATGCATATCAGCGCAATTCGTTTCCAATCAATTTTTACTTGTTTAACGTACTCTTTGGCTGCAAAAAAAGTACCACTAAATGCAGGTATTTTTAAAGTGCCAATAACGGTGGCAACTGGAAAGTTTGGCATCATAATAAGTGCAATAGGCATTTGAATAAGGCCACCACCACCTACAATGGCGTCTACAAAACCAGCTCCAAATGAAGCAATGCATAAAAAAATTAAAGTAAGGTTATCTATTTGATCAAACATGCTGCATATGTTTTTTGTGTTGACCTGAATTTGCAATTATCAGTCCAAAAATAACAATACCTGCGCTAATCATATGTATTTTTTGGAAAGGTTCATTTAAAAACAAAACGGCTTCGATGGTGCTAATAATTGGGATTAGGTTACCAAATAAAACAGTGGTACCTGCGCCAATTCTTTTAATGGCTGCATTCCAGCATAAAAATGAAACCACCGATGTTCCGACACCTAAATATAAAAGGGAAATTACAAGTGAATTGTTCCAAGCAATAGGAGCGGCGCTTACTTGTTCCATTAAAAAACCTGGTAGAATTAATAAAGTGCCAAGTCCAAAAATGGCCAGCAAAAATGTGGTAGCTGAAATGGTAGCTGGCTTTTTTCGAACGAGTACATTGTACACCGCAAATGCAATGGCACCAGCCAGTGCCCATAAATCTCCAATTGAAAAAGTAAAGGATAGTAGCGTTTGCATGCTGCCTTTAGAAATCAGTAATAAAATACCGGTTAAGCAAACTAGCATGCCGGTAAGTCTAAATGCATTGATGCGTTCGCCAATAAAAATAATCGCAAACGTAGTAGCAAAAATCGGAGAGGACGTGGTGCTTATTAGCGCCATATTAATAGCAGTGGTATAATGCCCAGATATGTACAAACAAGTATTAAATAATGCAATACCTGAAAGCGACACCCAAAATAAATAGGCTCCGTGTTTTTTTAAAATATGCCACTCATTTTTAAACGCGTTAAATGCAATAGGTATCATTAATACAGTTGCTAAGGACCATCTGCAAAACGCAAGTGTAATTGGAGGAATTTGCTGGTTCACGCCTCTGGCAATTACAAAATTACCAGCCCAAATAATGGCTGCTACGGTTGCGAGTAGCATACCTATATATCTATTTTTACGAGCGTCCACCGGCAAAATCCATTTCGTAATTGCCTTTAATACGCTCTATTGGCGGATTGAAATAACCAAATTTAACTTTTGGAAATTCTTCAGCAATAAGGCTCATGAGTTGCTTAACGCCCAGCATTTCGCCGGTTTCGTTTACGCCAATTTTACCCATGTACCAATCTGGATCGATGTTAAAATTGCGCCACTGAATCATGGTTAAATCGGTGTCTATAATGAGTTTACGAAGTGCTTCATATTCTTCTACACTGTCTGTCATGCCTGGAAATACAAAGTAATTAATACTTGCCCATCCACCATAACTGCGCATTACTTTTAAGCTTTCAATGATGTCTTCAAACTGATAATTGTTGGGTCTGTAATAAGGCTCATAAATATGCTTGCGCGCAGAATTGGTACTTACCCGAATACTGTTTAAACCTACTTCACACAAGGCTTTTACAGCGTCTGGTTTAGAACCATTGGTGTTAATATTGATACTGCCTTTGTCTGTGTGTTTTCTAATTTCAATAATAGATTCTCTAATCGTTTCCCACATGAGTAATGGCTCTCCTTCACAACCTTGTCCAAAACTAATAAGTGGGAAAGGGGCATTTTTTAAATGTGGTACCGTAAATTCTACAATTTCTTCGGCGGTTGGTTTAAACGTTAAACGGTCTTGTGTAGAAACAATGGTTTCATCGGAGGGTTGAAAAGAAATACATCCAATACAATTGGCATTACATGCTGGTGAAGTTGGAACTGGACATTCCCATCTGGACATTGAAAAATTTCGAGCAGCAGGACAGTTGTATGTCATACAGCAGTTTTCCATCAAATGTTTTACAAGTCTGTTGTGCGGATAATTCGCTAATAATACCTCGGTACCAGAAGCAATTATTGCATCGTTATAACCGGCACACTCTTGTCTTATATCTTGTTCAATTCTTACTGCTGGCACATAGGTTTTATTGTCTAACCAACCTGCTGCTGTGTAGCAAAACAAGGGCAGTGTAGGCGCTTCCGCTTCTGTTTCGTAAGCGGCAATATATAAACCGGTATGTGCAGGTGGAATAAATGCGGCAACGGCCCAACCTTTGTCACATAAACGCATTTCACCAGTTTCAACATCGAGTCCAATGCCACGTCTACCAGGTAATTCATATAAATTACCTCCTTCAGGAAGTTCTATCCAATCGGCAGGATCTATGGGCATGGCATCCCAACCAGCGCGTCCAACTACATATAAACTCGTGTCTTCGTATATATTTCCTTCGCCGTCTGAATATAAAATGTAGGGTGACTTTTGTAGTGGACTGGCCATGTTATTTATTTAAGCGTTCTTGACAAAATACATTAAAAGCTGCTTCATCTTCTTTTGATACAGCAGATTCTATTTGTTTTTGAAACAAGGTATTATTTTTATAGTCTAATGTAAGGAGTCCGTCTTTCAAAACAATATTTTCAAAAGCGTCCCAGCTATGTCTCTTTTTTGGAAAGCTATTGATGACAACTTCTTCATCGTCAAAAGCAATTTCTTCCGGAAATTTAACTTGTTTTTCTATCACTGCAGCAGCCACATAAACAAATGCGAGCCATGATATATATGGTTGAATAAAAATCCCCCATGCACCTAGTAACAAAGCTATCCTGTATAATGCGGGTCTTCCTTTTTTTTCTTTTAAAATAGTAAACGCGGTCCATGCAATCATGGAAAGCATAATGGTAATATAAATAAGTGTCTGCTGGTAGCCGTGTAAAATAACTTGCACCGATAGTAGGAGCGCAGCTAGCGCAATCATAAGTATACTTACCCAATTAATAAATACAAAAGAGCGTTTCTTTAATACAATAATAAAGTCGTAAACTTTTCCTGCCATCTTAGTTATTTGAAGTGGTGTTTTTTACCATCAAATTACACATGCGCCATAATAAGTGAGCGCCTACATTGCTATCCCAATCTGTTTCGCCTACACCCACTTCTACAAAGTCAAAGCCAATGAGTTGTTTGCCGCTGGCTACTATTTTTTTGAATAGGTAAAGTATCTCTTCGCTTTCAAAACCACCCTGAACAGGGGTTCCCGTGTTTGGACAAAGTTTTGGATCAAGTCCATCTATATCAAAACTAATATACACCAGTTGAGGAAGTTGATTCACAATTTCATCCGTTATTTGCTTCCAAGTTTCCCCTTCGTATTGTCTGGTTTTAATGTCTTTATCAAAATAGGTAACAACCCTTCCGTTGCTATTATTGATGTAATCCCACTCTTCACTACAAAAATCTCTGATGCCAACTTGTACTAGTTTTTCAACGCCTTCAATTTCGCTAAGCACATTGTACATAACAGATGCATGTGAATAGGTAAAGTGCTCGTAGCTTTTTCTTAAATCGCAATGCGCATCAATTTGTAAAATGCCAAAGCTGCCATGTTTTTTTGCTAATGCTTTAATATAACCTAGCGGTGTACTATGGTCGCCACCAATAAGGCCTACCAGTTTACCTTGTTCGAGCAGTTCGTTGGTTTGTTCGTATACCCAGTTGTTGAGCATAACACCACCTTCATTGATTTCTTTGAGGCTCTTGCACATGAATTTGTTGTTGCCAACAATTTCACCTTTAGAAATATAGTCTATAAACAGTTCGGCCTCTTTGCGTAAGTAGTCACTTTTTAAAAGGATTTTTTTATTGGTTTCTCTTAAATAGAATCCTTTTTTCCAGCCATCCGGAACATCGGTATCTAGTAAATCCACCTGTATACTTGCTTTCCAAATATGCTCTGCAGCTCTCGAAGTACCGGCTCCATAACTCACCGTAACTTCCCATGGAACGGGGAGTAAAACGAGGGCAGATTCCGCTTCAGAAAAAGGGAGTCCAAATATGTTGTTATTAGGGTTTCCGACCTCATTGGGGTCAAAGTTTGATAATTGGCTCATACTGGGTTGTATTGCAAACAGGGCGCAAGTTAGCAGCTATTTTTCGAAATACGTTAAAGATTCTTGAATGCTTAAACAAGACCACAAAGATTGTCCATTTTAGGCTACTTTTGTACTAGAAATCAGTGTTTTTATGAAAAAGACCCATATTATCCTCCTTCTTTTAATTGCCGCATCCATTGTGGTACTCATCAGTTATACCGGTGATTTGACCACATATGAGACCATAGCGTCTGCGCGTGAGAAAGAGGGTAAATTTGTAAATTTGATTGCTAAAATTGACAAAACGCAGCCGCTTGTGTATGACGCTGTCAAAGACCCTAATTATTTAACGTTTACAGCAGTGGATACCCTTGGAAATTCTATTAAGGTTATTTACCACAACAATAAGCCCACCGACATGGAAAAAAGTGAGCGTTTGGTATTAAAAGGGAAAGTGCAAAATGGTCAGTTTGAGTGTAAGGATATTTTACTCAAGTGTCCTTCAAAATATAAAGACAATCCCAATTCAATCGACAAAAGTCAAACTACGTATTCTAACTAACTGTATCAATTAATTTTAATTCAATGAATTTTATCGGCGAACATTTGTGGCTTGGACAAGCAGGGCATATTTTTAACTTGGCTTCTTTTGTTGCTTCTGTTGTTGCAACCATTGCCTTTTTTTTTGCTGGGGTAGCGGATCATAATGATCCAGCAGCAAAAAGTTGGATTAAAATTGGTCGTATTTTCTTTTTGGTAGAAGCCATCTGTGTATTTGCAACTTTTTCATTACTCTATGTCATTATTTCGAATCACTATTTCGAATACAAGTATGCTTATATGCATAGTGATAAGTCTTTACAGCCCGAATATTTACTCAGTTGTTTTTGGGAAGGTCAAGAAGGTAGCTTTATGCTTTGGAGTTTTTGGCATTGTGTTTTAGGTGTTGTGATTATGCTCACTGCAAAAAAATGGGAGGCGGGGGTTATGTCTGTGATTTCTTTTGCTCAAGTACTTTTAGCTTCGATGGTATTGGGCGTTTATTTATTTGGTCATAAAATTGGATCTAGTCCTTTTTCTCTTTTAAGAAATGAAATGGATTGGCCCATACTTAGTAGACCCGATTATTTAACACTTATTAAAGATGGTACTGGATTAAATACGCTCCTGCAAAATTATTGGATGGTGATTCATCCGCCTATTTTGTTTTTAGGTTTTGCAAGTACCATTATTCCTTTTGGATATGCAATGGCTGGCTTTATGCGCAAGTCTCATGATTGGCTAAAATCTGCAATTCCGTGGGCTTCTTTTTCGGCAGCTATTTTAGGGCTTGGAATTATGATGGGTGCCGCTTGGGCCTATGAGAGCTTGTCTTTTGGCGGTTATTGGGCTTGGGATCCTGTAGAAAATGCATCGTTGGTACCTTGGTTAACACTTGTTGCTGGACTACACACTAACATGATTGCAAAAAGTACGGGGTACTCTTTACGTCCTACTTATTTCTTTTACATCGTTTCCTTTTTATTGATTTTATATTCTACTTTTTTAACAAGAAGCGGCATACTTGGTGACACTTCGGTACATGCCTTTACAGACCTTGGTATGAACACGCAGCTACTTGTTTTTTTACTCATTTTTGTAATACCCGCATTTACCATTTTTGCTATTCGTTACAAGTCTATTCCATCTATTGCAAAAGAAGAAGCAACTAGTAGCAGAGAATTTTGGATGTTTATTGGATCGCTAGTTCTCTTTTTAGCAGGCATGGTCATTATTGCTAAAACATCTACACCTGTTGCCAATAAATTATTTGGTACCAATATTGCACCACCCGAAGACCCGGAATTTGCCCACAATCAAATTCAAATTTTTGTTGCAATTGTTTTAGGACTTTTAACAGCGGGCACGCAATTTTTAAAATATAAATACACCGATACCAAACAGTTGGTAAAAAAGATTGTTTGGCCTGTTTTAGCTGCAGCTGTTATTAGTTTACTCATTGCATTTTTTGGTGACGTGAATTATACTAAAAAAGGACCTGTATTTTTATTTGCAATACATTTAGCCATCTTTACCGCCGTTTATGCGGTTACTGGAAATTTATCGTATATCTGGCTTGTATTAAGGGGTAAATTAAAAGCCGCAGGCGCCTCTGTTGCGCACGTTGGCTTTGGAATGATACTTGTAGGAATTTTAATTTCGTCTGCTAAAAAAACAGTGTTGAGTTGGAATACAACAGGTATTACACCACTTGCACAAGCTGCCCCTGGCGAAAAAAATCCAGCAGGTAACCCTGCTGAAAACTTAACCCTTTTTAAAGGTGTAGAAACAGACATGGGTAAGTTTATGGTGAACTATAAGCGTGACACCTTAAATGTGGAGGACAGAAAAAAATATTACGAAATTACATTTAAAGCAAAAGACGGTTCCGAAACGTTTAATTTATATCCGGATGTAATTAAAAACAACAAAGGGATGGAAGGTTTTGCTGCCAATCCTGCAAGTAAGCATTATTGGTACAAAGATATTTTTGTGTACATCACATCATTCCAGCAAAATGACGCTTCCGATACCACTCGTTTTGTTGACAAAGAAATCAAAGTAGGGGACACCATTTTTTACAGCAATGGGCTCATGGTTTTAAAAAGTGTATCCGTAAATCCAGCTTCCAAAAAAGACCTATTGCTAACTGGTGAAACCGCTTTATTTTTAGATGTTGACGTTACAGCTAGGGATGGTCGAAAATATTCAGCAATGCCTGGTATTGCGATTGACAATTCAAGTATTCGACAAATTTCTGATACGGTAGTTGCACAATCTTTAGTGCTTCAATTTAACAAAGTGATTGATCAGGATAAAGGTGTATTACAAATGGGCGTTAAAGAATCTGGTGCTATCACCGATTTAATTACGTTAAAAGTATATGAGTTCCCAATGATTAATATTTTATGGTTGGGGGTTATAGTGATGGTAATAGGTTTTGTGATGTCCATTATTCAGCGCTACAAAACATTAAAAAACAAACTAACTATTTCTTAATTTTATACATGCAGGCAACACGAAAACATATTATTTGTTTGGTGCTTTTAATTATTGCTGCATCTACCTCTATAACTGCTCAACAGCGTGGGCCCCTCGATACAATGCGGGTTCATGCATTTATTACGCCAGAAGGTGATACCATTCCAGAATCTGTTTTACCACCCGTAGAAGTATACGCCAAGCTTACGGGTCATTGGAAAAATTATTGGGCCGATTGGACTAGGCTGCGAAATGCAGTATATGTTACATACCCTTATGCCATTGCTGCGAGCAGGGTCATGAATGAGGTAAATGCTAAATTAAATGGTGTGACCGATAAGAATAAGCGGAAAGCGATTATCAAATCCCGTGAAAAAGAACTCAAAAAAGAATTTGCCGATCAACTCGTAAAATTATCTGTATATCAGGGTAAAGTATTGATGAAACTCATTAACAGACAAACGGGCAATAACTGTTATGAAATTATTTCTGAATACAAAGGGTTTTTTAATGCAGCATTTTGGCAAACAATTGCCTTTGTTTTTGGAAGTAATTTAAAGCAGCCTTACAATCCAACTGGTGATGATGCCGACATGGAAAAAATTGTCAAGGACGTTGAAAAAATGTATGGCTACAAGAGTTAGCGGTATTTGTAAAGCATTGATTTAAATAGCGCTCTGGGTATCATTTGAGCCCCTAAACTTTCTAAGTGTTCGGTGTATACTTGGCAATCAATCAAAACAATACCTTCTTGTTCTAATTGTCTTACATAACTAATAAAAGCAAACTTGCTGGCATTGCTTTCGCTGCTAAACATGCTCTCTCCAAAAAATAGTTTGCCCATTTTTATGCCATACAGTCCACCCACAAGTGTGTCACCTTTCCAAGCTTCGGCGCTATGGGCAATACCTAAATCGTGTAAAATAGTGTAGGCTTTTTCTACTGCAGGCGTGATCCATGTACCTTGCTGGCCCTCGCGCTTTATTTTTTTACAATGTGCAATTACCTGTTTAAATGCGGTATTGGTTTTAAAATCAAATTCTTTTCGGTTGATCACCTGCTTCATGGTGGCGCTCACTTTTAATTGGGCGGGATACATTACAAATCTGGGATTGGGGCTCCACCAAAGCGGCGTTTCACCTTCGTACCATGGAAAAATACCTTCTTGATAAGCTTTAATAAGCCTTTCGGTGCTGAGGTCGCCACCCATTGCAAGTAACCCATCTTCGAGCGCATGCTCTATTGGAGGAAACCAAATTTGTTCATCTAACACGGTAATTGACATTAGCTTTTGGTAGATTCAATGGTGGCACTGATACCTCTTTCAGTAATGGCGTCACACATGGGTTTTAAAGTGTCGTAATCTCCATTTTTAACTGCGTATTTTCCATTGTAATGGATAATCATGGCTGATTGTTCGGCCTGCTCTTGTGAATGTTTGCATACCTCTATTAAGGTTTCTATCACCCATTCAAACGTATTGACTTCGTCATTCCAAACAATCAGTTGATAGGGAGTTTCGGTTGCGGTAAGAAGGTCTGTTTCTTCAGATTCCCAAGGTTTTATTTGGCTGGCGTATACCCTCATTCAGTAAAAATAAAGAATGTATCTTATACCAAAAAACCACTTAATTTTAATTGTGTTAAAACATCGTTATGAAAAAAGTAGTTTTCTTTTTGTTTTTTATTGTAGGTATTCATATTTCAGCTTGTACAAAGCCTTTAAAGATAATTGAACCACCTGTTACAGTTGATACAAGCTTCTTTGCTAAGGGGGCTGATATTGGATGGTTGTCAGAAATGGAAGCCGCTGGATTAAAATTTTATTTATCCAATGGAACTGAAGCGGATTGTATTACCGTATTAAAAAGCAAAGGGATCAATTCGCTCAGATTTAGAGTTTGGGTAGATCCAGAAAATGGTTGGTGTGGTCAGGCCGATGTGGTAAAAATGGCGGTTCGTGCAAAAAATGCTGGCATGCGCGTCATGATTAATTTTCATTACAGTGATTTCTGGGCCGATCCGGGCAAACAAAATAAACCAAAGGCTTGGATGAATTTAAATGCTGCTGGATTAAACCAAGCGGTATACACACATACAAAAACGGTGTTAACGGCACTATTAAATGCGGGTGTTGTACCAGCATGGGTTCAAATTGGGAATGAAACCAACGATGGCATGTTGTGGGAAGAAGGGCGCGCCTCAAAAAACATGGCACAGTTTGCTGCCATGGTACAGGCAGGTTCAAAAGCTGTGAGAGAAACAAGTACATCTTCTAAAGTGATTGTACATATTTCCAATGGTTACGACAACGCCATGTTTAGATGGATGTTTGATGGCTTAACGGCTAACAAAGTAGACTATGACATCATTGCTATGTCATTGTATCCAAGTGTGTCAAATTGGTCTAGTTTAAATATGCAATGCTTAAACAACATGAATGACATGGTGGCCAGGTATAACAAAGAAATTATGATTAGTGAAGTTGGTATGGAAGCGTCGGCAGCTACTGCATGTAAATCATTTATTCAAGATTTAATTTCAAAAACTAAGTCGGTGAATCAAAAAAAAGGATTGGGCGTATTTTATTGGGAGCCACAGAGCTATAATAGTTGGAAAGGGTATAAGCTCGGTGCGTTTGATGACACTGGTAAACCAACTGTTGCGATGGATGCATTTATGAATTAATACTTTCTTTTTCAACCCTTCTTGTACCAGCATACATTTCATATTCTAGTAAACGGCAATCTATTTTTGCGTTCAAAAATTCGATACGTCTGCTTGGCTTGAGTCTTATTTTTTTGGCGAGCTCAAGGTTGCCCGTAAATATATAACCAGTTGCTCCTTTGCATTTATTTTTTAAAAAGTCCCCCATTCTTGCATAAGTAGCTTCTAATTCAATTTCTTCACCCAGTCTTTCACCGTATTCTGGGTTGAATAAAATAACCGCACCCTCCATATTTTCAGGCATTTTGGTTAACGCAAAATCACATACTTGAAATGTAATAAGGTCTTCTACGCCTGCGGCTGCTGCATTAATTTTTGCAATATCAATGGCCTGTTTACTCATATCTGATGCGATAATGTTTAAATCAGTTGGCTCAATAATTTGATTTTTGATAACGGCTCTTTCTTTGTCATACACGGCACTATCATATCCAATTACGTGCATGAATGCATAGTTCTCTCTTAATAAACCGGGTACCCTTTTGGTTGCAATAAGCGCGGCTTCTATGGCCAAAGTCCCTGATCCGCACATAGGGTTTATAAACGGAGTGAACCTGTCCCATTTGCCCGATAAAATAGTGGCAGCTGCAAGGGCTTCTAGCATCGGCGCTTTTCCTGGAATTTTTCGGTAGCCATGCCTTGCCAAAGAATCGCCAGTGGTGTCAATAAAAACTTCAGCTTCATCGTATTTCCAGTACAAGTAAACTACGGCGCCAGTTAAAGCAGATCCGGTAGAAGGTCTTTTATTCGCCACCTTTCGCATACGGTCTACAACCGCATCTTTAACCCTAAGGTTCGCAAATAAATTGGTGGTGATACTTGTATGGAAAACATTACTTGTAACAGAAAAGTAACCGTCTGGATCAATTATTTTTTCCCATTCAATGGTAGCAAGGTTTTCATATAATTCGTCGGGATTGTTGCAATTAAAAGATTTGATGGAGTATAAAACCTGGCTCGCTGTTCGAAGATTTAAATTAAGTCGAATACAATCATTTATGGTGCCCGTGAGTTCTACTCCGGTTTGAAAACTCCTGGTAACGGTAAATCCTAAAGCAGTTACTTCGGAAGCAAGGGCAGGTGCTAACCATTTATGGCAGGTTATCACTATTTTATTGGGCGTTGTAAAGGGTTGCATGGGTACAAACTTAGCTTAAATGGTAAAACGAGGTGTACATAAAAAAAGCCTTCGATATAATCGAAGGCTTTTCTGTGTGGGAGCACACGGGTTCGAACCGCGGACCCTCTCGGTGTAAACGAGATGCTCTAAACCAACTGAGCTATGCTCCCTTTTTATTGGAGTGCAAAAATAGGGTCTGAAGCGAAACTGCCAAAAAAAACTTTCTATTTTTTGCGATTTAATTGAATTGAAGCGATGGAAACCTATATAATTGGCTGTCATACACAAAAAGTTCCTCTATTTCATAGTTCCAATATTTGTAAAGGGGGGACTTTTTGAGGTATTTGGCCGCTGCTTCTTTAGAATCGGTATTTAAAGTAATCCAGCAGGTTTGACTCTCCATGCTCACCGCATAGCTGTCAATAATGCTCTTATTGAATAAGAAATTGATATAACTACGGTGGGGTGGAACCAGTGTCATAAACTGGTCGTCCATGGTAAATTTGATAATTGCCTGAAACTTTTTCATACCTACTATTTAATGCTGCTTTACTAATCTACAATTTTCGTGCCTAATTATTACATTCTTACCATATTAATTTTGCAATTCTGCCACGGCCACCGGCAAGGTATACCGCACGTCCTTCTCTTGCTTTTTGTACCACATGATAACTTTCTTTAGAGACCAGCTCCCAATGTATACCTCCATCGGAGCTAATATCGATGCCAGATGTGCCGCAACTAATTAATGTTTCATTATCTACATATATGACACAAGATCTATAACCATGGGGGTTAATAATGGGTGTGGTGTAGGTTCTGTTACCATTTTCAAAAGAAAGTAAAATACAATTGAACCTGCTAATGGTATCGTGTGCAAAGTCGCCACCAACAATAACTCCTTTTTGAATGGCATTGTTAAATGCAATGGAGTTTGCACCTGCTGAGCTAAATCCTTGAAGTAGTGGAAGCGAATCATTAAAAGATTGGTTTAAAAAATCTTTTAAACGTGATTTGGTGCCGCCCGTTACCACCAACCATGGCGACTCCTTGCTAAAATTTGTAATCGCTATATTGGTACCGCTCGATGCAAACATGGCTTCACCTTCTGGCACGATTGGCACATTTTTTAATTCTTTTTTTGAAGGCTTGATCCAAGTGTCACCACCATCAAAAGTTTTGGCATAAAATATTTTTTGTTTGATCGGGTCGCCTACAACCATGCCTACTAATTTTCCATCTACTTTTTCAAAATGCATGGCGTCTAAAAACATACCTGCAGTTGTGTCTTCAAAAACCTTTTTCCAACTTTTACCGCCATCCGATGTTTTTAAAATAATAGCTGGATCTGAAACTGCCATGATGATCGCTGTGTTTTGATCAAAAGCTTCGATATCTCTAAAGTCTCTTTTTTCAAAACCTGGAACCTGCATCCACTCAATATTTTTACCACCATCGGTGGTTTTTGCAACCATCCCTCCAGAGCCGCTGGCCCAAAAAACGTTGTCATTAACAACGCTCAGTCCTCGAATACTCACTTTATTACTTGAGGTAAGTAGCTGGATACTGATGTCTGGTGTGGGTTTTATAACAAGCGGAATCTGGTTTTGTGCTTTTGAAATCGAGGTTGAAAGGAGCCATAAAACAGCGCTACAATAAAATATTTTTATAAACCGCATAGGATGTAGATTTTTGCATGGTTAACTAGGCTAAATCTAGAACAAGTTTTATACCCAAAAAAATAATATTGATGATACCTTATTGGATGAGTAGAACGCAGTTAATGCTAGGGGATGCACCCATCGAAGCCCTGATGTCTAAAAATGTACTCGTGGTAGGACTAGGTGGCGTTGGTGGCATATGTGCCGAAATGATTGCGCGTGCAGGCGTTGGTAAAATGACCATTGTAGACGCGGACACGGTAGATCTAAGCAATGTAAATAGGCAAATTCCAGCGCTTCATTCGACAGCCGGAAAACCCAAGGCAGAAGTAATGGCAGAAAGGTTAAAAGATATCAATCCAGATTTAGATTTAACGGTATTAACAGAATATATAAAAGAAGAACGCACACGAGAAATTTTAGACAACGGCGCTTTCGATTACGCAGTAGATTGTATCGATACATTATCGCCTAAAGTCTATTTTATAAAAGCTTGTATCGATAGAAAAATCCCGATTGTAAGTTCGTTAGGTGCGGGCGGAAAAATGGATCCATCACAAATTAAAGTGACGGATATTTCAAAAACGCATCAGTGTAATTTGGCAAAGTATGTAAGAAAAAAATTACACGCACTAGGTATTTACAAAGGCCTAACCGTTGTGTTTAGTCCAGAAATAGTAGACCAGTCTAAAATTATTGAAACAGAAAAAGCGTTCCCTAAAAAATCCATAATTGGCACACTATCTTATATGCCAGCCATATTTGGTTGCACCACAGCCAGCGTGGTAATTAGGGATTTGGGGAACTTAGAATTAATAGCGTAAATAAGGCTCCATCTGTTCTTTCCAACCTGCGCAGTGCGTTAATTTTGTGCAGTTCGCAATAAATTGTGGTAGTGGTAAATCAAATAATTTTTCCGCATTACTCATGCCTAATAATTTACTAAGGTGATTTTCACCAGTAGGGTTAACGGCCGTTTTATATGGCGCCCATTTAAACTCCTGCGGGTGTTTTGCGCGAATCATGTACACAAGAAGCAAACCAAAAAATACAGGTTTAAAATAATTAGGGTCGATTGCTTTTATGTGAATACCCTTGCAAAGCGTATTTGCGTATTTACCAGATGTTGGCGTCAATGAAATATCGCTGGCTTTTATTTCGTCGCCAAAACTTTGGTTGATAAAACTCGTAATTTCACTCGTTTGCATCCAGGGTGCAGCAGCGGTTTCAAAACTATACGCACTGCCTCTTCCTTCACTAATACTCGTAGCTTCTAGTAAGCAAAGGCCCGGATATAATAGCATACTATTTGGGCTTTGTATAGCTGGCGAAGTAGGTGCAAAATTTGTTCCCCAATCTGTAACCAAATCAACTCGGTCCCAATTTTTTACAGGAACAACTGTTAGGTTAGCACCTATATTTTTTGTACTGTTAAAAAAAAGTGCCAGCTCACCAAGGGTAGCGCTATGTTTGATGGGAATATTCCAACGTCCAATAAATGAACTTGAACTTTCTTCTAAAAATGGCCCTTCCGCGGCATCAAAATTTCCGGAAACAGGGTTGGGCCTGTCCAAAACAATGCACTTTTTTTTGTTTAATGCACAAGCTTCTAATACATAGGTCAGCGTCCAGAGATAAGTATAAAAACGGGCGCCAATATCTGGAATGTCAAATAGTAATAAGTCAATATTTTCTAAATCCTGGGCAGTAGGCATGCATTTATTTCCATACAAACTAATAATGGGAAGGCCTGTAATGGTGTCCATACTATTTTGCTGCGCTTCACCATCTGGTGCATTAGCAGAAATGCCATGTTCTGGAGTAAATAAACAAACAATAGTAAAACCTGCTTGAACCAGTGCTGTTCTTGAAAGTATGCCGGTATTGGTTGTGGCTGCATCATTTGTAACAAGCCCTATACGCTTTGATTTCCATGCAGGATTTTGAATGATGAGTTCATCTATGCCAAAAGAAATCATAATGTTTCACTTTTTGATTCCAGCAAAAATTGAGTTTCAATTTTTAGTTGTTCCACAATATTATAAATAATCGGACACCTATTGTAATGCATAAATGTTGTAAAGAGTCTTTTGTTAAAATGGGGAAGGTGCATGGCTGGAAATTCTTTGCAT
>JBIISK010000064.1:0-7744 GCA_044341045.1 Sediminibacterium sp. | reverse complement strand
AAAGAATTACAAAATATAGTTGAAGAGCAAAAAGTATACTTTTATTATCTAACAGTCAAATAATTTAGATTATTTGACAAAAAAACAATTATGAAGAAAATTTTACTAATTATTTCTCTTTTTATCTCTGCAAATGTTTTTTGTCAATTAAAAGAGGTTGAGCCTTTAAAGTCTTTTGGAGTTGCCAAAAGAATGGGGATTTTAATGTCTGAAATACAATATACATCATTAGGTGATTATATATGGAAATTCAATAATACTGAATATAAAACTTTAACATCATACAGCAGCATAAGATTCAAAGCTGATGAAGAGACAATGAATAAGCTTTATCAAATTTTCAAGGAGCAAGTAGATGCTGACAAAGGGTCAAAGAAAGAGTTTCAATTAGGTGAGACTTTGGTTTTACTGAAGACAACTAGGGCTTTCGGAATTAGTTCACTAGAAATATATACACCCAAGGGAAGCACTAATTTAAGTTCAAAAGAAATTGACAAGTTATTCAATAAATCAGATGAGAAGAAGCCTGAATAATTAATCGTGGTCAGACATAATTGACAAGATCTGATTTAACATTAGAAGAAAATATATTAGAATTTATTTCTAATATATTTAAAATATGCTTTTATTTAATTCATCCCTTTCTTTATCGTACAATGAAGAATTTATTACATTCTCGTAAGAAATATTAACTTGTTTGAACTTAGAAATCTTTATTGAAACTGGAAAAAAAGCACATATTAACCATGCTGTATCGCTCTCAATTGACCATTTTTAGCATTGATAATCAACATAAAAGGGAGTCAAAGAAAAACGCTATGGGGTGGTCAACGACTGCGAATTTTCCACACAAATCCTCACACAAAATAAAAAACCACCTACAAATAAATGTAAGTGGTTGATTTTCAAGTAGCGAGAACGAGATTTGAACTCGTGACCTCAGGGTTATGAATCATGATAATGATAGCTTACCTCAAGAAAATTGACTCCTCATTACTTGCTATTAATTGTGAGCTCTAAAAATCGCCCTGACATCCTCAGTTAATTCTTTCAAACTGCCTCCTATGGAAGCTACAAAGTGTTATTTTCTATAATAATAATAGTTTTAGAAAATAATAGAAAACCGACCCAATCGGGTCGGTTTTTGCTTTTAGTGGTTCTTAAGCTTTGCATCTAAAATCGCCCTGATATCCCCAGCAAATTCTTCCAAACTGGCTCCTATGTTGGCTACAAAGCCTATCACAAAGTGATAGGCTTTTTTAATGCGACACAACGTCGAAAGCTTGCTTTCGTAAACAGACGAGTAACAAAAAAGCCAAACGAACACGTAGTGTTTGTTTGAAAGGCTTTGGGTAAGGTGCCCTTTTGGGAAGACGTTTTGAACGAAGTGAAAAACGACAGTCCCGTCACCCAAGCATATTTCTATGTATTTGCCGAAGACCACTTATCAACCCTGTAGTGATCTCCATTATAATGATATATAAATTTAAAAATATCTAATATCAAAGCTCAAAGATGAAATATCGTAATTTTTTGTTGTAATTATTAATAATACATTGATAAACAAGTAATTATACAATGCGTTAATATGTATTTTGTGTATAAAAGTAGTTGGTATTTTAAATATTTAAAGCCATTATATTCAATTGTTAGGATGAGAATGTGAGAGATTTGAGCTTCTGAGCCTAATTGTATCGATGATTTAAATTAGCTACCTTTACACATCTAAACACTACATGAAAGATGACATACAACATATCCTTTCAGGAACGAGCCAAGTTAAGTACCACCATCTTATCCAAACAACCTGTAGTTACCTTAAAGGAAGCCAAGGAGCAAGTTCAATGGCTAAAGACCAACAGCAACTCAAAGAAGAAGAAACAACGAGATTAATTGATTACATAGTATATCAGAAACTTTGGGTTGAAAATATCAATATTGATAATTACGTTTCACAAGGTGCTGAACAAAAAGTTTATTTAAAGGACGGTTATAATGTACTGAAATTAAATGATGCAATCTATTATGCATCATGGGTCGACTACTTCCACAGCTTACTTCTTAATAATTTATTCTTTCCTGATACCGCATACAACTTACTGGGCTTTTATAGTGTCACTGGTTTAATCCATGCAGTAGTTGAACAGCCCTTTGTAAAGGCAACAGAAAAAAACGGATTTGAATATCGTAAAAACTTTTCTAGAAAATAACGGCTTTAGCAATACAAAAAATCATGATTATTTCAATAAAGAATTATCTATAATTCTAGAGGACCTTCATGATGAAAATGTACTTACACAAAATGGGATGCTATACTTCATTGATACTGTATTTTATATTGTGAACCCAAATAAGCTTAGCAGTGAAAAAACCTAAAAAAGCCGATCTCCCCACCAAAATTTGCTTAGCATGTAAAAGACCCTTTACGTGGCGAAAAAAATGGGAACGCTGCTGGGATGAGGTACTCTATTGCAGTGAAGGCTGCAAGAAAAAAAGAAACTAGCGCTTACTAATTTTATTATGGGTAATGGCCCGCTGTCTGGTGCATTTAAACCTACTAATAGCCGCACTCCTTTTTACGAGGTGCTTTTGACTCACCCCACTATTAACGCGTTTTCGCCATAAATTAAAACTACTCCGCTTTAGATTGCGGCGCATGAGTTCAATAACCTGGGCCTCCGACACGCCAAATTGAAAGTAAATGGCCTCAAAAGGGGTACGGTCTTCCCAGGCCATTTCTATGATTCTATCGATTGTTATGAGGTCCACTACTGACTATAACAACAAATTTACAGTTTGGTTGAACCCGCTCCTACAAGCCCTTTAAAATTTTAAATAGGTCTACGTCAGATTCTACCTGAAATTTTACAAAAATCTTTTTCTTGAATGTAGAAACAGTACTGGGCTTAAGGTCTAGCTTTTGCGCAATAATATTAGTTGTGGCCCCATCTAAAATAAGCGAAGCCACCTCCTTTTCCCTTGGGGAAAGTCTATTAAATTCGATTAGGTTTGTTGGCATATATGTTTATTGGGGGGATAAAAAACTATAAGCCAAAACGAGTTTTATTTGCGTTAAAATTTGTGGTTACATCACTACTGCTTAATACAGAATTATATACTGAAACGGTTGCAATATTTCCTCTAAAATATTCAGATCCACCACCCCATGCATAATCCCAACCAATTACAAAGTTGCCTTGGCCCGTTAATGAACCAGCCGAAAAATTTAAAAAATCCAAAAAATTAGATGTTGTAAAACAAATTATTGTTAACAGCATGTAATACTTGAGAACACTAAATTTTTGATTCCCTTTTATGTTTTCAAAAATAGAAAACACCCCAAGCATAGTTATGGCAAAAGCAAAAGTTGCATACATGCGTGCAATTTATAAGATATTACACAATCTACTAAAAATTTATTTCACTACTTCTACTATCAACTTAGCCTGTGCTGCAACCCCAAGTTCATTAACGTGTATACCATCCCCGGTAAAAAGGCTTTTATCATTAACAGTTAATCCAAAAAAGTCAAGTACTGCAATACCCTTTTTGTTACAAAAATCACTGACATACTTATTTCTCTCAATGACATCGGCGTGGTAGGCATCAAATGAATCTAGTTTATTAGGTACTCGCCTAGCTGTGGTATTGGCCCATACAAATTTAACCGATGGATTGTTTTTAGTGAGCAGCTTATAAACTTTTGAAATATCTGCAGCATACTCGCTAGGGGTAAACAAAACACCATGAAGGCCGTTATTAAAAAAGATATATTCAAATTTGTGCCCCGCCAATAAACCAGCAAGCTGGGGCAAAAATGTTGCATCTCCAATACTTAATGAAGTAGTAATTTTACTTACAACTGCTTTGTCTTTTAATAAATTAGTTACCACCGGATAGTAACGCTCAACATGAGAATCTCCAATTAAAAGCACATTGGGTAAATTTTGTTCAGGCGTACTTTTTACAATCCACGAATGGTTCCAACTAATGGATTCGTTATTATAACTCTTTGTTTGAGCCTGCATAGACATAGACGCTAACAACAATAAAAAAAGGATTGTATTTTTCATACGGTTTAATTTACACTTGAAGATGTCATTTCTACAAAGCCAGCATCGTTGGTATAGGTACCCACTTAAACAGATTATGCAGTTGCATACCTCCCTGACATCAGCAGACAAAATAAAACCTTTTGTAACATATTGTAAGTTAATAAATTAACGATTTCATCATGCAATGTGCATTATAGTAACAATAAATATAACTAAAATTGCAACTTAAATTAATTATGAACTTAAGGGACTCATTCAATGAAAAAACTATTAACCAGCGCGCTACTTGTAGTAGCATTACTAGGATGTAAGAAAAACGACACCGCAACACCGATCACAACCGCCGCAGTTTATGTACACGTGCCCGCGCCATTCGTTATCAAAGAAGACTTTGAAATGGGAACCAAAGCAGCCTATGCCATTGGCCCTGTTACCATCAAAACAGGCATCTGGTCTTTTGATGATGCACTACTTGGCAAGCTAGCCACCGATATCAAAAACAACACACAATCTGTTAGACTTAGAACAGGAAAAATTGAAATGAATTTTGATATTGATAGTTTATCAATGATTAAAATAAGCCACGCTAAATTTGGTAGCGATGGTAATTCAGAACTTACCGTTTGGATGTCTACAGACAAAGGTGCTACCTACGCTCAAATTGGAACACCGCTTACAACAAATAGTTCAACATTTATTACAGACTCCATAAAAATTACAGGTAATAAACCGGTAAGGTTTCAAATCAGAAAAATTGGTACCACACGTGTAAATATTGATGATATCATTTTTATTGGTGCCGGTAAGCCAGGCATCGTTTTTAATGAACCAGCAGACAATACCCCAGACACAACCAATTATAGCACCCCTGCTCCAGGCAGAGGCCTTCCTACTGGAAGCGGGCAGGATGTTCCACCTTCTGATGGCGATAATAGCAATATGCTATTTGGAAATCCTTCTAACGCAACTAATAGCGCGGCTGTCACAGAAAATTATTTAATTGATAAAAAATATTACGTCGTTTCTTACAGTAGTTCTAGAGCTACACCTAACTGGGTTTCTTGGCATTTGGATGAAACTTATTTAGGTAGCACGCCAAGACAAGATAATTTTGCTGCCTTTTTAGGATTACCTACTGGCTATTACCAAGTTCAAAGTAATAGCTATAGTGGTTCAGGATTTGATAGAGGACATAACTGCCCGTCTGCGGATAGAACTAGCTCTGTAGAAGCAAATAGCTCAACTTTTTTAATGACCAATATAATTCCACAAGCCCCACAAAATAACCAAAGAACTTGGGCAGATGTTGAAACTTTATTAAGAGCAGAAGTTAATAAAGGTTACGAAGTGTATACCATTATGGGCAGCTACGGCAAGGGAGGAATAGGTTCTACTGGCTTTGCAGAAACAATCAATAACGGTAAAGTAACCGTACCAAAAAGAGTATGGAAAATTGCGATCATTTTACCTAAAGGCAATGGTGACTTAGCAAGAACAAACGCAGACACAAGAATACTTGCAATAGATACGCCCAATGAAAACACACTAGATACCGACTGGAAAAAATATATTACAACAGTGGATGCTATTGAAAAAGCAACTGGGTATGACTTGCTATCTAAACTTAGCACGGATTTGCAAAAAAAATTACAAGCCAAGATCTATGTGCCGTAGGCACATAGATCTTTAAAAAATTTATTGAACTGTAATTTCATCACAAAAAAGCCAAGCCTTTCCACCATTACCTGCATGCCAACTAGGGCATACACCCGTACTTGTTGCTACCACTTTTACATAACGGGCCTTGGCATTTTTTGTAGCACTGATTTTTACAACAGCAGCCGCTTCTGCGCTTCTTGGTGCTGCCACTTTTTGTGCACTTAATAACTGATATTTTTTACCATCAACCGATGTATAGACACTAAATTGTTTTGGTAAAAAAATCCATTCGCTATGTCTTTTTAAAAAAGAACCAGATACTTTATTGATTGACTTTGCAGTTCCTAAATCAATAATCGCTTCTATATTTTTTTGCTCAAACCCCAGCCAGTTTTTATGAAAGTCTTTTGCGTTACCCTTAATACCATCTACTAAACTTACCGGCCCCATGGCACTGTACTGATTGGCATAATTTGGCGCAAGTGTTAATGCATGTTTTCCTTTAACAATGGTAAGTTCCGACGTTTCACTTGGCATTTTACCAGGCACATAACTTACTGCTTTTAAAAGCCCGCTTTTTGTTACTAAAATAGGTGAAGCATATACTGCCGAACCTAAATTAGGTTCAGACCCATCCGTTGTAAAACGAATCGTTGCACCATTTTCTGTACTACTAATAGCAACTCGCTCAGACACACCTGAAACGACCTTAGATTTTAGTTTGGCTTCATCGGGGTTACCTATTTGTGGCGCAGTCGCAAGCGACTGCGCTGTACCTTCTAAATTTAGTACATACACACCTGCGCGTCCTGGATTATTTGGAGGTGCCGCAGGAAAGAAAATGACAAGCCCTTCTTCTGATTGACGCCATTCAAGTGGTGCATCCAATCCATTAAGCATGATTTTAGTTCCAGGAGTTGGCTTAATTTTTTTAAGTGTAACGCTTGCTTTAGGCCATCCATTCAAGTAAACAAATAACTTGCCTTCTTTACTTGTTGCATACCTAATGTTAGCACCTTCACCAAAACTATCCCAGGTTTTTGCACCGTAAACAGCTGCTCCATTAATGCGCATCCATTCACCAATTTCTTTTAAACGAAGTACGCTTGAATCAGGAAACAATCCGGCAGCTGTTGGTCCAATATTTAATAAATAATTACCCCCCTTAGAAGCAATGTCTACTAAATTCCAAATGAGCTGGTTGCTCGTTTTAAAATTATTATCATTTTTATTAAAGCCCCAATGATCGTTCATGGTCATACAACTCTCCCAGTCTTCGGTGGACTTTTCGGTTAAAATTTCCTGTTCTGGGGTTCCAAAATCACCTGCTGCATCATCTTTATTCATGCCCTGCATACCATTACGGCCCTTACTTACACGGTTATTGATAATTAAATTAGGCTTGAGCGTTAATAGCCAATTGTATAAAGAATCTCCTTTTGGTTTTGTCCACTCGTCTACCCACTCACCATCAAACCAAAGTACACCTGGATCGTATTTAGTAACAAGTTCCTCTAAACAAGGACGTAAATACTCCTCGTTATACCTGTTAATGTCGTTTTTATTTTCGAGCGGATGGTGCCAATCCATAATTGAATGGTACATACAAAAAACAACACCATATTTTTTACAAGCCTCACTTAATTCTTTCATGATGTCACGCTTAAATGGCGTTTTATCCATTACATCATAATCAGAAACTTTACTATCCCACAAACAAAATCCATCATGGTGCTTAGAAGTAATTACAATGTATTTCATGCCAGCATCTTTGGCCATAGCCACCCAACTATCTGCATTAAATGAAGTGGGATTAAAAGAAGCTGCATATTTTTCATATTCTGGAATAGGAATTTTTGCTGTATTCATAATCCACTCGGCATGATTTTTATCGCCTTTATACTCACCGGCAGGAACTGCATAAATTCCCCAGTGAATAAACATACCAAATCTAGCATCACGCCACCATTGCATACGGGCGTCTTTGGACATGGACGTTTGTGCAACACTACTTAGCGCAAAAGCAATAA